>CAUQNY010000032.1:0-23321 GCA_963519425.1 uncultured Capnocytophaga sp.
CGACCTTCGGAACCACAATCCGACGCTCTAACCAACTGAGCTAAAACCACCATTTCTATTTTTCGGGGGCAAAGGTAGTACTCTTTTTTATAACTACCAAATTTTTAGGGACTTTTTTTGATACATCAAAGAATCTACTAAGAGAAAAAGGCCATTATACTACTGTTGCTCAATAGAATAACGACCTTTAGTCCTTATACACTTCTCATTAAAAAGGTGAAGTAATTTCTGATAACAGAGGGGCTTTTTGGTCTTTGTCTGATAGGAGTACACTCTGTAACGGAAGTTGCCAGTCAATAGCTATAGAGGGGTCGTTCCAACGAACACTTCCCTCACTCTGTGGCGCATAGTAGTTGTCGCACTTGTACTGAAAAATAGCTTCGGGACTGAGGACTACAAAACCGTGAGCAAAGCCTTGAGGAATGAAAAACTGACGCTTGTTTTCCTCGGTGAGAAGTACGGCTTCATACTGCCCAAAAGTGGGAGCGTCTTTGCGCAAATCTACCGCTACATCTAATACGCTGCCTTTTACAACTCGCACCAATTTTGATTGTGCAAATGGAGGCTTCTGGAAATGCAAGCCGCGCAACACTCCGTAGGTAGATTTTGATTCGTTGTCTTGCACGAATACGGTAGGCGCTACTTGTTCGTTGAATCGCTGTTGTGAAAAGGACTCAAAGAAGTAGCCGCGCTGGTCAAAAAATACTTGTGGTTCTATTATTACCACCCCTTCTAATTTAGTTTTGATTACGTTCATTATTTCTCTTTTTCTTTTTTGCTTTTCTTGCTAGGGGCATTCCCCTTTAGTTGTGTGATGCGCTCATTGACGAAGTCGAGAGTGATGAAATCTATTTCCGATTTGGTATAAGCTTTTTGGTACATCTTTAATGCTTTCTTGGGGTCGGAAGTTTTCTCGTAGTATTCAGCCATAAAAAAGCCAGGCATCGCGGTGTCTTTATAGCCAGCGTCGTCTACATATTTAGAGAGTTTTTTAAGCGAATCCCAGTCGGCAGCTGACTTTGCAGCAGTGTAGGTAGCTAGTATATCGTTCACTAAAGGTTTCTTTTTTACCCCGAAATAAGTTTCAATCGTTTTGTATTTGTCTTGCAGATACTCAAACACGCCAGTGGGGAGTGTTTCCATTTTGGTTTTGTACTCTTTGCCCCCTATAGGTTTGTAAATATCAAAGCACATATCTAACGCTTGTGCAATACCTTGCAGTTTGGCGGCATTTACCGTAGTGCCTTTCATATTGGCAAAATGGTATTCTACCGATTCGTGGGCTGGGGTAGCACGCAAAAAGCCTTCAAAGCGCACAGCAGTATCGTAGTTTAGTTTGTTCTCTACATCGGCTGTTGCCATATAATAGAATAGCCTTTGAGGAAATCCTGCTGCCAAAGCCTCGGACAGCTGCTCGCCTACTCGAGGAATGGCGATGGGATTCAGACTCACTATCATATTGAAAGATGGTTTCTGCGAGAGCATATAGTAGTTTATCAAGAAAGCAGCTTCTTCAGAGGCAATGAGACCTTTTAAAGCTGCAATGGGATACTTGCCTTGAATATAAGGCACCAACTCTGTAGCAAGAAACTCAAAGAAGCGTGCTGACTCATTCATTGGGCGTGCTACCTCGTCGATGATTGCTACATCTTCCAAGCGTTGGTCAAAAACACCTACAATAATGCAAGGAGGCATCTCCTGAAAACGCTCGTAGTAGCGCACTGCCGAGATGGTAGGTTCCATCAGGCTATTGGCATTGAGCACCACCAAAAGAGGGTAGGCTTGCTTGTCTGAATAATTATCGGGCTTATAAATACCTATTTTTTGCTTACGCTCCAATTTAGCAGAGCTGAATGTTTCGGTAGTGTATTGGGCTACTGCACTTTGTAGGGTACACAAAGTGAGAAAAAAGAGGATAAAACTGTTTTTCATCATTGCTATTTTACGTTGTTAGAGGGCACAAATAACGTAAAAAATGGACAAATAAGCAAGCTGAGATAGTATTTTAACGAAATTTTAACCTACACCGATACTGCTGCTTTAATAGCGGGATAAGGATCGTAACCTTCGAGGCTAAAATCTTCGTACTGAAAGGCAAACAAATCGTTCACTGAGGGGTTGAGGTGCATCGTAGGAAGCTGACGGGGGCTGCGGCTGAGCTGTAGGGCTACTTGCTCGCGATGGTTGTTATAGATATGCACATCGCCAAAAGTATGGACAAAATCGCCTAACTGAAGGTTGCAGACTTGGGCTACCATCATAGTAAGTAGGGCATAAGAAGCAATGTTAAAAGGTACCCCCAAAAACACATCGGCACTGCGCTGGTAGAGCTGACAAGAGAGGCGGCCGTCGGCAACGTAAAACTGAAAAAAGGCGTGGCAAGGAGGCAAAGCAGCTTTGCCATTAGCTACATTTTGCGCAAAGGACTGACTGGTATCTGGCAGCACTGAGGGGTTCCAAGCAGAGACAATAATGCGGCGGCTCTCTGGGTTTTTCTGAAGTGTTTCTACCGCTATCTTCATCTGGTCGATAGCTTGACCATTCCAATTCCGCCATTGGGCTCCGTAGACAGGGCCAAGGTCGCCATTAGGGTCTGCCCACTCATTCCAGATGCGCACCCCGTGCTGGGTGAGGTATTGAATGTTCGTATCGCCTTTCAGAAACCACAACAATTCGTAAATCACTGATTTGAGGTGAATTTTCTTAGTGGTAAGCAGTGGAAAACCTCTGGAGAGGTCAAAGCGCATTTGGTATCCAAAAAGGCTTGTAGTGCCTGTGCCTGTACGGTCGTCTTTGGAGTAGCCGTGGTCTATGATATGTTGTAATAAATCAAGATATGATTGCATTTTCTTAGGTATTTTGAGGGGCAAAAGTAGTGAAAAGTTCTAAGATAACAAGTGTAGAGGTTCGTTTTTTAGTTCAAACACACGAAAGAGACAGCAGATTGTTTTTCTGCTTTTAGTTTGTTTGAAAGAAAATTGAGAATTGCTGAAAGTACACTCTTCCTTCACTTCGGCTCCACTATTCCTACACTGTCGCTTTAAGATGCCTTTTAAGTGTTTTTTTCTTTTTTAGGCTTTTACGGCAGAATTAAGATTGTTTTCTTGATTTTCAATTTTTGTGTGTTTAAGTTTTTGTTTTAGAGTAAAAGCACAAAAAAGGCTGCCCGATAGTGTTCGGGCAGCCTTTTTCAACAAAATTAAATATGTTCCTTTTTAAGGTGCTGGATTGAAATCTGTTTCGTTGGCAGGGACATCAAACCATTCAGTGTATTGGTAGTCTATTGTGCAAGGCTCGGTAGTACCGTCGGCTGCTACTACTACGTTGGCATTGGTACGACCTCCGCCTTGTGCTACTGGCTTAAGAATTCCCCAACGACGTGCATCGTAGAAAGACGTTCCCTTCAAGAAAAGACCTACACGACGTTCTTTGCGCAACTCTTCCAAAGCTTCTGTTTGCGAAAGGCCTGTACCTGCTACTGCTGCGAGTTGGGCATTTTGGTAAGTACGCACTGCATCTATATGAGCTAGACCTCCTTCTACATCATTATTTCTAATTTTAGCTTCAGCAAGCATCAATTGGTTTTCTTCGTAAGAACCTGCAAAAGGCAACTCTATAGCTCCTGCGGTAGTACTTGCGTAGTCTCCTCCGTTTTTAAGCGCATAGCGAGTTCCAAAGTTCACACCACGGCCGTTAGGGTTAAACAGCACTTGGCTTCTTTCTAGTATATTGCGTGTGTAGCGGTTGTCGCCTGCTTTAAAATCTTGTACCAAACGCTCAGAAACAAATTCCCAACCTACAAGAAGACGGAAAGGACTCCAAGCTGTTTCATAGACAAAGCACAAAGTGTTGTCGGATACAGAACGAATTGTAAAAATCTTGTCGGTTTTCTGGATTCCACTATTAGCATAATTCTGTATTTGAGTAAGTTCAGCGGCAGTCAAATCGGTAGCATATTTGTTCACCAAAATATTGCGCGCCAAATAGGTATTGATGTTTCTGATGAACATTTGAGGGGTAAGAACGCCTCCTTTTCCTACTTTAAATTGAGAAGGAATAAAAACACTCATAAGCTCCTCGTAAACTGAATTGCCTTCGGGAATAGTAGCCAAGATAGTTTTTGCTGCTTCAAAAAGGCTATTAGCTTCGGCAATCACCGCTTCGCGAGACTGGTAGTTAGTGCTCAAGTTGTTGTAATGATTGGTAAGGACAGCCTTAGAGTAAATAGAGCCCAAACGAGAGTAGGCAAAGCCTTTCCACCACAAGAACCACGCTTTATAGGTCTTTGATTTTATCTCGGCATCATTGGTTATCTTTACTTCGTTATTGTTCAACAATTCAAGTGCTAAGTTGCAATATCTTATAACCCCGTACATAGAAGCCCATTCGTTTCTAAAAACGTTCTCGTGGTCTTGCTCACGAGTATTAAAGGTCTTTAAAAGAGAGACTTGGCTCTCTCCTACTGGCGATACAATGACAGTTCCATTAGGGCGCGTAACACTATAAGCTTGGTTGCTATTGCGGAAACCAAAGTTACCTGCACTGGTTACGGTAGCATCGCCCATCAAGTTGTGATAGGTAAGCGTCATCCAAGCATAGTAGTTAGTACGCATAGGGTTGTACACCCCCAATGCAAACTTCTGCAAGCCTTCTTCTGTTTTCAAACTTTCTAGCCCTGGCTCGTTAGGATTTTGTAGCTTCAAAGAGTCTTTGCTACAAGCAGAAAGCACAAGAGCTAAAACGGCAAATATAATATATCTCTTTTTCATCGTATTTCAATGTTTTTAGGTTAGAATTTAAGATTTACAGCAAAGGTAATCGTACGCATATTAGGGAAGGTATACAAGTCGATACCTCTGTAAAGAGGATTGTTCAGCGTAGTACCTACAGCTTCAGGATCTAAGCCAGAATAGTTGGTAAGAGTAAGAAGATTTCTTACAGAAGCAGTAAGGGTCAAACCTTTGATGAAACTATCTTTGAGAATGTCAGTTGCATCATAGCTTAGTGAAACGTTTCTCAATCGCACATACGATCCGTCTTCCACAAAATAAGAGGTTGATTTTGCGGTGTTGTACAAACTGTTGTAGTAGGCAACGTAGGCTCCTGTGGTGCCATTGATGGTTACTTTCTTGTCTAAGTCGCCGTGTGTTTTATGCTGATACATTTGTTGGCGAGTACCATTGTAAATATCACCTCCTTTTGTCCAGTCTACTTGGAAAGAGAAAGTAAGCTTTTTAGCAAAAGTCAAATCGTTAAAGAACGACATTGTAAAATCAGGTGTTGCATCACCTATTTTCTCTTGCTCATTTGTGAATTTCACAGTCTTAGTTCTCTTGTCTACAACCATTCCATTAACCAATTCGTAGTTAGCCAAATCGCTGTCGGCAATGTAGCGTTCACCAGCTGAGTTGGTTTGGGTTAGAGAGCTAAGAGGACTGTAGCCATAGAAAGTACCTACACGTTCTCCTTCGTTCACGGTGCTTAAACCTCCTCCTTGTCTTCCTACTACAATGCGCTTGCCGTTAGATATTTTATCAACTACGGTTTCACCTTTACTGAAACGAGCTCCAAAGTTCCAATCTAAATCGTCAGTGTTTAAAACATTCAAATCTACTGAAGCTTGAATACCATTGCTTGACAAATCAATAGCATTGGTTTTTATTTGGCCAGCTCCTAAAGAAAGAGGAGTGTCTACATTATAGATAATTCCAAACGATTGGCGTTTCCAGTACACCACATTTCCACTTATGCGGTGGAACCAACTTTGGCCTAAACGCAAACCGTAGTCCAAACCAAACTCTGTTTCCTTACTAGTTTGCACTTGCAATTCAGGGTTTCGAGAGATAGAAGGCAAATAGTAGTACCCTCTGTTGCCTAATTTGTCGTTAGAAAGAGTTATAAGTCTGTCGTAGGCATTAGGCTGGATACCTGCCTCTCCATAAGCAGCGCGCACTTTCAGCTCGTTGAGCTTTTCAATATGTAGCAAGTCAGCAAAACGGAAATAGGCATCAGCACGAGGGAAAGTAAAAGGTTTTCCTCCTTCTCCAAAAGCCGAAGAATAGTCTGAACGCACCCCTACTGAAAGTCCAAAAAGATTTGCATAATCAAACTTCTGATTGATTAGATATCCAAAAGTAATAAATTCAGAGATGTCATCAATAGAGTTTGACGAGTTAGCCGATTTGAGTGTAAAAGGAGGTTCTACACCATAGCCTGTACCCACAGATTCTACTTCGTAAACATCGTTCTTACGCCAGTCGTATGCCAACTGTGTAGTAGACTGAATAGGTAGCTTCAGTTTAAAATCTCTTTGGAAATCAAAACGGAAATAAGCACTTAGCAAAGAGTTTTGAAGTGTTTCACGCAATAGGTTTTTGGTCAATTTTCCTGTATAAGGAGCAATCCCTGCTCCTGATCTATTAGTAGTTTGGTTTTTAACAAACTCAGTATTGTCATAGCGTGTATGGTCGTAACCATATTTGTAATCGAGTTCTATGTTCTTAGTAACCTTGTAATTGAAGTTAATACCTTGTATTACACGGTTAGTTTCTGACAGCGTATTCTGGTATTCGTAGGTGTAAAAAGGCATCACAGCATTAGAGTTCTTGTCGTATCCTGCAAAAGGCTTCCCATCTACATCTTTAAAATGCAAATCTACATAGGCTGGAGCTGATAATGCAGTTCCTATTCCCGAAAGAATACTACTACGGCCAGTTATTACCCCAGTGGTGTTTTGACTTTTAATTAATTGAGAGTTAGAACGTACTGTGAAACCTTTAAATAGCTCAGCTCCTATGTTAGCAGTTAAGTTTTTCTTCTTGTAACTACCATTCACCACACTTGTTTGATCTAACGACGATGCTCCGATAGCATAATCAACATTTCCTGACGCCCCAGTAACATTCACTGAGTGCTGTTGGGTATAAGCTGTTTTGTAGAACTGTTTGAGGTGGTTATAAGTTTTCTCTTTGTAAGGAGTTTCGTTTACTGTTACACTTGTAACTGATTGGTCTGGAGTTGTCCAATACCCAGTAGTAGGATCTACTGAAATAACATTGCCTTTCCCATCTACTATACGACCGTCACCGGCTTTTGTTTTATAATAATGATTCTGAGCAAACGAAAGATTCCCTGTAAGTGCATCGTCTACACTTAACGAAGAGTTTACTGATATTTCTGTGCGTTGTCCTTTTTTACCTTTCTTGGTAAAGATTTGGATAACCCCATTGGCTCCTTGTGCCCCATAAATGGTAGCAGCAGCAGCCCCTTGGATAACCTCTACGCGCTCTACGCTAGACAAATCAATATCTGCAAGTCTTGAGGAAACACCGCTAGAAGCATTTGACCCCATAGTATAGTTGCTGGTATTTATCTCTACCCCATCAATAATTACCATTGGTTGTGAACTTCCCAACGAGTTGATACCACGCAAAATAATGTTAGCTTGTTGCCCTGGTTGTCCTGAGGTGGACTGTATTTGCGCACCTGCTATCTTACCGCTAAGGGCATCGTCTAAACTTTTCACAGGAGTGCGTTTCAAATTTTTCTCAGAAACTGCATCTACCGAGATAGCCACCTTGCGCTTATCGGTAGCTGCCCCTACTCCTGTTACCACTACCTCGCCCAATTCTTGTGCTTCTTCTCTTAGCACAACATCTATATGGCGAGATTTGCCAACTGTTTTCTCAACAGTCTTCATCCCTATTTGAGAAAAAACCAAAACAGATTTGTCGCTAGGTACTTTTATGCTGTAGTTCCCATCAAAATCGGTTGCCACCCCGTGGGTGCTACCTTTTATAATCACGGTTACTACTCCCAACGGAAGTCCTGATTCGTCTTTCACCGTTCCTCGTACTTCTCGTTCCTGCGCCCACGAGAAGCATTGCACTATTAAGGCTAATAAAAGTGCGTAACTTGCTTTGTTGAATTTCATCTCTAAATATTTTTAATAACTCCGCAAAAGTATTATTTTTTAAAATAACTTCAAAACTTTTTCACAACATTTTTTATCACTTATTTTTCGTAACTCAACGAAAATTCACAACAAAAACAATCATTTTTTGAACTTTTTACAAAAAAAATCGTTTTCTTTCAAAATACTGAAAGAAAACGACTTTTATTTTGATTATATTTTATGGATACTTTCTCCTTAAAAATTACGTTTCGTTGCGCATTATTAGCCAAAACAATACTTTTTTAGCAATCTCATTTAGACTGAAAAGCAAAGGCAAAAACTCTTGTCATCTGCCTGAAACCTACAATCTGAACACGTTTTCAGCCTCTTTTAGCACTCCTTTTACATCGTACACAAAGCCTGTTTCGGTCAGATAGTCTGCCCAGCAAAGTGTTTCAAAAGCCTTATGAGGCACACAGAGCACCACCACATCATTGTCGCGGGGCAACTCTTCAAACGAAGGGATTAAAGAAATGCCGTACATCTCTTGCACTTTTGTCGCATTGGCCAAAGGGTCAAATACCGCTAGCGTATTAGTAAAGTGCTCCAAAGTCCGGTAGAGGTCTATCACCTTAGTGTTGCGTGTATCTGGACAGTTCTCCTTGAAAGTAAACCCTAATAGCAGTATCCTGCTGTGTTTCACCGCAACCCCTTGTACACACAGTTGGTCGATGATTTGCCGTGCTACATACCCCCCCATCGAGTCGTTTGTCTTGCGGGCTTCCATCATCAGGCGTGGAGAATGGCCGTGCAGTTTTGCTTTCTGTATCAGGTAGTAGGGGTCTACCCCTATGCAGTGTCCTCCTACCAAGCCTGGACGAAAGGGCAAAAAATTCCATTTGGTTGAAGCGGCATCTATCACCGCATTAGTGTCTATGTCCAGCAGATGACAAATCTTAGCAATCTCATTCATAAAGGCTATGTTCACATCGCGCTGGGCATTCTCAATTACTTTGGCTGCTTCTGCTACTTTGATGCTAGGAGCCAAATAGGTACCTCCTTTGAGCACCGAACCGTACAGAGCATCTACCTCTTGCGCTATTTCGGGAGTAGAACCCGAAGTGATTTTGCAGATGTTCTCTACTGTGCGTTCCTTGTCTCCTGGGTTTATGCGTTCTGGCGAATAGCCGATAAAAAAATCAACATTCAGCTGCAAGCCTGATTCTTGCTCCAAAATAGGTGCGCACACTTCCTCCGTAACCCCTGGGTATACAGTCGATTCATAAATCACCAAGTCGCCTTTTTTAAGACAGCCACCTACCATCCGACTGGCCTCTCGCAAAGCAGTCAAGTCGGGCTGCTGATATAAGTCTATAGGGGTAGGCACTGCTACAATGTACACATTGCAGTCCTTAGCCTCTTCTATGCGGTGCGTACAGCGCAAACGGGTAGCCAAGCGCTCTTGTAGTATTTCTGCCCCTACCTCGTTAGTCTCATCGATGCCTCTGTTCAAGGCCGCTATTCTTGACTTTTGGGGGTCAAAGCCTATTGTAGGATAGCTTTTGGCAAACAAACACGCCAAAGGCAACCCTACGTAGCCCAACCCTATTATGCCTATTTGGTAGTCTTTCTTCATACGTCTAAGTTGTATTGTTTAATCTTCCGGTAGAGGGTGCGTTCCGAAATACCCAAAGCTTTAGCAGTCTCCTTGCGCTTGCCCTCATTGCGCTCTAAGGTCTTCATTATCATCTCGCGTTCCTGCTCTTGTAGCGAGAAGAGCTCCTCTTCAGTAGCTTCCTCATAGTCATACCCTTCGTCAAACGAACTAATCTCTTTTGGTACCGACGAGGCAGGAACAGGCAGAACTTCTATAGGGGGAGGAGTCCCCTCTTTTCCTACGCGCCCCTCGCCGTAAATGCGGTGTATCAACCCTTGATTGTCCTCTTGCATTTGTGCCGAATTGCCGTGTTGTAGCAACTCAAGTGTTAACTTCTTCAGGTCATTAAGGTCATTCTTCATATCGAAAAGCACTTTGTAGAGAATCTCGCGCTCATTGCTAAAATCACTCTCTCCGCGTTGTCCTATAGAAACTACCGAGGGCAAATGGGTACCCGCGTTAGGCAAGTAGCTGCGCAATATGGCTGCCGAAATGTCCCGCTGCTGTTCCAACACCGAAATCTGCTCAGCTACGTTCCGCAACTGACGTATATTCCCGCTCCAGCGGTACGACAGCAACACTTGCACTGCATCGTCCAACAGCTTGATAGGTGGCATTTTGTATTTGTTTGCAAAGTCCGATGCAAACTTCCTAAACAACAAATGAATGTCCTCTTTGCGTTCGCGCAAAGCAGGCAGATGAATCTCCACAGTGCTAAGGCGGTAGTACAAATCTTCCCTAAAGCGACCTTTCGCAATGGCCTCTTGCATCTGTACATTAGTCGCTGCAACGATGCGCACATTCGTCTTCTGCACCACTGACGAGCCTACCTTTATAAATTCGCCATTTTCCAGCACCCTCAGTAGCCGTACTTGCGTTGTCAGAGGGAGTTCTCCCACCTCGTCGAGGAAGATAGTCCCTCCATCAGCCTCTTCAAAGTAGCCACTACGGGTAGCTGTTGCTCCCGTAAAAGCCCCTTTCTCGTGGCCAAAGAGTTCCGAATCTATTGTCCCCTCAGGAATCGCTCCGCAGTTCACCGCAATATATTTGCCGTGTTTGCGCAACGATAGTTGGTGGATTATCCTCGGGATAGCCTCTTTCCCTACCCCACTCTCGCCTGTTACCAGTACCGAAATATCAGTAGGTGCCACCTGAATAGCCTTTTCCAAGGCGCGATTCAGCCTTGGGTCATTGCCTATAATGCCAAACCGTTGTTTGATAGCCTGAATGTTTTCCAATTTCTACACAATGTTTTTTAACTTGGCAAAGATACAAAACAATTAAGAAATGAGCAAATTTGCCAGCAGCAACGCTCCCCCTCGCATTCCCCCTCGCACACATAAGATAGAAAAAAGCACAATATCTTTGCCTCAGAAAATGACACACAAACATTTTCTATAGGTTTAATAATTTAAAATAATAAATGTTATGAAAAAGGTAATTTTCATCTTCGTAATGGCCTTCTCATTCTTGGCCACGAACTTTATCTCCTCTTGTCAGAAAAAAGACGAGGACGATAGCCAATCGTTTTCACAATACAAAACAGGGCTTCTAAAATCTCCAAAAACCTATCGAAATGGAGCATATAAATTCCCTGAAGGTGAAACTTTTCCAGAAAGCTATTACTTAGACTTTCCTACAGAAGTTGCTCAACATCAAGATCAGAGAGAATTTTTTAGCTGCGTTTCATTCTCTGTAGTAAACAGTATTGCATATCAGATCAACTACAAAATCAGAGGCATTTCTATTAAAGACGCTTATAATTATCCATCTGCTAGCTTTATATATAATATGCGCAACGAATGTGATGTAAAAGGGATGACTATAGTAAATGCGTTAGATATCTTAAAAGAGCGAGGAGTTCCTAGCTCTTCTGTAATGTCTTACAGAGAAATAAGCGAAGAGTGTATGCCTACTCCCTCTTCAAAAGTAATGGAACAAGCTATGAAAACTCGTATTAGAAGCTATGAGCCTATTAATATAAACCTTTATTCGATAAAGGCAGCTCTAATGCGAGATATGCCTGTCATTATTGGAGCTGCTACCACCCCTAACTTTAAAAATTTATTTTATAGAGCCAAAGATGAGATTTGGAAAGATTTCCACCCTAATGGAGATGCTTCCGACCTTGATGCCCCAGACTCTCGACATTCTATGCTCGTAACAGGGTTTGGAAAAGATAACAATGGAGAGGAGTTTCTGTATGTTTTGAATAGTTGGAACCGTGGAGGGCACAACAATACTGGCTATGTCAAAATTAGCACAAACTTATTAAATAAAGCTATTGATGAAGCTTTCGTCATTTTCCCTTACTCGTCTTACTCTTCTCTGACAGATGATACCCCAGATCAGCCTACCCCTCCGCAACCGCAACCACAACCGCAACCGCAACCACAACCGCAACCACAACCGCAACCGCAACCACAACCGCAACCCTCAGAAGAATTGGAGATAGAAAACTCTTATCTTGATTTCAATAGCACTATAGTTGGTGAACCTATTGTAAAAAACATTAGTGTATATAACCATGGGAGAGCTAGCTCTTTTATAAGCTTTGTATTAGAAGATAATGGTAATGGAGCTTTTAGTATAGAAAATTATAACTCTAATTTTCAACTATCATCTTCTGAAAGAGATTATATTAATATAAGATTCAATCCCAGATACGAAGGACAATATACTGGAAATCTGATAGTTCGCTCAAGCAAGGGGTTCTACCAAAGAGTGCAACTCTCTGGCCGCGCTCAAGAACCATACCGTCCTCAACAACCCGAATATACTGTGCAAAGAGTCTTTTCAAATCGAAATTTCAAAGATTACTGTAGCAAGTACGAAAACGTAGCTGGCGTTATCGCCCTAGATGCTGAGGTAGAAGGGAACAATATCTTACTGAAAGTAACCAAACGGGACGGAACCCATATCGCAAGAAGTGGTATAGCCTACGTCAAAGAGAACGACTTCTGCTCCCCTGTTATAAGCCAACAAGAATACCGAGATGGCCTGCGCGAAATCAACATCAGAGCCAGAAACACCCTACGTGTGGGAGAACAGAGAGTCTACTACGTACTACTGGTTAGCTCAACCACTGATACCAATAGATTCTACGAGCAGATCATTATCAAACGTAACCGATAACCGAAAAAGATAAGCAATAAACAACACCTATACCCAAGAGGTCAATTCCCTTCCCCTTTCAAAGCAAAAACGCAAAACAGACAAACCCTTTGCGCATCCCTCTCTTCTCTTCAGACAACAAACTGAACAATTAGAGAAAAACATCTCAGAAACGGGGAGGGGAATTGACCCTCTTATTTAAAACAAACACAGAATATGCTACACCCAAAACACCTCCCAAAAAGGTTCCTTTGTACCCCCATCGCCGCTGCCGCATTAGTAGCCTGCACCAGCATAACCAGTCCCGTACAATAACCCCAACATTCCCCGATGCTATATTCCCCGAAGCCCCACCAGAGCCACATCATATTCCCTCCCGATCTACAGTGGCTCTACAGTGGCTCTATAGTGGCTCTACAGTGGCTCTATAGTGGCTCTATAGTGGCTCTACAGTGGTTCTACAGTGGCTCTACAGTGGCTCTATAGTGGCTCTACAGTGGCTCTACACTAGAGCTACTCCGAATCGCCCCCAACACTATGTCGCTACAACAACAGCAAAAAATAACTCTTTTTTCACACCAAAAACTATGAAAAGCAAAAAAGAAAACATATCTTTGTCGCAAAATAGCACAATCGATATGAAAGCACTTCAATTTGAACCCCAAATATTTGAAAAGGAAGACAACCATTCCTACGGCATCTGCTTCTTTGGAAGCAATAGCAATGCAATTTTCAACCCCCATCCAAACGACCGCCTTGCGGCCAACCACCCCCATATAAAAGAAGAGGTAGAAGAACTCATACAGAAAATCTTCCATAGCTTCTTAGACGAAAAACAAAAAAACATCAAACACCTCCGCATCATCACCACAGGAGCAGCCGAAGGATTCCCTGCTTTAGTAGCCCTCACATTCAAAAATCTACGCGAAAAGCACTGCCAAGAACTCAAAGAACAAAAAAAAGAACTCCTACTCTTAGCTTTCACCGTAGAGTCTAAAAAAGAGCTCCTCGTCAATTCTCTCAACGATAGCCTAATGGTCGCACAGAGCGTAACCACCCAGAACCAGTGTATGCTCAACCTTTCATACCTATTCATTGGCCTGCCCGGAGGCAAAGATACCTCAAGCCAGCTCTCTATGGCATACAGACTCATCACCACCTCTCCGAAAAACCAAGACAATCTTCAAATCCTACTACACCCCTTTTGGGAAAAAGATTTCAGCCCAAAATCAGAAGAAACAGGCAGCATTTCCTTCCTGACACCCCAAACCACTTTCACATTCTCAAAAGTAAACCTCAAAGAAAGAAAACCTACCATAGCAGAAGATGCTACTATTACCTCCTTAAGAAAAACCATCTTTAAGATATTGTATGAGAAAAAAGAAGAAGAAGTACCTCAAAACCCACTCTTAGCCATCGACTTTAATTACTATACCGAAACCAGTAAAGAAAAGAAATACAAGACCCACTCATTCATTACTTCCTCCTATCAAGAAGTTTACAATGAGTTCCTAAAAGAGCACAACCACTTAATTTTCCCACAAGAAAGCGACAATCTCTATGGCACCACTGTACTCCCCAACGGATTCTTACAGCCCCAAGAAAGCCTAGAAGAAACCCAAGAAAGCACCAACTACCAGTACGACAAAAACAAAAAAGCAGGCACCTTTGCCAACTTAGCCAAGTTCTTAAACGAAAAACAATACGGCCAATTCCTAATGTGGCGATACATACAAACCGATTTTGAAGGCGAGAAAAAAGCATTCTCTATCGTCCTATTGTTCAACGTACCTGTCCCTTTAGTAAAAGAAAATACCATCAAACGCCATTTAGAAGACTTCATCATCACTTTCTCCAACGAGAAAAACCAAGAAACACTCAAAGGAAAAAACAAACAATTAGAGAAAATATCAAAATCCTTAGAAAAACAAGCCCAAAAATCAGCCTATAGTCAGGTGTCTACCCGCAATATGGCACACAACATCATCTCGCATGTATTGGTCAACCTTCACAAAACCAACGCAATCGCCCACCTCTCCCAAATAATAAACCAACCACAAGCCTACCAAGGACGAGCACTTTCCCAAATAGAACTCTCTGACCAACATCAGTTAGCTACCCTATTCAAATACATCTCCAACCGATGCCTTTACCTAAACGAAGCCACCTACGGCACCTCAAGCATCCAAGGAGTTAGAAAAGTATACACCGAACTTTTCAGAGAGTTAGACGAGAACCGTATCCTGCTGAACCGCATCTCTGGTATCAGCAACTTCAGCTATTCCTTAGAGTGGTACTACAACAACACCCCCCTTACCGATACCTCCGACCTACTACTGATGTTCCCCGGCGATACTCTTGGCCAACAAGCCTTCTACAACATATTGGAAAACATCATTCGCAATACCGCCAAACACAATACTAACTACCATCAGCACGTATCATTCACCATCCACTTCACCGACCCCCAAAGCACCCTACCCGCCTCCGCTCATCCAGAAAAGTACTATCAAGTAAGCATTTCCGACAGCATCAAACAGAAGGAAATCAATCCATTAATAAAAGACATCTCCAAAAAAATCAACGGAAAAGTAATCAACGAAAAACAACAGTTGCGCTCTCATTCCTTAGGAATCTTAGAAATGAAAGCCTCTGCTGCCTTTTTACGACAAATAGACATTACCAATATTGACGACCCCCACCCACTACCACTCCTAACCGCTGCCAATGTCAACGGCACCTTAGGCTATCAGTTCTATATCCAAAAACCAGAAAAATACCTCATCATCATCTCAGATACCGAAACCTTCCCCCTACCCAATGCCCAGCAACAAGGTATTGAGCTCCTCTCTCCTGCACAGTTCAAAAAGCAAAATACCGTATACAATGCCGATTTTATCCTCCTATACGGAGAGAAAACCAAAGAAGAAGTAGAGAAGCTAACAGGTTGGACAAGCCAATTCTACCCCTCTCATAGCCAAAAAATCAAAAGCAAACGCACCCGTATCCCCGAATGCTCCCTTTGGCCTGAAAGACTTATGTGGGTCGATGAGCCCCTGAAAGAGCGTCTCAATGCCTGCACAACCCTACACCATTTCGAAACCCTCGTATGGGAACAATGGGAAAACCCCATAACCAATCCCGACGAATCTCAAAACCAAATCGTAATATTCGACAACACCCTTGAGCACATCCTAAGTAATGCACTCCTCCAGTCTGCCGAATATTACCTCGAAATCTGCGATAAATTCAAAAACTGCAAGCAAGTTGTCTTTTTCGACCACCACTGCACCAAAGAGCTTTGGGCTGAACTACCAGAGTTTTTCAAGAGGGGCAATAGCACCTTCGAAGCCCTTTCCAGCATCGCTGCCCGAAAGCTACCCAACGCAACCTCTGAGCCAATAAAGTACCGAGAGATTGCCAATCAGCCCATCACTTGCCAAAAAATCGTAGAAGCCTACTTTACCAAAGTCATCGTCATCGACGAACGCATACAAAAATTTGCCGAGACCCCCTATCTACAACCCAATCCCTCTGTGTACTACAAAGATTATTTCAAGTACACCAATCTATTCATTCCCGAAGCCTCCTCAATCGATTTGGCCAATGCCAACATATCTCAGTGCGTACCCGCTATTGAGGAATACATCGCCCAACACCTCCACGAGTCCGAATTCCTAATCATCCACTACGGCCTTTTAGAACGTATGTACGGCAAAGAGAATACCAACCAAACCATCAATGACAAGTTAGAGCAATGGGCACAACAAATACGCGTAGTAGTTACCACAGGCAGAGGAAAGCACTCTTTAGAAAACCTACCCTGCAGCGTAACCTACCTAAACCTATCTGCATTGCTCTATGCCTTTAAAGATATCGCCAACAAATACCTTATCAACTACATCTTAAATCAAACAAGACGATAGAATGGACAAATTAATAATCTTTACCAGTAAAGAAAAACTACAAAACCTACTAAATCCCCTCCCCAACCTACCCCAAATAAATTTCGTAGGGATTGACCTTTTAGCCACCCATAAGGCAATGGCCATTAGGGAAACAACACTATACCACAAAGTAAAATACACCACCGACAGCCTATTCTTGATACACCATTCCATCTCTATTGAGGATTTTAAGAGCTTCTATAAGCAGCTGCAGCCCGAAAAGCACCAAATCTACCTGCTTTACCACCTCAACGGCGACGAGTTCCAAGAAAAGCTCTTCTTGCAAGAAGTCTCTAACAACACCATATGCAAAAAAGGAAAACACACAGGTTTTGACAACAGTTATCTATCCCTAAAACACTATCTCAAAAAGCCCTCTATGGGTACCGAAGGACTCATCCACCTGATTTGGAAAGAAAATAACACCGACCTAATTGTCACCTTTCTGTCTAATTGTTTGAAAAATAACCCAAACTTCCAGCAATGGGAAAGCTTTATCAGCCAAAAAATGGAGGAAAAAGAAGGGTTTAAATCCGCTTGGGAAGCCTTTGTTCAAGCACCCGATACCAATGCTAAAAACGCAGCTTTTATACAAATGAGGAACACATTACTGAGCTAAAATGAATATACTTCTTTGCTACAATACAGAACACAAAGAAACCATACAAGACTTTCTAAAGACCTTTAAAAAGCAAACCTCAGAGCAACTAACTTTCTGTGAGGTAACTTCCTTTAAGATGTTTGAAAAGCAATTGCCCCTCATACGCAACAATAACTACGACAGAGTGATGGTTCAGTGTGAGCTCAGTTGGAAAAACCATCTTCACAATGACTTTTGGGGCATCAATTTAGTGCAGGAAAAGCTCTGTTTAGACCCACAAATCAATACCCCAGTAGTATTCCTATCTCTAACACTTGAAAGAAGCAAAATAATCGAAAAAGACAGCACCAAAGCAATTATTGCTGCCTTTGCCTTAGGTTATCATTTTATCCAGCTACCTATCTGCACCCCCGACGAAGAGATCAAAAAATGCTTCTCTATGCCTAATAGTATCTTGCCACTTGAAAAAGAAGATGGCTACCATTTTGCCGCCTGCGACAAGATGGTAGCTAGCATTAGGCACGACATACGAGAGAAAAACTTAAATGAATGCAAAAATCAATTAAAAGCTATCATTACATCTCTTCAGCCACAAGATGAGAAAGAGTTCAAAGAGAAAATGGAAAATGCCAATAGCATAGGAGCCCTAAGAGAGCTTTGCGATGAGCTACAACTCCTATTGCTATCAGCCAATCAGCCGCTATTGTCTTCTACAAATTCAGCTGCCGACGAAGAAACAATCTATAATATCTTGCTATTAGACGATGAGAAAACCAACGAAATAACAGCCCTTATTAAGGAAGCTAAAAACTACCGCGTTGAGATAAAGCACTGCACCAGCACCTCAGACGCCTATAAAATTATTAAGAAAGACCGCAAAAACCAGTATACCGTCCTACTCATCGATTTTAGAATCTGGGACAACCCTGAAGCCAATTTTCCCAACCGCTTAATGAGCGAAAGGCAAGGATATCGCTTCATTGAAGATGTAGCCCAATGGAGACCCTATAGCACCTTCATAGCCTTATCGAACCTCCCGCGAATGTTCAGAATGGCAATAGCAGGTCTTTCTGAGGCCGTCATAATCCCCGAAGAGAAGTCTATAGTATTTTCGACTCCTGAACAGCGAAAGCATTTTATAAGCAAAATTATCTATTGGGCAAAGCAAAACCGGCTAAAGCTCACCAATAGAGCCTTTAAATACCCTATCATTTCAGAAACATACAGTCTTCTATCCCAAAAGGAATTAGATGCAATTAGCAACAAGGCTCTAAACTTTATCAAGTGTTTTACCGAGAAGTACAACCCAAAAATAGCTAAAATCTTCAATGAAAAAGACAAAACACCTCTGGAACAATTAGGCCAATACAAGACAGAATGGGACTTCAATACCGAAGAGGAAAACATTGCCAACTGGGTAAAGGTACAAGAAAGGGAGAAAAGCAATAGAAGAAGTAACTCCCCCTCATCTGACTTAACAAATATCGTAATGAATAACTTAGCAAGTGGTTATGGCTATACGGAAAGCATCGGAGGGAGCATCGCAGAGAAATTTCAGTGCTACTTGAAGACAGAAATACGAGAACGCAACTTCATAACAGACTTCTATACAAAACTCTCTGAAGAAGAAAAAAGGGTTATCCTGAGTGTTAAGAAAAACAAAAAGCCCCCTTTTAACCCCCAAAAACCAGCTCATATAGAAAAGTTCAAAGAGATACTTGCCATCAGGCGCTTTGCCCTCTTTATTTTTCTTTGGCTAAAAGTCCATTGCGAAGAGACGATAACGGAGCGGTTGCCCTTTACCATTTCTAATATGGTTAACAGCTTTCTGAGCAAAGGCTACATAAATGTTTCTGACCTGAGGGAAAGAAGCAACATCATCGGGAAAAACCTTTTCTTTAAATCTAAAGCTAAACTAATAAATACGTTTGAAGATATTGCCCTTACGCTTGAAGAAGAGGCTTTTTTCAAGGATGAAAAACTGAAGTGGGAGACGTTACTGAAAGATAGAAAACAGCCGCTGACGGAGTGTTAGAATCTTCTTTTCAGTAGACTTGTCAGAAGTAAAATGGTAGCTATTGCCCTTGTCATCTATTAGGGTGAGCTTCCATTGTGAAGTAGCAAATAGTGGTTTAAGAGAAGGGGTGGGCAAAACTGAGGTGAACCTACATTTGAAATTGTCTTTCTGTGTTTCTACAAACAGCGATTTGCTCTGTTGCAAATCAAAGCGTTTCCCTGCTACCTCAAAAAAAGCTTCTTGGAGCTTGTGCACAGGCTGAGCTGCAAAAAAGCTAAAGTTCGCAGTAGTTTCTCCTGATAGTTGGGCTGCACTGCGAAAGTTAAAATCTATATAACAGTCATCTTGTTCGCCCTTGAGTGCAAGAGGCTTAATAAAATATTGAGTACCTTCCTCTCCTACGTAAAAGCTCTGGAAAAGACCTGTCCTGCCTCCAGAACTTGCCGACTGACTTCCAAAACAGCCCACAAGCAGTAGGCTTAGGCATAGCAATAATATTCTATTCATTTCTCAGTTGTATTTTTTGGTCTAAAAAGCTTTTGTTGATTGTTTTAAACTGTGTTTCATCGGGGGAAACTACTATCAAACAAATAGTGTTCTGACGTATTTTTCTCAAGTAAATAGCATTGAAAGTTTTTCCGCGCTGGTAGGACAGAAATTTGGTATCGTCAGTTTCCTGCTGGTCTACAAGAGTAAGCTCGGGAGGAAGGCTGAAATGCTTTTGTTCAAAATGGAGCCCTACGGGAATAGTGATATAGGTAAACAAATCCTTATGGCGTGTTATTTTGAAGATAGGCAACTGCTCGTCTGCAAAAAACTGAGAGGTTACGAAAGCGTAGCTATCGTCCATAGGTGTTTGCAGCGTTAGGACTTGTTCGTTAGGAGTCAAAAGGTAGTCTTCTGTTCCGAAAAGAGGAATTTTGGTATCTGTTTGGCAGGCTACCAACCCCAAAAGGCAACAGAAAAGGAGTTTTAGTTTCATAGAATATTTTTAAAAGGGAAAAGCTACCTAAATATTCCTTTGTGGATACTCAGGTAGCTTTTAAAACTTCACTATTCGCCAGTTACGATAGTTTCGTGAGTAACCAAGATACCGAGGATGCTAGTGTGTTTGATGTCCACGGTAGAAATTTTGGTAATACCAGCGTTTTTAGCTGCTGTTTGGATACTTGCATCAGCATTGAAGTACAATACGCTGAAGAATCCGGTAGCGGTAGCAGTACCTACCTTTTTACCTACTGGGTTGCTAGTTGCCGCTACGGGCAAAGTAAGTGAGCAGCTGGTAAGGGCTGTAGCCAAAGCTGCTAGTACAAATAATTTTTTCATTTTAAAATTACTTTTTTGTTTCTCCTACTCTTATGGATTTTCAGTTACTCCCTGTTTAAATAGTTTAGCAGCTCTATGTATTTTAATCCCACTTGTTGCGGGAAGACAATGCGTATTTGCCACCGCTTGTAAAGCACAACACCAAGGCTCCTAATAGGAAAAGTGCTGGTAGTTCGGGCGCCCACCCACCGTGCTGGGTAAAGGTGGTCAGCTTTTCTCCATAAGCTAAATAGAGTATGCTGATGCCATTGAACACCATTATCAAGGCTGCCAAGCGCGTTCTGAATCCTATCAGCAAGAGGAAAGGAGCAATGATTTCAGCTATAAACACTCCGAAAGCAACAACAGTAGGCAGCCCCTTGGCTTCCAAGGTAGCTTGTACATACTGAAATGCCTCTGGGTGAAGCAGTTTGTTAATTCCGTGAGGTATCATCATCAGGGAGATGCCCCATCGCAATACAAGCAGCCCTAAATCTCTGTTCTTCATCCTTGCTGTTCATTAAGTTTTCTGGCGACAAAGATACTATTTTTTCTCAACTTTTAAAAGAATAGCTTAAAAGTTTAACAGTATTTTAACATCGCTTATCTACACAGATTGTTCTATTTTTTCTTTTTCTTGTCGAAATTGACTGCGCAAGAATCAATTTCTGATACGCGGAGGGTGTTTACCATTCCCTTGCCTTGCATTGGCATTGAAACAAGGCTTATCATAATATCGCCCATATCTACATAGCCTTTCTCGTTGGCAATGTGGTTAATGTCTTCGATAAGTTCATCGGTAGAGACAAAGCGGTCGTAATAGAAAGTAGTTACGCCCCACAACAAGCTGAGCTGTGTAAGGATGCGCTTGTTGGCTGTAAAGATGAGAATATGAGAGTTAGGACGGTAAGACGAAATACGGAAGGCTGCATAGCCACTGTTTGTCAAAGAGGTTATTACTTTGGCATTGGTATCGTTGGCCATTTTGGCAGCGTGGAAGCATATCGTATTGGTAACATAGCGCAAAGAGCGGATGAAAGGCGTAATGAGAGGGACTTGTATAAGGTGTGAGTCTTCTACGCTTTTAATAATGCGCGCCATTTGCTCAATAACTTGTACGGGATATTTTCCTACAGAAGTTTCGCCAGAAAGCATCACAGCATCGGCACCGTCAAGGACAGAGTTTCCTACGTCGTTCACCTCGGCGCGGGTAGGAGTAAGACTCTTAATCATACTTTCCATCATCTGGGTAGCGATGATTACAGGAATGTGATGTGCTTTGGCTTTGCGCACCAATTCTTTCTGGATGAGTGGCACCTCTTCGGCAGGGATTTCAACGCCAAGGTCCCCACGGGCTACCATTATCCCATCGCAAGCGGCCATAATCTTATCGATATTTTCTAAGGCTTCGGGCTTTTCTATTTTAGCAATGATAGGAATACGGTGTCCGGCATTTTCTTGAATAAGGTCTTTGAGGTCTTGGATATCTTCTGGGTTACGCACGAAAGAGAGCGCAAACCAATCAACTTCTTGTGAGATAGCAAAAAGGGCATCGCGTATGTCTTTTTCGGTAAGTGCAGGAAGAGAAACTTTGGTATTGGGCAGGTTTACTCCTTTTTTAGAACTAAAAGGGCCACCTTGTTTTACTACAGCTCTCACCTCGTTTTCGCGATTGGTATCAAGCACTTCAAAGATGAGTTTACCATCGTCTAAGAGGATTCGTTCGCCAGGGTTTACATCCATAGGGAACTCTTTGTAGTTCATATAGGCTCTTTCTTTGTTTCCTACGAAAGGTTCTCCTGTTACGAAAGTAACAATGTCGCCTGGTTCTACAGTAGTACCGTCTTCCATCACTCCTACACGCAATTTAGGGCCTTGTAGGTCGGCCAAAATAGCAGTATGTAATCCAGTTTCTTGATTGATGCGTCGTATCATTTCGATTCGGGCGCGAACATCATCGTAATCGGCGTGGGAAAAGTTGATACGAAAGACATTCACCCCAGCTTTCATCATCGCTTTGATGATTTCAGGAGATTCGGTAGCAGGCCCTAAGGTAGCTACGATTTTTGTTTTTTTGGTATTTAACATTCTTGAAAAATCAATTGATTTGTTGAACTTAGTGTATTGAAATCTATTTCAAAGGCCGAAGTATCGGCTATCTGAGTTATTTTCTGAATCGTTTTTTGTGTGTCAAAGTTGGTGCCTTCGATTGCGAGAAAAAAGTCTACTTCTTTGTAGCTCTTTTCTAGAAAAACTTGTTCTGAGAGAACACTGAAAAGTGTATAATCGTTTAAAGGGCAGCCTTCTAACATATTTCCAACACAGAGCCACTTATAACACAAAACGTTATCTTCCCACTTAAATAACGGGAAATACTTCCCTATTTTAGAAGCGTATAACAGCTGATTTTCTTTTTCTTTAACCAAATGTATTCCTAATGCTTGGTTTAGCAAGTAGGCTAAACGATAGTCTTCTAAAGAAGTTTTGATACCTATGAGATTAAAAAAACTGGAAAAGCTGTATGATAGTGAGAGAATGGGCATAACTTCTATTCGGGGGCAAAGATAAGGATATTTTTTCAATTAACAAATAAGATTTTTAAAAGCTATGGGGGTTTGAAAAAGAGAGGTTAAAGCTGCGTTATGCTCCTAAGATGTCTTCACTTCGTCTTCACTTCGTCTTCACTTCGTCTTCACTTCGTCTTCACTTCGTCTTCACTTTGTCTTCACTTTGTCTTCACTTCGTCTTCGCTTCGTCTTCACTTTGTCTTCACTTTGTCTTCACTT
>CAUQNY010000033.1:0-22636 GCA_963519425.1 uncultured Capnocytophaga sp.
ATTTAGCGCTAAACTAAAAGAATTAGCTGAGTCATTTGTACAAAACTTCAAAGATAAAAAATTCGCTGAAGGTGCAAGTGCAGATGTCCTTGCAGGTGCCCCAAAATTGTAATTTCTTTCAAAATAACATATTTCGTTAAAAAAAGCTGTTCAAGAAATTGGACAGCTTTTTTTGGCACAATTGTTGCCTTATGCTTTACATATAAAAACTAAAACAAAGAATAATGATGAAGAATTATGCAACACTTATATCCGCAGCTTTTCTTGGCGGATTTCTTACCTTAGGAGGTTATAAACTATTTATCGATAAACACGATACTAAACAAGAAGCCCTTGAACTGCTTTCTCGACCTACAATGGTGCGAACTACTCATGCAACTCCAGAAGGAAGTACAATGGGAGGAACTAACTTTGTAGAAGCAGCTAACAAGACAGTAAACAGTGTGGTACACGTAAAAAACACCGTAAAATCCAAAGGAGGAGTTACTTCCATTTTTGACCTTTTCTATGGTAACAATGGAGGAGAACAAACTCAAGTAGGTACAGGATCAGGAGTAATCATCACTCCTGATGGCTACATAGTTACTAACAACCACGTAATTGCCAATGCTACTACTTTGGAAGTTACCCTAAATAATAACAAAACATATACCGCAAAGCTAATAGGTACTGATACTTCATCCGATATTGCACTACTAAAAATAGAAGCTGATGAGAAACTTCCTTTCCTTACTTTTGCCGATTCTGATAACACACAGGTTGGCGAATGGGTATTAGCTGTAGGAAATCCTTTCAATCTCAATTCAACTGTTACAGCTGGTATTATCAGTGCTAAAGCACGCAACATTAGCGAAAGAGGAAGCGATAAAATAGAGTCCTTTATTCAAACTGATGCCGTAGTAAATATGGGGAATAGCGGAGGCGCCCTCGTAAACCTTAATGGTGATCTAATAGGCATTAATACTGCTATTTCTTCTACTACTGGAGTATATATGGGTTATTCATTTGCAGTACCTAGTAATATTGCTAAAAAAGTAGTAGAAGACCTTATTGAATATGGCAATGTACAGCGCGGTGTAATAGGTGTACGTGGACAAGGATTAGACTCTGATATAGCTAAAAGCCTTAATATCAAAGAAACTGAAGGCTTTTATATAGCTAATGTGGAAGAAGATTCAGGAGCTGGAGAAGCAGGGCTAAAAAAAGGAGATATTATCAAACAGTTGGATAATGTAAAAATTCATACTTACTCAGACCTAAGTGGTTACATAGCCTCTAAACGACCTGGAGATGTATTAAAAGTAACTTATACACGTGAAGGAAAAGATAAAACCACTAATATCACCTTAAAGAAAAATACCACCTACATAATTCAGTCATTGGGATTGGAGGTTAAAAATCTTTCAGAAGCAGATCACAAGCGTTTTAAAACTAAATCAGGTGTAAAAATAACAAGTGCAGGACAATTCTATGAATACAATAATATTAATATTATAGGTAAAGTGTTACTTTCCATTAATGGTAAACCTATCAAAGATGTTGACGAGCTAAAAAGTATTATGTCAAGTCTTTCTTCTCGTAGTCGCAATTCATTAGAAATTCTTAATGAGAAAGGCGAAAAAGAAAGATTCTTCTTTTAATGATTACTTACTAATAATTATAACTTTGCCAAAGGTCATAGTTTAAAAGACTATGAGCCTTGGCAAAGTTATTTTTCTTACAACTCATAACTAAAATCTCCTAATGAATATAAAACTCATCGCTGTAGGCAAGACTGATAACCTAGCCTTACAACAACTAATCAGTTCTTATGAAAAAAGACTATCATATTATATCAACTTTGAGTTACAACTTTTACCCGATGTCAAGAATAGTAAATCTCTATCTGAAGAACAGCAAAAAGTGAAAGAAGGCGAACTCATTCTGAGCAATGTAGAGAATTCTCATACTCTTATTTTGTTAGATGAACGTGGCAAAGAATTTACTTCAATAGGTTTTGCTGATGAACTACAAAAAAAGATGAATACAAGCATAAAACAACTCACTTTTGTAATAGGTGGTCCTTACGGGTTCTCTCAGGCTATGTACGAACGTGCTAACAGCAAGCTCTCTCTTTCCAAACTGACATTTTCTCACCAAATGATACGTTTATTTTTTCTAGAGCAACTCTATCGTGCTTTTACAATTTTAAGAAATGAGCCTTATCATCATCAATAATTTTTAGCACCTTTGTGGACTAAAATAAAAGCCATACTCTTAAACCTAGATGCTAATGAGTTCCTAATAATGATAGTTATAGGAACAGTATAATGGTAATGATTAACTAGTTTAAAGCTACTAATTACATTCTATCTTTGACCCATTATTCATTTCTAATTTTTTAACTTTAAGGAACGATTCATGTTGCTCAATAGCCATTTCTATTTGAGCAACAATCTGTTCAACAGTGTCATTCTCATAATCTATCTGCAAAGGGGGTTTGATAATCATTGATTGTTGAACCCCTTTCTTTTTGATATTAATCCCCTTTTTATCAAATGAGCGCCTAAAACCATCTATTACAATAGGAATAACAATAGGTTTATACTGTTTGATGAGATGAGCAGTACCTTTGCGAATAGGTTTCCAGGGAGATGTCGTCCCCTGAGGAAAGGTAATCACCCAACCATCAGCAAGGGCAACTCCTATATTTTCTACATCACTTTGCCGCACTTCACGATGTATTTCTTTCCCTTTTTCCCGCCACGTTCTATTTACAGGGATAGCACCTGCATAACCTAATATTTTAGGTAAAATACCTGATTTCATAGTCTCAGAAGCTGCCACATAATAAATATTCAACTTAGGATTCCAAAGATAGCTCATATTGTTCAATGTATCTTTACGTCCTTTGAGGCTGGCATTAAACACATGATACATAGCTGTAACATCGGCAAAATAAGTTTGATGGTTAGAGATAAACATTACTCCTGTGGGAGGTAATTCTCGAATAATATCTGACCCTTCTATTTTTAGTTGATTAAAGCCATCGTACCTACTATGCGTAAGAAGACCAAAAACGCGTATCAGCCATTTCTTCACAAAGAGAGTATGCCCAAAAGGGTCTTTTTTAAATAAAGCCATTGGTCAATTTTATTAGAGAATGAGCCCAAAAGAGCATTTGCTAATGTCTCTTGAGCTCATTGCATTAGTTTATAGAAAAGTTTCTGTTACTACCTACATAGCGTTCTTTGCACTCGTGATAAATTTTAACAGCCTCAGTAACATCTCCCCAACCATTAATAGCTACTTTCTTCTTTTCTAAATCTTTATATACGCTAAAGAAGTGTTCTATTTCTTTGATGAGATGTGGATTGAGGTCAGTTAGGTCATTCATTTTATTCCAAATAGGGTCTGACACAGGAACGCAAATTACTTTTTCATCGGGCCCTTTTTCATCAGCCATATGAAAAACTCCTATAGGTTTTACTTCCATCACACAACCTGGGAAAGTTGGTTCGGTAACCAAGACCAACACATCTAAGGGGTCAGAATCCAAAGCTAAAGTTTCAGGTACGAAGCCGTAATCGGCAGGGTACATCATTGAAGAGAATATCATACGGTCGTAACGGACTTTACGAAGAGTAAAATCGTATTCATACTTGTTGCGACTTCCTTTTGGAATTTCAATGAGTACATCAAAAGATAATGATTTTTTTTCTGACATTTCTTTTTGTTTAATTAGTGTTTAGAAAGGCAAAAGTACAGAAAAAAATGAAATCTAAAAAGCAAAGAACTCAAAACTTTCTATTTTTCTATCTCAGCTGCTGACCACTCTACTTTCCGTGAGACATACATCACGATGGCTAAGATAGTGAATAAGCCGATACTACCTACTAATAGTGCATAGTTTTCTAACTGAATAATCACATAGATAAAACCGTAGAGAGCAACTAATGATGCTGCTATAAAAGCAGGAAACTTTTTGCTTTTCAATATCGAGATAGAGTATAGAGCTATAAGCCCCACAGTCATTAAAGAAGATAGAATATAAGCAAAAGAAAAACTACTATGCTCGGTAATAGAAATAAGCAGTGTATAGAATAGAATGAGCGCTAAACCTATCATTGAATATTGAAAGATGTGAATTCTTATCTTGCTAATACTTTGGATGAGGAAGAATATCAAAAAAGTGAGTCCTATTACCAAAAAACCGTACTTAGTAGCACGCTCGTTTTGCTGATACTCATCTACCGGAATAATAAAATCTACATCATAGGTGTATTGAGAGATATTGGGAAGCGTACCAAAGGACTGTTGAGAAAATGGGCGATTGATATGCAGTACTTTCCAAGAAGCATTGAATCCTTCAGGAGTAATCTGCTTTTCGTAAGGCAAAAAGTTTCCTGTAAAGCTTGGGTTAGCCCAATTGGATGTAAGCTGACTCTCGGTGGTTTTCCCTATGGGAACAATAGCTATTCGTTTGCTACCATCGTACTGTATGGTGAAGCTAAAAGAAGAATTCGTCAGAAATTCTTGATAGTTGATAAACCCTGTTTCTAATGATGCAACTTCGTTAGGCATTTCATTATTATCGTAGTAATTACTATCATTGTCTTGATGGTCGTAAATAGGCTCAAAAGCGTAATCCTTCGCTCCTATTTTTATAGTTACTCCATTTTTAATACTTGCTAAGTTAGTAGTATGAATAAGAATAGTAGCTCTATCCCAACTAATGTCTTCGTTAGGAATTCCTTTCTGCGAGAAATCAGGGACTATGTAGGAACCCGAAAAGTCCATAGTAGCATTAAATACTACTGACTCATAGTTATTACGCTTTTTAACTTCAGTCTTTACATTCGACACATTTTTAAGTTCTTCAGGAAAAAAGTAGGCATACTGAATTTCGAAGCTATTCTTATTCTTGTCGCTGTACAATTTGTAAGGAATTTTGAGAATAGGCCCATAGAAAAAGACTTCTCTCCCCCATTTGCCTGCTATCTCGTTTACTACTGACATTTGGCGGTCTTTGCGTTCCTCTACTAAGTTTTGCACTAAGAAAAGTGGAATAAGCAATACTAAGGTAAGAATACCTATAAGCATCAAACGGAAAGTGTTTGACTGCATAAAACTGAAAGATGTTTTTTGTGGATACATATTTATAAATTTAGTTATTAGTCGTTAAAAATGAATATTCTAAAATAGAAAAAGCACTTTGCATTTCAAAGTTAGAAAGGAAAAGAAAAGGGGGATTTCCCCTATAATTAGGCAATGCTAATCTGCTAGCTTTCCTATGATCTTTTCTAATGCATTTAAATGCTCTTGAAACGCTTCTCGTCCTTTTTTAGTAGCTCTATATACTGTATTAGTTTTTCTGCCAATGAATGATTTTTCAATGATTATATATTCTTCAGTTTCAAGGGCACGAGTATGGCTGGCGAGATTACCATCTGTTACCCCTAAAAGTTCTTTTAGGGTATTAAAATCGGCACTCTCATTCACCATTAGTACAGACATAATAGCCAATCGGATACGATGGTCAAAAGCCTTGTTGATATGTGCTAAAAATGTTTTCAATGAACTTCCTTATTTCGTTCGTACTTAAAATGCATCACCCAACCGTAAAGAATATGGCATACTCCAAAGCCTAAGACCCAGAATAGCAAACCATAACCTGAATATTGTACTGCTAATAGCCCTAATACTATCTCGGTAAGTCCTAAATAATGTACATCGCCAAAAGTATACTTACTGACATTCACACAAGCTAATCCGTAAAAAATAAGTGTCATTGGAGCTAATAAGCCATAATGTTCATTCTTGATAAGCAAGATACACAACAGGCCACCTACGAACAGAGGTAGTGCAAAGTTATACAAAGCTGTTTTAGCAACAGGAGTTAGCAATCGTTCGCCATTGCGTTTTGCTTTGCGCGCTGAGAAGAAGTAAGCCGTAAGAACTGAGGCTATCAATACAGTTAGGGCTATGGCTACAATAATCTTAAAGGTACGACTTTCAATAATGACATAAGGATAATAGATGTAATGGTGTTGCAAGAGCAGATATGCTACAGCAGCCCCCAAAAGCGCATAGACACCAGCTAATACTCCCGACAATCCGCTAAGAGAAAGAAAAAGAGTAGATTTTCGCATCATCTGCCTAATGTGATGTAGGTCATTTAAATATTTATTCTCTTCCATATTGAAGTACTTTGTGATGCAAAGTAAATAAGTTTTCTTTAAACTACCAAATATTTTGAAGAGAATTTATTATTATCCTTTTAAAACAACTGATAATGAATCTGTTTTGAATACAAAAAACATTGCCAAAGCTAATTGCTTTGGCAATGTTTAATTTTGAGAAGTACTATTTGCTTTTCTTTCTATTAGGCTAAATGCACGATATTAGAAAAATAGCCTTTTGTCCTCTACATTAAAAAATTTAGTCAATTAAAGTGCGCTTAAAATAAGATATTGTTTTTTTCTGTTTTTGGTTCATTCTGTAGAAACTTAGTGCTAGCTGAAAAATGCGCTTGCTCTTCGCTTCGTATTCAGTCTCCCTTCGAGGTAGCTCTAAGGCTTCTCTTACAGAAAAAAATCCTATTCGACTTAATAACCAAAAAGTTCTTCTAAGGTAAGTTTTTTGAGTTTGCCTATCGCCCTAAGCTCTACAGCAGGTAGTTTCTTTTCAGAAGCCAAAATCACATAGGTATAAGGCTTTTTAGACAAGTATTTGTCGTGGAAAGCTTTTACTTGCTCCATCGTAATCTTATCAATATTATTATAAATAATCTTTCTGCTGTCTTTTTTTAAGCCCAATTCTTTTGCTCCTAAATAGTTATAAATAATATTGTCTTGAGAGATACGTTCTGTCTCAATCTCTTGTTTAATTTGCAATTTAGCTAATTCTAAATTGGCTGGCAAAGTAGGCATTGTGTTGAGCAACTGGTTCATTGCCTCTACAGCTTCTTTAAACTTATCGGCTTGGGCACCTACATAGGCTAGTATATGATACTTATCGGTTTTTCGTCCAGGTGTAGCGTAATAGCCATAAGTGCTATACGCTAAGGCTTTACTCTCGCGAATAGTTTGAAAAACAAGCGACCCCATTCCTCCTCCAAAATAGTTGTTAAAGGCACTGATAACAGTACTTTCTTTAGCATTAAAAGGCACTGTATTGCGCACCCAGCGGGTTTCTGCTTGTACCATCTCATAATCAGTAAATAGCACTTGGTTTTCTGTTTGTTCTATCTGCTTAAACTCCTTTTTAGGAGCTACTTTAGCAAAGGCAGCTGGTACTTGGTGCAGTGGTTTAAGCTGAGCTATTAGATCGTTAATAGTAGCTGGGCCGTAGTAGATAATCATCTGCTCTACATTATTCAGCTGTTTAATTCTATCTACAAGTTCTTGAGAGGTGATAGCATTAATTTGGTCATTGGAAAGCACATCATTATACTTATTTTTTGCTCCATACATAGCATAACTTGTCAGAGCTTTCATTATAGCTCCCCGATTCGCTTTGGCATCAATGCGAGATTTGGCAATACGTGCTTTGAGTGCCTCCAACACTTGTTCGTCAGGCTGAATATTAAGTACTAAATCTTCGTAAAGCTTTACAGCTGCTGCAAAGTTTTCTTGTAACCCTTCAATAGATACAAAAGTGAATTCTTCGGTAGTAGCTACTCTAAAACTAGAAGCTATCTTATAAAACTCTTTTGAAATCTGTTCGGCAGACTTTTTATCTGTTCCTAAAAACTGAATATATTGAGCTGCAATAGGCATTTTCAAATCATTTGCTGATCCTATTTTATAGCGAAAGTTCAAACGATACAGCTCATTGTCTTTATTTTGGACACAAAATACTTGTGCTTTGCCCAACTTTCCTTTTTGCAAGTCTTTTTTGTAGTTCAAAAACACAGGAGCTACAGGAGTACTTGGCATTTCGTTTATTCTCTTAACGAAAGCAGACTGTTTGTCGGCATTGGTTTCAACAGGTGTAATAGCAGGTTTTTCAATTTTTTCTACATTAGTACGCTGTCCTTTTTCTTTATACACTGCTACATAATTGTTACCAAGGTATTTATTGGCAAAAGCAACAATATCGGCTTTTGTGATTTTTGAAAGGTTATGAGTGTAGGCCACTTGGTTTTTCCAATCAAGGTTGTCAGTAAAAGCTGCCATCAGCATATTTGCACGACTGGTATAGGATTCGCTTTCCTGAATGATTTGCTTCTTTAAATTGTTGATAATAGAAGGGATAAGGTCATCGTCAAAATTGCCCTTTTTAAGGTTCTCTATTTGACCTAACATCAAGTCTTTTACCTCTTCCAATGATTGACCTTGTAGAGGTGCACCTGAAAGGTACAATACACCATAGTCTATCAAGGTATAAGCAAAAGCACTTGCACGAAGCAATTTTTGTTTTTTCACTAAGTTCAAATCAATGAGACCAGCTTTTCCATTGGTTAGAATTTCACCTACTAAGTCAGCTAATAATGCATCTTTATGTTGGTTCCCAGGTAAGCGGAAAGCCATAGAAACACTTTCGGCATCGGGGCCTATGACTTTCTCTATAATAGGAGTAGTGATAGGAGCTTCAGGCTCAAAAGTGTATTGAGGTACTGTTTTGGGTTGCATATAGGCAAAAGCTTTGTCGATTTCAGCAATAGCTACCTCAGGGTTAAAGTCGCCAGAAAGCACTACGGCCATATTATTGGGCACATAGTAGGTATTGAAGTATTTGCGTATTTCTTTAAGTGAAGGGTTTTTAAGGTGTTCTACAGTTCCTATAGTAGTTTGCAAGCCGTAGTTATGCTTTTTGAAGAGGGCGGCAAAGAGTTTCTCAAAAACTTCGCTGCTATCGCTATCTAAGGAGCGGTTTTTTTCTTCGTACACAGCTTCTAACTCAGTGTGAAAAATGCGCAATACAGGGTTGCGGAAGCGTTCGGCTTGTACTGCGATGTATTTGCTAAGGGCATTGGCAGGAACATCATCGGTATAGACTGTTTTTTCAAAAGAGGTAAAAGCATTGGTGCCTTGTGCCCCCATTGCAGTCATCATTTTGTCGTACTCATTAGCAATAGCGAATTTGCTAGCCACGCCTGAAACTGAATCGATTTTTCTATAGATAGCTTTTCGTTTGGCAACGTCTTTGGTTTGATTGTACTCCTCGTAAAGGGCGTCAATTTTATCCAACTGTGCTTTTTCTTGTGCCCAATCTAAGGAGCCATACTTATCTGTTCCTTTAAAGAGCATATGCTCCAAATAGTGAGCTAATCCTGTATTGGTAGCAGGATCGGTTTTACTACCTGCCTTTACAGCTACATAGCACTGGATACGGGGTTCTTTGTTAGTAGGGCTCAAGATAACAGTAAGTCCATTTTTCAAGGTATAAAACCTTGCATTTGAGGGATCGTGAGTTACATACCTATAGGTATACCCACCGCTTTGCGCTTCTTTCCATTCGTAGTTTTGAGCAAAAGCACCGAAAGTTATGGCTATCGTAAAGAGCCATAAGAATAGGTTTCTCTTCAACATAATTTGGTAAATTAATTGTTTTAAGGTACAAAAGTAGTAAAATAATGCTAAATGTCAAACCTAAGACTCTTTTTTTGCTCCCAAAGCAGTGTTTTTATAAATTATGAAAGTGGTGCTAAGACCACCTCCAAACCATCAAGTTCTGAGGTGATAGGAATTTGGCATCCTAACCTACTGTTAGGTTTTACGTAAAAAGCCTCGTAAAGCATTGCTTGTTCTTCCTCGCCCATTGGGGGGAGAGTTACAGCCTCTTCGTTCTGTACATAACATTGACAAGAGGCACACATAGCCATTCCACCACAAATACCTATCTCGCCATCTTGAGCAATCTCATAGGCGCGCATCACCTCCATTAGGTTCATATTCATATCGGTAGGGGCTTCTATGTCGTATAGAAGCCCCTCGCGATCGGTTATTTTTAAATGTATGTCGTTCATCTATTTATTGGAAAAGTATTCTATTTTTCGAACACGGGCACAAATAGGTTTATCACCATCAAGCATTAGTACTTGCGTCCAGTTGCCTGCCTTGTCGTAAGTGTATTGGTAGTTATAATCAAACTCTGGGGTGGTATAACGCACTAACAAGTTACGCTCGTTAAAAACTTTGGTAGAAGCCACCTGTGTACGGGTTTTTATTTGCTGTGTTTCAATTCCCTTAGCGAAAGTATAGTTGGTTTCTACATAAAAGTTAGGGTCGTCGGTAGCTGTACAAATGGACTGCGTAAGCTTTCCTGCCTTGTTGTACTTATAGGTGCAAATTGTTTCTTGGCTAGATTCGTTCAAGAAAGTAGCTTTGGAAAGACGTCCATCTTTGTCGTACTCGTTTTCAGTTTTCAGATAGACATTTTTGTTTAGTACCTTGTCTTCAGTTTCAGCTATTTTGTTGAGAGTATTGTACTTGTATGATTTTTCGCGAGTGTATTCAGGACGTATTTTACGTTCTAGAATGAGATTTTTAGACTCATAACGCTGAATATCTTTTTCTAAAGCCGAAACGCTAGCGACCTTATTTTTCTCGGTGCACTGCCCCAAATCATCGTACTTGAAAGTAATGGTAATGAGCCAAGTTTCGCCATCGTATTCATCAATTTTTACAAGCTGGTTTTTCTCGTTGTAGAAGTATTTGCGATCGACTGTAAATTCACCATCGCCCACTGTAAAGATAGATTGCGATTTGTTCACTCTTCCCGCTTTGTCGTAAAAGAAGCGCATTCCACCAAAAGGTTGGTTTTCGGCATTGTAAGTGATAACCTCCAAGTTTTTGCCACTGTTATCAAAGATATAAGCAATGTTAGTTTTAGAAGCTTTGGTTTCATCCTTTTCTAAGCCCCATTCTTCGGCATAAGGAAAAACATTGTAGGTTTTGCCATCAAAGGTTTTTGCTCCTTGCGGATTGGCTTCGAGGAGAAAAGAATAATCCTCTACTTTCTTTACTTTTCCTTTCATCAGGAGCGTTTTGCTGCTGAGAGTATCTATTTGCGCCTGTAGAGGAACTACAGCTGCCAGCAGCGCACTTGCTAATAGTATATTTATACTCTTCATTTTAGTTATTAGTGTTTATTTGTATTCTTTTTTTGTCTGACTAAATGGCTTTTACGACTGCCTTTTCAGCTTCTTTCCGCGTTCCATCAAATCCATCTATCCCCACCACGGTAGTATATTTAAGCACATACTTTTTGTTTGGATAGATACGGTTGTACACACTTTGACACATTAGGGTAGCTTCGTGAAATCCACAAAGGATAAGTTTAAGTTTTCCGGGGTAGGTATTTACATCGCCTATAGCATAAACTCCTTCTACACAAGTTTGGTAGTCTAGCGCATTGTTTACTTTTACAGCATTCTTTTCAATTTCTACTCCCCAAGAGGCAATAGGCCCCAATTTAGGAGTAAGCCCAAAGAGAGGAATAAAAGCATCGGCTACAAGGGTTTGGCGTGTTCCATCTTCAAATTCTAAGACTACTGCTTGCAAAGCCTCCTCTCCTTCTAAGGCTACCACCTCGGAAGGTGTTTTAAGATTTATTTTCCCCGCTTCCTTAAGAGCTTTGACTTTTTCTACTGAGTCCAATGCGCCTCGAAACTCGTTGCGACGGTGTACTAAAGTAACAGAAGCAGTAGGTACCTTCTCGGCCAGATAGATACTCCAATCTAAAGCCGAGTCGCCTCCACCTGCTATCACAACGTGTTTGCCTGCATAAGTTTCGGGATTCTTAACAAAATAGGCTACTCCCCTCCCCTCATACTGTTCGATATTAGAGAGTTCTGGTTTACGAGGTTCAAAAGTACCTAAGCCTCCTGCAATAGCCACTGCTTTTCCTTTTATCTGCGTTCCTAAGTCGGTGGTTACAACAAAAGAACCATCTTCGTTTTTAGTAAGGGTTGTAGCAGTCTCTCCTAAGGTAAACTCGGGTTGGAATTGTTTGATTTGTTCCATTAGGTTATCTACGAGTTCAGAAGCCCCCACACTAGGGTAGCCTGGAATATCGAAAATAGGTTTTTTAGGATACAACTCGGTGAGCTGCCCGCCCACTTGCGGCAAGGTATCAATAAGATGGCATTTGAGGCGTAGAAGCCCTGCTTCAAAAACAGCAAAGAGTCCTGTAGGCCCTGCCCCTATAATGATAATATCAGTTTCTTTCACTTTGAAAAATAGTATTCTTTGGGCGGCAAAGATAAGAATTAATTAGCAATTTGACAAATAGCCCTATTAGAAAATTGGCAATTTTATTCCTTTAGCTATTTGAATTCTTTTTAAATTAATTTGTAGATAACTTCTTATTTTGTATTTCTCAGTAAAATATGAATCATACTTTTGTATCTTTACAATTTTAACTTCAACACAAATTTCCTTCAGCGTGTCTTCACTTCGTCTTCGGAGCGTCTTTGCTATTCATCTGTAATTTCCTCCTTGTTTTTAGTAATCAGCAGCTATTTTTGTATTTGGCAAAATATTTGTATCTTTGCCGCGTTGAACGCAAGTAATGCGATTTTGATAAAATGATACAAACCCTCATTTTTTATGAAAAGAAACATTTTAGACTATCTTGTCATTAGCCTGAAAGGGGTGGCAATGGGTGCTGCCGATGTGGTACCAGGAGTTTCCGGAGGTACCATAGCCTTTATATCGGGGATTTATGAGGAGCTGGTAGATTCTATCAGCCGCATTAATTTACAGGCTTTCAAGCTGCTATTTAGCAAAGGATTAGGAGCTTTTTGGAAGCATATCAATGGGAGTTTTTTTCTTGCTCTTCTTTCGGGAATAGGCTTGAGCATTCTGTCGCTCGCCAAAGGAATGAAATGGCTCTTAGAGACACACCCCATAATGGTATGGTCGTTTTTCTTTGGCCTGATGATTGCTAGTATCTATTTTCTAACTAAGGAGATTGAGCGATGGAATTTAGCATCGGTGGTAGTTATGCTTCTCTCGGGAGTTGCTGCCTACATCATCACTGCTATTCCTCCTTTGGTAAACGGGACTGAACAACCGCTTATCTTTATTCTGTTCTGTGGGGCTTTGGCTATTTGTGCAATGATATTGCCCGGTGTATCTGGGGCTTTTGTATTGGTACTCTTAGGAGCCTACCACACTATCTTGGATGCCTTGAGTTCGTGGCAATGGAAAGTTATTTTTACTTTTGCTATAGGAGCGGTTATAGGTATACTGAGCTTTTCAAGAGGGTTGAAATGGCTGTTTGCGCACTTCAGGAATCTTACTTTTGCTGGGCTAACAGGCTTCATAATAGGGTCGCTTAACAAAATATGGCCTTGGAAAATGCCTTTGGAAATAGACCCCGCCAACGGCAGTGTAGTATGGGAAAAAAGTGTATCGCCTTGCGCTTTTAAAGAGCTCACCCATTGCGAGCCTCAAATACCTACTGCCATTATATTGGCTGTAGTAGGTTTCTTGTTGATTTACAGCATAGAATATATAGCAGGCAAAACTAAGAAGTGAAAATAATTGAACTATCAAGATGAAATCCTACCAAAGAGGAGACAAAAAACTACTAAATGCATGGGCGTTTTACGACTGGGCTAACTCGGTGTATTCGCTAACTATTGTTTCCACTATTTTTCCTATTTTCTACGGTTTACTATTTCGCACTGCAGGCCTCACCCACTTCCCTTTGTTAGGAATGGAGGTGAAAAGTACCTCGGTAATAGCCTTTGTAACGGCCTTGGCTTTTGCTACGGTGGTGATACTCTCTCCTCTATTGAGTGGCATTGCCGACTATTTGGGCAACAAGAAAACGTTTATGCGTTTTTTCTGTTATTTAGGTGCTTTCTCGTGCATTGGACTGTATTGGTTTTCGTTAGAAAACCTCTATGTAGGATTGTTATGCTATTTTGGAGGTGTAGTAGGTTTTTGGGGGAGTATTGTGTTCTATAACTCTTATCTACCGGACATCGCTCTCCCTGAGCAATACGATGCTGTAAGTGCTAAGGGATACAGTTTGGGATATGCTGGCAGTGTACTGCTACTAATTTTCAATCTGTTGATAGTGATGAAACCTGAATTGATAGGTTTTGAAAAAGGTGATACAGAGGGAACCCTCAGCGCTATGCGATTGTCGTTCATCACAGTAGGTCTGTGGTGGATAGGGTTTAGCAGCATTCCATTTCGATACCTACCTTCTTTTCAAAAAGACAGAGGAAAGTTCAGCAAGCAGATACTATTAAATGGCTTCAAAGAACTGCGCAAAGTATGGCAACAGCTAACAGACTCGCCATCGCTAAAATGGTTTTTGATTGCCTTTTTTGTGTATAGTATGGGGGTGCAAACTGTAATGTTAGTAGCTACCTACTTTGGAGAACAAGAAATACAGTGGGCTAATACAGATGAGAGGACGCTTGGCCTTATAATAAGCGTACTTCTCATTCAATTAGTAGCTATTGTGGGCGCACGACTAACAGTGCTTGCGGTGCGCTGTTGGGGGAATATAGCTGTACTAATAGGGCTCAATGCTATTTGGGTAGCAATCTGTTTGTTGTCGTATTGGGTATTCACCTCAATGCAATTCTACGGGATAGCTATTTTGGTAGGAATTGTTATGGGAGGTATCCAAACACTTTCGCGCTCTACCTACTCAGCTTATCTACCTGAAACCCAAGATACGACCTCCTTTTTTAGCTTTTATGATGTAACCGAGAAGATAGGCATCGTAATAGGGATGGCTCTGTACGGACTAATAGACCAATTCACGAACAATATGCGCAATGCAACCGTTTCTCTACTTATTTTCTTTGGTGCAGGAATGCTGTTGCTATTTAAGGTTAAAAGAAAAAAGTAATGCTACGATTTCGTTTCTTTTTAGAAAAATACGGCTTTGCGGTTTCTTCTCGCTTGGCTGAAAAATTAGGGATGCGAGCTAAAGATATTCGCATTCTGTTCATTTACGGCACATTTGCCACCTTGGGAGCGGGTTTTGGGATATACCTACTACTGGCTTCGCTATTAAGAATTAAAGATTGCTTTTTTGTAAAGAGAAACTCAGTTTTTGACTTGTAAAAAATTAATCAATGTAGAGTATTGCAAACATCATTATTTTTTGTACTTTTGCGTCTTAAAAAAAGAAGTTAATTATTATGATGATAGATCCTAACAAATTGTCAGTGGGCATTCTACTACCTATTGAGTCGTACGAGGGGGCTATTCCGAAAATGGAACGCCAAGACGAACTGATACAACGTGCAGAGGCCTTGGGATACGACACCTTGTGGGTTCGTGATATTCCGCTGAATAATCCTGATTTTAAAGAAGTAGGTCAGATTTTTGACCCTTGGATATACCTATCTCACATAGCCACGCTAACAAAAAGTATTAAATTTGGAATAGCAAGCGTCATTTTGCCTTTGCGCCACCCACTACACGTAGCTAAAGCCTCGGCAAGCTTAGATGTTCTTTTTCCTAACCGTTTTGTAATGGGAGTAGCCTCGGGCGACCGTCCGGTAGAGTATCCTGCTTTCAATAAACCTTTTGAGCTACGCAGTTCGCGCGTTTCGGAACACATTCGTATGCTCCGTGAATTGTGGAGCAAGGATTTTCCTACCTACAACAACGACTATGGCACACTATTAGCCCAAGTAGGCGATGTGGTACCTAAGCCCATACACAAGAATATCCCTATGTATGTAACAGGACACGTAGGCGGAGTGAACCTTGAATGGATAGCGAAAAACTCAGACGGATGGATTTACTACCCTCGTGATTTTGCTTTCACGAAAAAGATCGTGCAGGATTGGCATGAGGCTCTAAAGAAAGAAGGACAACCTAAAAAACCATATATCCAGCCTGTTTACATAGACTTGATGGAAGACCCTAACTTTGAACCACAAAAAATGGATTTAGGGTTCCGATTAGGACGCAACTATCTAATAGATATGTTCCAAGAATTAGAAAAGATAGGGGTAAACCATATAATGCTGGTAATGAAATACTGCACACGTCCTGCTGAAGAGGTATTAGAAGAGATAGGTAAAGAAATCCTGCCTCAACTGAAATAATTTTTCTATAATGACCATCACACAATACCAATACGTGCTGGCAGTGGCCAAGTACAAAAACTTCACTACTGCTGCTGAGCACAGCTTCGTAACACAACCAACCTTAAGCATGCAAATACAAAAGCTTGAGGAGGAGCTAGGAGTTTTGATTTTTGACAGAAGTAAAAAACCTCTACAACTGACCGAAGTAGGAGAACAGATTGTAAAGCAAGCTCAAGTAATTGTAAACGAAGCAGATAGGATGAGCGACATCGTAGCACAGCAAAAAGGCTATATAGGTGGTGAGTTTCGCGTAGGGATTATTCCTACTGTATCGCCTACCCTTTTGCCAATGTTCTTAACCAACTTCATCAAAAAATACCCTAAAGTATGCCTGAAGATTGAAGAACAGACCACTGAAAACATCCTAAAAAAAATAGCTGACGGCAGCTACGACGCAGGCATCTTAGCCACCCCTTTGCACGACTCCTCTATTGTAGAACGCCCTCTCTACTATGAGCCTTTTGTGGCTTATATCCCTATGAACCACCGCCTGCAGAACTCCAAGACTATCTACACGGAAGATTTGGACATCAACGACATTTTGATGCTGGAAGACGGGCACTGCTTTAAAGACAGTGTACTGAATATTTGCAATCAAGATGTGAAAGACTGCAAGGAACGCTTCCAACTGAAAAGCGGCAGTTTTGAAACCTTGGTGCGCTTGGCTAATGAAGGATTAGGAATGACGCTATTACCCTACTTACACTCGTTGGAACTGAAGGAAAAAGAAAAAGAGCGGATACACTATTTTGAAGAGCCTTATCCTGCCCGCGAAATTAGTTTGATTTACCATAAAAATGAATTAAAGATTCAAATTATCAAAGCTTTGCACGATACTATTTCAGGGGTTATACGGGGGGCTATTGTATTTCAAAATGTAAAAATCATCAGCCCTACACGAGAAAGGCACTAAATTTGAACAACAAACACAAAAACCATTTTGCAATGAAGAATATTTCAGCAGTTTTATTTTTATTATTTATCTCGTTTGCTTCTTGTAGTTTTACGAACAAGAGGTTTGACAATCCTGAAAAGGATAAAGACCAAGTGCTGCTTGACATTGTGCAGCACGTACTGAACAATGCCCATTTCAGTCCTGTACAAATGGATGACGCTTTTTCTAAAAAGGTTTATAGCAGCTATTTAAAGAATTTAGATGGACAACGCAGATACTTTTTACAATCGGATATTGATGAATTCAAGAAGTACGAAACCCGCTTAGACGACGATTTGAAGAGTGGCGATCTAAGCTTTTTTAACTTGTCGTACGAACGCCTTAAACAGCGAATGAAAGAGGCTGAAAACCTCACTAAGGTCATTTTTGCCAAACCTATTGAGCTGAATAGCAATGAGAGTATTAATACGGACTACGAACACCTCTCTTATGTAAAGAATAAAGCTGAAATGCAAAAACGCTGGAAACAAATAGCTATTTTTTCAACGCTTTCAACTTTCATTACCAAACAGAAAGAGGAGGCTACCAAGAAAGAAAAAGATGCTAACTACCAGCCCAAAAGCGATGAGGTACTAAAAAAGGAATCGGTAGAAGCTACTCAAAAGATGCTTGCTGATATGTTCGGAATGTATAACGACATCACCCGTGAAGAATGGTTTGGGGTATTCGTAAATGCTATGACCGAAACTTTTGACCCCCACTCCAACTATATGGCTCCTGATATCAAAGAAGGTTTTGACCGAGATATGTCGGGAAAATTTGAAGGAATTGGTGCGCAACTACAGAAAAAGCCCGATGGAATAGCCATTACAAACATCATCTTAGGAGGCCCTGTATGGAAAGGAAAACTCTTGGAAGTAGGAGACCAAATTCTAAAAGTAGGACAAGGGAGCGCTGAACCTGTAGATGTTGTAGGGATGCGATTGGACGATGCTGTAAAACTTATTAAAGGGCCCAAGGGCACTGAAGTGCGTCTGACTGTTAAACGTGTAGATGGTACTATAGAGGTTGTATCTATTATTCGAGATGTAGTAGAGATTGAAGAAACTTATGCCAAATCGGCTGTGATAAGAACTGCTGATGGCAAGCGCTACGGTCTTATCAACCTCCCCAAATTCTACATTGATTTTGAAGATGCGAACCAACGCAATGCTGCTACCGATGTGGCCTTAGAAATAGAGAAGCTAAAAAAAGAAAATATTGATGGCCTTATAGTAGACCTTCGATCTAATGGTGGAGGTTCTCTTAAAACTGTAGTAGAGATAGGAGGACTTTTTATCCCGAAAGGGCCTATTGTGCAAGTAAAATCGTCTCGCGGTAGTCGTGATGTGCTTTCTGACAATGACCCGAAGACACAATGGGATGGCTCTTTAGTAATCTTGACCAATGAGCTATCAGCTTCTGCTTCAGAAATTTTGGCCGCTGCAATGCAAGACTACAAACGCGCTATCGTCATTGGAGGCAAACAGACTTTTGGAAAAGGAACTGTACAAAGCTTTGTAGACCTAAATACATTCTTACGCCAGAATAGCTATGGCGACCTCGGTGCATTGAAAATCACTATTCAGAAATTCTACCGAATCAATGGTGGTTCTACTCAGCTGAAAGGAGTAGAAAGCGATGTAGTAGTACCTGACAAATACAAATACATAGACATAGGTGAGCGCGATATGCCTAATGCAATGCCTTGGGACAAAATAGACCCTGCTAAATTTACCCCTTGGTCTAATAATGCTAATTTTGACAAAGCGATTGCGAATAGTCAAAAACGCATCGGTGAAAACACTTACCTAAAGCTCATTGATGAGAATGCCCAATGGATAAAGCAACAGCAGAAAGACTTTGTATTCCCATTGAACTACGAAGCTTACAAAAAGGTAATTGAAAAGAATGAAGAACAAGCTAAAAAGTTCAAAGCTATTAGCGATTATAAATCAGACTTAACCTTCACCTCTGTCGCTTCTGATGAGGCTAAGATAAAGACTAGTGAAGACCTAAAACTTCGTCGTGACCGTTGGCACGAAACTCTTGAAAAAGATGTATACATAGATGAGGCAGTAAAAGTACTAAAAGACTTAAATCAATAAGTATCGTCTCTCCATATTTCAACTATTTAATAAAAATACTTTGGCTATGCTTTAATGATAGCCAAAGTATTTTTATTTTGGATATGTAAGAAAAATATTGTACTTTTGCGGTATGATTCTCATCATTTAACGAATGCAACACAAGATATTCATCATTATACTTTCAGCTTGGCTCTCTTTTTCTTGGGGTCAAAACACTGATAGTATTTCTAAAAGAGAGATACAACAAGAGTTAGAAACTTTTAAGCAATTTAGGCTGAAAGATTCGGTACGAATAGCTCTCTTGCTAAACGAAATACAAGAATTAGTTCACGACAAAAAAGAGCGCATTTTGGCCACCACTGATAGTTTAGCTACTGCTGAAAAGAAAAAGGAAGTAGAAGCACTCAGAGAAAAGATGAGGGGTAAGCCGGTAGTTTTTCAAAAAGACACGCTCTTTTACCTGTATAGCTCTTATGGCCTTTACGATATTGATACTCGCATCAAATACATTGAAGAAAGGCTAAAATCGGTATATGAAGATCCGTTTTTTGCAGCAGATTCTATAAAAACAGCTCCAATGGGCGAATATATAGCTGTAGAGTACAAAAACACCCCCATCATAGGAGTTACTATGGTAGATGCCCTTTGGGAAAACACTACCCAAAAAGATCTTGCAAAACACTATGCTGAAATTGTAAAACATAACATTGTAAAATACAAGGAGCAGAATAGCTTAAAAAACATCTTAATTCGATTAGGAGAGCTAACCTTAGTACTCTTATTGGCTTTTCTTTTGTTCTTTGCCATTGAGCGATTATTCCATTTTTTGAAAAACTTTATAAGTAATTCAGAACACCGCTTCCTTACAGGATTTCGCATTCGCAACTACGAACTCATCAAGAAAAGACATATCGTAAAAGTACTTCTGAAACTCTTGACAGTACTACGCATTGTAGCTTTCTTGTTCTTGTTAATGACCATTACACCCCTAATATTTGACATTTTCCCTTCTACTCGATACTTATCAAGAATCATCATTCAATGGATTACAGACCCCATCAAAAATATTGTGCAGGTTGTACTAAACTATCTACCCCGCTTATTTAATATCATTGTAATCCTACTCATCACCCGCTATTTATTAAAAATTTTGCGATTCTTTGCCTTGGAAATAGAGAGAGGTATTTTGAAAATTAAGGACTTTCATCCTGAATGGGCTCACACCACTTACATTTTAGTAAGGTTAATGCTTTGGATTTTAGCTTTGGTAATTATCTTTCCTCATCTTCCAGGTTCGGATAGTGATGCTTTTAAAGGCATTTCTGTATTCTTCGGGGTGCTTATTTCGCTGGGTTCTTCTTCCTCTATTTCAAATGCCATCGCAGGGATTGTCATCAGTTATATGCGTCCGTTTCAAGTAGGTGATTGGATCAAATCAGGTGAAATTATCGGGGTAGTTATTGAAAAGAATGCCTTGGTAACCCGTTTGAAAACTATCAACAATGAGGATGTTACGATTCCTAACTCTGCGATTTTAAGCGGAGCTACTATGAACTTTAGCTCTATTGGGAAGAAAAACGGATTGGCCTTAAACGTACACATAAAAGTACGATATGACTATCCCGACAATTTAGTGGAAGAGCTCTTGATAGAAGCAGCCTTAATGACTAATGGCATCTCTCCTACTCCTCACCCTTATGTATTTCAACTATCTTTGAACGAGCTAAATGCACTATATGAGCTGAATGCCTATACTTTTCTCCCTGAAAATATGTATTTCATCAAATCAGACTTAGCAAAGAACATTCAAAATACCTTTAAGCAAGCAAATATAGAAATATACTCGACACAATATGTAGCATTGGTTAATGAGCAAACTCCTCATAACCTTAAAGAAAAAAAATAGCAAGAACTTAAAAATCACTAATGAAGATGAAACAACGACTGATATTTATTGATGTTATCCGTGCTTACGCCATCTGTATGATGCTACAAGGGCACTTTATTACGGCCTTATTGGGAGAGCCTTATTGGGATGAGAGCAATATCTACTTCCACACATGGCATTACTTTACAGGGATTACAGCACCTGTGTTCCTTACTATTTCAGGTTTTATCTTTACCTATTTGCTCATCAGAGAAGGAGAGCGCACTGGCATAGGACTCAAAAATCCTAGGGTAAAAAAAGGAGTACGCCGAGGTCTGATGCTTATAGGGGTGGCCTGCCTATTGCGAAAAAGTATCTATTTTGTGGATATTTTGCATTGTATAGGGTTAGCCCTTATCATTATGGTAGGCATCTACTTATTAGCAGGGAAACATGTTAGGCACCTTCTCCCTACAATGCTAATAAGTACTACCCTCATACTATTCACTTTCAATGAAACGTACAACCAGTATGAATATTCTTGGTTGCCACAAATAGTAGCTAACTATTTTACTCCAAAATATGGTACTCTTTTCACCATATTTCCTTGGTTAGGTTTTGTTACCTTAGGAGGTTTTATGGGATCATTATTTTACTACTACCGAAATGCTAAATATTTGTACCCTACATTCATCACACTGCTCATCAGTTTTGGGCTAATTTTTCATTTTCAATTCAATTCATTCCACTTTTTGTACAATCTAACAGGATGGGAGCACTTTGAACAATTAGCACGCAAAGGGTTTCTATTTTTAAGAATGGGTGATACTCTTTTAACTTTCAGTGTATTTGTAATCCTAAGAGAGGTACTCACAGCTCCTTTCTTGCAACGCATAGGACAAAATACGCTCTCCATTTATATTATCCACAGCATTGCACTCTACCATTTTATTCCACATTTGAGTTTGGATTACTACTTTCACAAGAGTTTGGAACCTGTAGAAGCTATTATAGGAGCTATCCTTTTTGTAATAGGTATCACAACAGCTTCATTCTACTACCATAAAATCCACAAGTACATAAAAGAAAAATATTTAAGCAATAGCTCAGACCGAAAAGTACTATATAAAAGTTTTGGATTGCTTTTTGTAGGCCTATTTGCTTTTCTGATGTCTAATGCTAGCTACGTACTGATAGGAGAATCACAGTTCCTTCCTGTACCTACTACTCTTGATGAAATCTATAGTAAAATTATCCTATATTATTTACTTCCTGTATGTTTTGCTGCAAGTGCTCTTTTGTTCTTCAAAAGGCATTGGCTATTTTGGCTTCCCTACATAATTCTCTCAGTTTATCTGTTGACAGTTACTTTCTTTTCCCTACAAAATAAGTGGTTGCCCATCGTATTGCTTCTTTCAGTAAGTATAGGGTATAGTATTTTGGCATTTGCTCTAATGTATTACAAAAATAAATCTCCTAAAAACTCTGTAAATTAATCTCTTATAACATAAAGAGTAAAAAGATAGTAAAAAAATCTTTCAAAAATTTGGATTGTATTCTAAAATATATGTATCTTTGCAACGTTAAGAAGATTACATCGTACCAACTGCGGGAGTAGCTCAGTTGGTAGAGCGTCAGCCTTCCAAGCTGAATGTCGCGAGTTCGAACCTCGTCTCCCGCTCCAA
>CAUQNY010000034.1:0-22268 GCA_963519425.1 uncultured Capnocytophaga sp.
CGTTCTCCTGTTTTCCAAAGTCAGTTGGTATGTAACTAAATAGACACCTCAATAATGTATTTTATCTTGAAACTATCTTTTGTCTTTCTCTTGGCAAAAAACACTGTGTTTGTGTCTGAAAACAAAAAATGCGTAGCATGGAGTGTCTCCACTGTTCATTCACTCTGGCTTCACTGTTTGTTCGCATTTGTTCCGTTTTTCAGTCTTAGCATATTTTTCTAAAACAGTTTGGTTTTTAAACACGACATTTAGCAAGAGAAGAAGATGCTATTTCCATGATTGTTGGTAAGCCAGTATTTGAAAGGAAGTTCTTACGAATTTCATGGAAAACACGAATTTTGGGACACGAGAGTGGATTGGGCGTCTGTATTTACAAATTAATAGATTTGTAAGTTTGCTAATTGTTCCGTACCTTTGTGCCTGATTTAATTGATATATGCCGAATGAGAAATCGATTTATTATTCTATTATTTACTTTTTCATTATTTTGTTTAACATATTCGCAAGAAGTTACCCAGAGACAAGACATAAAAGTAGGGTTGGTGCTGAGTGGGGGAGGAGCGAAAGGTTTGGCACACATAGGGGTGTTGAAAGTTTTGGAGGAAGCGGGAATACGCATTGATTATATAGGGGGAACTAGTATGGGGGCGATGGTAGGCGCAATGTATGCGGCAGGCTATTCTGCGGGTGAGCTAGATTCTATCTTTCGGCAAATGGACTTCGATAAGCTTTTGCAGGACAAAACTTCTCGTCGTGCTAAATCGTTGCACGAACGCTACTTGTATGACCGCTATGCGGTAGCTTTGCCATTCAATCATTTTAAGGTGGGATTTCCAAGAGCAGTCTCGAAGGGACAAAACATCTACAATGAATTTGTGAAACTGCTCTACCCTGTGAATGAGATTTGCGATTTTTCGGAGTTGCCTATTCCTTTTCTGTGTGTGGCTACAGATATTGAAACCGGCAAGGAGGTGCTGCTTGAGAATGGGTTCTTGCCGCGGGCTATACAAGCAAGTGGCTCTTTCCCTTCGCTATTTGATTTGGTAGAAATAGATGGCAAGCTTCTAACTGATGGGGGAGTAGCTAACAACTACCCCGTAAGCGAGGTGAAAAATAAGGGGATGGATGTGATTATAGGGGTAGATGTACAGAGCCCTTTGGCAACACGTGAGGAGATAAATTCGGTTTTCAGTGTGCTGTCGCAGATTAGTACTTTCCCGATGTTAGACAATATGGCAGAGAAGATTAAGCTAACGGATATTTACATTAAGCCAAATATTGACGGATTTAATGTAATTTCTTTTGACAAGGGAGAGGAAATTATTAACAATGGGAAGATGGCTGCGGCACACTTTTTGCCGCGATTAAGAGAGATTGCAGCCCATCAAGACCACGGTTTGCCAGCGCGCGGAACACTGCATAAGATTGATTCTTTCTACTTGAAGGATGTTCACTTTCACGGCAATGAACACTTTTCGCGCAGCTACCTCCGCGGTAAGATGCATTTGAAGTATTTAGACCAGCGCATCTCGTTCGACCAACTTAGTGAGGGACTTTCTAACCTAATGGCTACGAATAACTTCCACTCTATCAGTCACCAGATAAGACATACAGATGAGGGGGAGCATATTGACTTTTTCCTGAAAGAAAACCCGCAACGCACTTTTTTAAAGTTTGGGGTGCACTATGACAATCTGCTGAAAACAGGTTTCCTGATGAATTACACGAGCAACTATCTGTTGCAAAAGAGTGATTTTCTATCGCTTGACTTGATTGTGGGTGATAATACGCGTTATCAGTTTGATTATTTTGTAGACAAAGGGTTTTACGTAAGCTACGGTTTTCGCTCTCGTTTTTTTCAGTTTTCTCGCAAGTTGGACAGCCAGCGGTTGGCTAATTACCGCATTGATGCTTCGGAACTGAACCGTATGGACGTAGAGGCTTATGATTGGGTAAATCAGGTCTACCTACAAACACTTTTAGGCAATGGGTTTGTATTTGGTTTGGGATTGGAACACCGCAAGATAAAGTTTGATACTGAACAGGTGTACGGAGTAAGAGCTCTGACTAGCTATGCTGAGAATACGCACTTGGGAAGCCTTTATTCGTATATTAAATACGACTCGTTTGACGATAGTTTTTTCCCTACAAGAGGAATTTATTTCAACTCTCACTTTAACTTTTATGCTTTGGCCTCTGAGTATGGTAACTTTAACAAGTTTACGGCAGGGAAAACAGAGCTTAGCTTTGCTTTTCCTCTGTTGCAAAAAGTATCGGCACGGTTGGGATTTGAAGGTGGAGTAACGATAGGAGGTTCTGATATCTATTCGTTGGATTTCTTTTTGGGAGGCTACAACAAGAACGTTTTTGGCAACTATTCGCCTTTTTATGGGTATGACTTTTTGAGCTTTGGCGCTAAGAACTATTTGAAGACTGAAGCTACTGTAGATATTAATCTTTTCAAAAAACAACACTTGCTGCTCTTAGCCAATATCGCAAAGGTGGACAATGACCTTTTTGAGAGTGTACAATGGCACAAATATCCAGACTATTCGGGGTATGGTATCGGTTACAGCATTGATAGCTTTTTAGGCCCTATTGAACTAAAATGTACTTATTCGCCCGAAATACGGCAAGCTGTTTGGCTGTTTAATATAGGCTATTGGTTTTGAGAATGAAAAGACTAACTTTGGGTTTTTATCTCACTTTTGAAGCTATTTTTCTAAGAAATCTTGCCAATTAGCTCTTTTTCTTTTTAGAATAAGCATTGTACATTATATCTAAAATAATTAACGACTTATAATAACTAACACAATGAACATAACAGAATTAGAACCCCAACAGTTGTGGGCGAACTTTGCCAGCCTAAACGCGGTACCTCGCCCCTCTAAAAAGGAAGAGAAGGTCATTGCCTTTATGGTAGACTTTGGGAAACAATTAGGGCTTGAAACCCTACAAGACGAAACGGGCAACGTTATCATTAAAAAGCCCGCAAGTGCAGGGATGGAAAATCGGAAGACAGTGGTTCTCCAGTCGCACCTTGATATGGTACACCAGAAGAACAACGATACAGTGTTCGATTTCAGTACCGAAGGTATCAAGATGCTAGTAGATGGCGAGTGGGTGCGTGCCGAAGGTACTACCTTAGGAGCTGACAACGGTATAGGAGTAGCTAGCATTATGGCTATTCTGCAAAGCAAGGATATAGCCCACCCTGCTATTGAAGCACTTTTTACTATTGATGAGGAAACAGGAATGACAGGTGCAAAAGGCCTCAAAGGAGGCGTTCTCTCTGGCGATTATCTGTTGAACTTGGATACAGAAGAAGATGATGAGATAGACATAGGATGTGCAGGAGGTGTAGATGTATCGGCTTTTAGAGAATACGACATTGTGCATACACCTGCTAATTCAGTAGCTTATATCCTCACAATAAAAGGTTTGCACGGTGGGCACAGCGGGACAGATATTCATAAAGGCTATGCTAATGCCAATAAACTGATGAACAGACTTCTACTTACTTGTACTTGCCAATTTGGCTTGCGCATAGCCCAAATAGAAGGGGGAGGACTACGAAATGCTATTCCGCGTGAAAGTGTGGCCATAGTAACCGTCAGCAAGAATGATGCAGCAGCTTTTGAGAAAGAAATAGTTCAACTGACTCGTGAAATTCAGCACGAATACGTGGTAACAGAGCCTACTCTTTCGGTAGTTCTTGAGCCCACAGCTCTTCCTGAAAGCGTAATGGAAGAGGAAGAACAAGTAGATGTGCTTAAAGCCCTTTATGCAGCCTTTAATGGGGTGTACAAGATGAGCCAGACTATTGACGGCCTTGTAGAAACAAGCAACAATGTAGCACGTGTACAACTAAAAGACGGCGAAATAAATGTGTATTGCCTTACCCGTTCGGCTTCAGAAACATCTAAATTTGACTTGGCTGAGACATTGCGAGCAGCTTTTGAGTTGGCAGGATTTGAGGTAGACTACACAGGTAGTTACCCAGGATGGGAACCCAAAGTAGATGCTGAAATTTTAAAAATTGTAAAAACGCAGTACGAAACTCTTTTTGGAGATACTCCCAAGGTAGTAGCTTGCCATGCGGGCCTGGAGTGCGGTATCTTAGGAACCCACTATCCAGCAATGGAGATGGTCAGCTTTGGGCCTACTATTAAAGGAGCTCACTCTCCTGCTGAAAGAGTAAACATTGCTTCTGTACAAAAATTCTGGAAGTTCTTATTGGCTATCCTTAAAAACATTCCTGCAAAATAGTACTTATTTTTTTAATATTGAGACTGTTTAGGTCGGACATACGAAATTCTATTTTGGCTACTTATTGGCCTTGTACGTTTTACCTAAACAGTCTCTTATTTTTTGTTTTTATCTTCAATGAACACTGCCACAAAACGCTGGAAACAACAATTGCAGTACGAACTACAAGGTGCTCCCTACGAATCGCTAATTGATACCACAGGAGAGGTGTCTATTCTACCTTTTTACACTTCTGAAAATGTTAAGCATTCCTATCCAATTTCGGTAGAAACACAGATAGCCGTTCCTCTTTTTGTTTCTGACAAAGAACAGACCTTACAACGCATTGCTTTGTGGGAAAGTTGCAAGGTAGATACTTTTGCCCTGACATTGCACCCCAAGCAAAACAAAAAGGAGGTAACTGAATGGTTACCCCCTCATTTAAATTTTGTCATTGAAGATGATTTCTTGGCAGCTTCGCTATCGAAAGGCGATTTTTTGTCCCCACAATTCCCTTTTTTCTCCCCTTATGAGGTAGATTCAACTTTGTATGCCAATGCGGGAGCCTCGAAAGTGCAACAATTATCTTTTGCGGTAGCCCACTTGCAGGAATACTCAAATACTTTAAAAGAATTAGGATTCTTGCAGGGAGAGTACTTTGTAAAAATAGCTATTGGGGATGTTTTTCTATTGGAAATAGCTAAACTGCGTGCACTAAGGCGACTGTTGAGTGAATATTTCCCAGCTCAAACTATTAGGTTAGTAGCAGAAGTGTCGCACCGAGGATTATCGCTGCTGAAATCGGCTTATAACGAGCATTATACTTCAATCGCCTGCGAAGCGGCTATTTTGGGAGGAGCTGATTATTGGTTAGCTAAACCCAATACTTTTTTCAAAAAGCAACCGCTTGCACAGATGCAGAATGATGTGGCAAAGTGTCAAGAAATACTCCACAAACGAAAAGCAGCACAAGCCAATGGAGCTTATGCCGTAGATACGTTAAGCGATGAACTTTACAAGAAAACCTATTTAGCCCTGCAACAAATAGAAAAAGCAGGAGGCTGGCGCAGAATGGTAGAGCGCGGCAGCTTGCAGTATCAAATAAAAATGAATGCTCAAGAAGAACAAAGCCTTTTTGATACAGAATGGTTGCAAAACTTGGAGGCAACACTCGGGATGTTTCTCTACACTAAAAAAGATTGGGACTTTTATCCATTTTTGAGTCCCCTTCAGCACAAGGCATTATTTGCTCCTCTTCGTGTACGTCGTTTATGGGAACCTTTGGAGAAAAAACTTCTTCGCTCTCAAGAAAGAATGGAAGATATGGCTACTTAACTTTTAGGCTAAATCCTTTTTCATTGGCCAAAAAACCTTCCAAGATGTCTCCCTGACTAACTTTTCCTACTCCCTTAGGAGTTCCTGTGAAAATGAGATCGCCTTTGCGCAAAGTAAAGTATCGAGAGGTTTCGGCTATGATAGCATCAAAATGCCACAGCATATCATTAGTGATGCCCTGCTGTACCACTGTTCCATTCTTCTCTAAACGGAAAGAGAGAGAAGAAAGATCGCCTAAGGTATTCTTATGGGAAAACTTTCCTATGATAGCAGAGCCATCAAAGGCTTTTGCTTTTTCCCAAGAAAGTCCTTTTTGGCTTAACTCAGCCTGCAAATCGCGCGCTGTAAAGTCAATTCCCACAGATAGTTCATCGTAGTATTTGTGGGCAAACTTTTCGGAAATACATTTTCCGTTCTGATTGATTTTCAACACAATTTCTACCTCGTAATGAAGATTTTGCGTAAAATCGGGCAGATAATACGGTATTTCGAGGTTGTGGATAGCAGTATCGGGCTTCATAAAAAGCACCATTTTTTCAGGCATCACCCCATCAAACTCCTTGATGTGGCTGATGTAATTCTTTCCAACACAAATGATTTTCATACTCTTTACAATATTGAATGCGCAAATATAGAAATAAAATTAACAAATCCTTGTTACTTCTTAAAAAAAGTAATACATTTGCCCATTGCTTTGATACAGCAATAAAATCATAAATAGACAACCTTATTAATTAACGAACTATAAATAAAGAGATAACCCAATGAAAAAAGAAGATATTTTAGAGGATTACAGTATTTCTCTTATCAGTAGGGAATGCAGTCTAATGGGTAGACGCGAAGTACTAACAGGTAAGGCAAAGTTTGGTATTTTTGGCGATGGTAAAGAAGTTCCACAAGTAGCTATGGCGCGTGCTTTTCAAGACGGAGATTTCAGAAGTGGTTATTACCGCGATCAAACGTTTATGATGGCCATTGGAACACATACAGTAGAACATTTTTTTGCAGGGCTTTACGCACACGCAGATATAGAAGCAGACCCTACTAGTGCAGGACGACAAATGGGAGGGCACTTTGCTACCCATAGCTTGGACGAGAATGGTGAATGGAAAGATCTTTTGAAACAAAAGAATAGCAGTAGTGATATTTCTTGTACTGCTGGGCAGATGCCACGCCTCTTAGGTTTGGCACAAGCCTCTAAAGTCTATCGCGAGTTGCCTAATGCGAAGTCTGAAGGTTTTTCTAACCACGGTAATGAGGTAGCTTGGGGTACCATAGGGAATGCGAGTACAAGCGAAGGACATTTTTTTGAGACCCTCAATGCGGCCGGGGTGATGCAGGTACCTATGGTAATGTCAGTCTGGGATGATGAATACGGCATATCGGTACCCAAAGAATATCACACTACCAAAGAGAGTATCTCGGAGATAATGAAAGGTTTTGTACGCGATGCTAACAACAAGGGGATTGAGCTGTTTGTAGTGAATGGCTGGGACTATCCTACTTTGTACAATACTTACCAAAAAGCAGCTAAAATAGCCAGAGAAGAGCACGTACCTGTTTTGATACACGTGAAAGAGCTGACACAACCTCAAGGACATTCTACTTCGGGCTCTCACGAACGTTATAAAAGTGCTGAGCGATTGGAATGGGAAAAAGAGTTTGACTGTATTCATAAGATGCGTCAGTGGATATTAGCTGAGGGGTATGCTACTGAAGAAGAATTGGTAGCTATAGAAGAGGCGGCTAAGAAGCGTGTACGAGAAGGGAAGAAAAAGGCTTGGGATGCGTATATGAAACCATTGGAAGCTGAACGCAAAGAGCTCGCTTTGATTTTGGAAAGTATACAGCCTAATAGCCCTGCAGCAGCTGAGCTGGCAGCTATTTCTACACTTTCCCGCAAAGCGATAATGAACGTAGCACGAAAAGCATTACGACAACTGCTTAAAGAAGAAAATGCAGCCCCTTTGCGCACTTGGATTACTAATTATTTAGAGGTAAATGAACCTAAATACAGTAAATTTTTGTACACAGAAGGAGCTCATAACCCAATGACTACTCAAGAGGTAGCTCCTACCTATGATCCTGATGCTGAATGGGTAGATGGGCGTGTAATTCTCAGAGAGAACTTTGATGCTCTGCTTTCTAAATATCCTAATTTACTGATTTTTGGAGAAGACGTAGGCAACATAGGTGATGTAAACCAAGGATTGGAAGGCCTACAGAAAAAACACGGAGTAACGAAAGTGTTTGACACAGGTATTCGCGAAACTACCATTGTAGGACAAGGTATCGGAATGGCTATGCGCGGCTTGCGCCCTATTGCTGAGATTCAGTATTTAGACTATATTCTCTATGGATTGCAAACTCTTAGTGATGATTTGGCAACTCTACACTATCGCACCTTTGGGCGACAATCGGCACCACTGATAGTCCGTACTCGAGGCCACCGATTGGAAGGTATTTGGCATGCAGGTTCTCCTATGGGTATCTTGCTACACGCTCTGAGAGGTATTTGCATATTAGTGCCTAGAAATATGCAGAAAGCAGCTGGCTTCTACAACACACTCTTAGAAGGGAATCAGCCCGCTGTAGTAGTAGAGTGTCTGAATGGATACCGCCTAAAAGAAGCAATGCCTACTAACCTCACTGAATTTAAAACTCCTATTGGGGTGGTCGAAACTATTCGTGAAGGGAAAGACCTCACAGTAGCGTCCTATGGTTCGACTCTACGAATTGTAACTGAAGTAGCTGATGAATTGGCAGCGTTAGGTATTGATATTGAAATTATAGATGTACAATCTTTAGCTCCTTTTGATGTACGGCACGATATAGTGAAGAGTATACAGAAAACTAATAGACTGTTGGTAATAGATGAGGATGTGCCAGGAGCGACTTCGGCATATATTTTGCAGAAGATTGTAGAAGAACAGAATGCCTATCAGTATTTGGATAGTGCGCCACAAACGCTGGCAGCAGGCAATCATCGGCCTGCTTATGCCACTGATGGCGACTACTTTTCAAAGCCCAACGCCGATAGTATTATTGAGAAGATTTACGGTATAATGCACGAGGTAAATCCGACCAAATATCCGACATTACTATAAGCCTTTGAGGCTTATAGTAGGTCGTCCTCATCGGAGCTTTCTTGAAAGTCGTTTAGGAGATTGTCAATGGCACGTCGGTCTTTTTTAGTAGGCCTACCTTCTCCTTTTTCCCGATAGTAGTCTTGTGCTAATTTTTGTATTTCGGCTTGCTCAAAAGCTTCGGCAGGTGTCTTATCTTGTCTGTATAAATCAACTAATTTAGCACCTACACGGCTCAAAGGGATATCAAGTACTTCTAATTGGTAGTTGATTTGGTCTTTGCGCACTATTATTTGGTCATTTTTGTATACCTCACGTGAAGGCTTTACTGTTTCGCCATTGATTTTGATATGACCTTTCTTGCAAGCCTCGGTAGCAATGTTGCGTGTTTTGAAATAACGAACACACCATAGGTATTTGTCAATTCGCATCTTTTAATTAATTTTTAAGTAATATAAGGAGCGCAAAAGTAAGAATAAATTTCTATCTTGTGCTTTAAGTAATTAGATAATTTTATATGATAAACAAAATTGTATTCAGTATCAGTGTAATAAGCTTGTTGTTTGCTACAGCTTGTAAGAAAAATGACAGCTCTAATGCGGCACCTCCACGCGATGTTACCGAAGTGAGAGATGAAAATAATAGTGCCATTGTTAATTTCTTAAAAACTCACACTTACACTTATTCTCCTACAGCAGAGATTTCAGAAGCACTCACTTTTGGGACTACCTCTAATACAGCTATCTCTATTTATAAAAATCCTAATCTGAAAAGTCTTGAGCTAGATGTTTATGATGCTAATGATAGGACTGTGCGTCATACCTTGTACTATCTTATTCTTCAAGAAGGAACAGGTACAACAACTACTGTTGCAGACTCTGTGTATGTAAACTACAAAGGACAACTACTTGACCTGAGTGTTTTTGAAGAAACTAATACACAATCAACAGCTAACTGGTTTGACCTTATAGGCAATATTACTAATTCAAGACAGGCAGGAACCATCAGAGGGTTTAGAGAAAGTGCAGCGCAACTAAAAGCCTCTGCTTCTAAACTTTCTTTGAATACAGATGGCACTTACACTGTTCCTACTGATGGTGGGGTAGGGGTATTCTTTATTCCTTCGGCTCTAGCATATTTTAATAATGCTCAAAATAGGATCCCTGCCTATGCACCACTGATTTATACTCTTAGATTAATTGCAACTCGTCGTGCTGATCACGACCATGATGGTAAGCCTTCTATTGATGAAATTGTACGAGGCCCCTATGGGATAATCTCGTATCCTGACTGCGATGCTAACAAGGATTCCTCGTATTTGCCTGATTATTTAGATGCTGACTGTAAGTAAAATGAAGAAACATATTCCTAATATTATTACCTTATGCAATTTATTCTGCGGCACTGTGGCTGTAGTTCTAGCTTCAAGAGGTCATCTGGAACTTGCCGCCTTATGGGTGGTCTTAGGTATCTTTTTTGATTTCTTTGATGGTTTTTTTGCGCGATTGCTACACGTAAAATCGGAGATAGGGTTGCAATTAGATTCACTTGCAGATATGGTTACTTCGGGAGTAGTGCCAGGTATAGTTATGTTTCAATTGCTTACTGACAGCTGCTGGGTAAAAGCTTATCCTGATACCTTAGCCTTTTTGCCTTATATAGGGTTTTTCATCACTTTGGCATCGGCCTATCGATTAGCTAACTTCAATATTGATACCCGACAAACTACAGGATTTATAGGTTTGCCTACTCCAGCCAATACGCTACTCATTCTATCTCTCCCTCTTATTTTGCAATATCAACCAACAGCTATATCGGTTATACTTTTGCATAATACGTGGGTTCTTTTAGTTATAACTATTCTGAGCAGCTATTTACTAAATGCTGAAATAGCCTTATTTGCATTGAAATTTAAGGATTATTCTTTTAAGAAGAATGCTCTAAAGTACGCTTTTTTAGCGCTTAGTGTATTGTTACTTTTCCTTTTAAAAGTAATGGCTTTACCGCTGATTATTCTTTTATACATACTACTTTCTCTAATATCGAAGCGATAAGACTTGTTTCATTCTATCTAAATTGATTTTAGGTTTTTGTAAGAAGATAACACTATCAATGACTACTTGCTTGGAAGTAGGGTATAGCCCTAAACTATCCATAAGCAAGTAGTTTTTTTGTTTAAAACGTAGTATGTAAGGCATTGGCTTAATGCTTATGTCTGATAAGCCACGCTTTTTTATATAGTTCTGAAGAAGAGGATTTAAAGAGATCGTGTCTTTTTGATATACATATAATGTTTTACCTTGTCTAATACTGATGATTTTCTGTTTGTATGAACTGAATACAAGCATCTCTTCGCTGGTTTCTAACTGATACTTATTATAGAAAAGAACTCCTTGGAATATTAAAACACAGACTCCTGCAGCTATTATTAATTTGAAGTTTTGATAATGAACTAAGATGATAATACACCCTACAATTAATAAAGCTGAGAGAAGTAGAGGAACATTGAATTCAACATTTCTTATAATGAATGCCTCTTGATGGGCAATGAGAGCTACTAACGAGTTCATCAAATGAATAAGGAGCTCTAAAGCAGAAATTAACAGAGAAGGAAGTATGCCCAAACTACTTAAAAAAATAGCTATGATACTTCCTATTAGAATGGGTTGTAATAGAGGAACTACTATAAGATTAGAGACAAAGAATAATATAGGGAGCTGATGAAAATAATATAGGCTTATAGGAATTACTACTATCTGAGCAGAAGCTCCCACAAGAAACAATGACCATATTGCTCTAAAAAGTTTGTTTTGAGGGGTGAACCACTGTTTCATCATAGGGTAGAACTTCATTATTGAAAAGACAGCAGCATAACTCAGTTGGAATCCTACCTCATAAAGATAATTAGGATGGATGAGCAGTAATAATAGCATCGATAGCATCAGAGCATCAAAACGGCCTTGTCTGCGTTCTATAAGAGATGAGAGCCCTACAAAGCTAAACATTACAGTTGCACGCAACACCGATGGTGAAGCTCCTGCTAGAAGAGCAAAACTCCATACTCCTACTAACAAAATGCCATATCGCAAAGGACGATATACACCTATGTTAGGAACTTTTTTAAGAAAGAATAGTAAAATTCCCGTAATAATCCCTACATGCAATCCTGAAATGGCTAGAATATGAACAGCTCCTGCATCAATGTAGTTTTGATAAGTTTCTTCATTTAGGTCGGAGCGTTTACCTAAGAGTAATGTTTTAAGTAATGATGTGCTCTCAGGATTAAATGAGGTGGCAATAGTCTCCTCTAACTGCTTTCGTGTTTTCTCTATAAATCTTGTAAAAGTAATAGAACTCTTCTCTTCTTTCTCTATTAAAAAGGAAGCTACTTTCACCTGACCATAGATACCTTTCCGCTCCATATACTCTTTGAAATTGAATTGATAAGGATTTCTTGGAGGAGCTATTGGATTGTATTGTCCAAAAACGACTAACCTATCATTGCTCAAGAGGCTTCTGACCTCATCAGTAAGAAGTTTTGAAGGGAAAAAACATAGTATTTCTCCAGAGAGAGCTTGATGTTCTGAGGCATTTACAGCTACTCTAAATGTAAGCCCATAATCTGTTTGGTAAGTTTGTTCTATTACCTTTGTTTCTAATGGATAATATTGCTGAGGAGATAAAAAATGTATATAATGGCAGGGCTGGGTAGTAGGAGTATGTAATACAGTTACAAACATTCCTACACCTATTGAACAAAGAAAAGTATGAACTGTAGTTCCATAATTAAATAGATAGTATTTGATAGCTAGAAAATAGTGTAAAGCTAGGGAAACAATCAATCCAATACAAGCTATCAGTGCAAACAAAAAGGAGGGATGCATTACGTCAGTAATGGTAATCCCTCCTATGAGTCCTGTTAAAATAATTAATATGGATGTATTTACAAATCTCACATTACTCGTTTAGCAAATCTAAATGCTTTCTTGTAATATTTTTCGCTTAGTGAAGAGATGACAACTCCTCTTTTGGTAGAGGAATGGATGAATTTCACTTCTTCCTCATCTACATCTACCACCATTCCTACGTGAGAAATACGATTTCTTCTGCCTGTTTTAAAGAAAAGCAAATCACCTACTTTTAAGCGTTTTAAACTTACTTTCTTTCCTTGAGTAGACATATCTCTTGACGATCGATGTAAAGGTATATCAACTGATTTAAAAGCAGAACCTACAAAACCTGAACAGTCAATACCACTGCGAGACATTCCCCCATATAGATAAGGAGTTCCCAAGTACGAAAAGGCAGCATCTAGTAGTTTTTGTTGTTTAGTTGTTACTCCCTTTTTAGAAAGATCAGAAAGGGCAATATCTCCTATTTCAGAAGTTTCTGGCTCTTCTTCTAAAGGCTCATCATCATCTTCTTCTAAATTGCTAGCATCCTCACTTTCTGCTACAGTAGTGTTAGCGGCATAACGTCTTTGAGGTGTTTTAGGTCTATGTGTTTTTGAAGCGTATCTCTTAGTCGTAGTTTTCTTTTTGGTAGTAGCTACTTTCTTAGAAGCAGTAGTTTTAGTAGATGATTTTTTAGCAGCTACACTACTAGTTTTTTTCTTTGAAGCTACTTTGGTAGTAGTTTTTTTAGGAGGTGAGTAGGTTCTGTGAGTAGTAAGAGGGCTTGCACTAGTTTGACTTGCAAAACACGAGGTACAAACTAGCAGAGTAAATAAAGCAAAAAATCTTAATATATACATAGGTTACAAAATTTATAAGAGGACTTTTGAAAACTATTCCAAAGCCCTTATATTTTTAATTATTAAACAAAAACTTTTTCTTTGATAGCAAGAGCTTCTCCTTTTTCATCCAAGTCAAATTCAATGACATCGCCTTCTTGTATTTGGTTAGAGACAATTTCTTCGCCCAATAAATCTTCAATATACTTCTGAATAGCGCGTTTTAAAGGGCGTGCTCCATATTGTTTGTCATAGCCTTTTTCAGCAATGAAGTCCTTAGCTCTATCACTCAGAATCAACTCATAACCTAAATCCTTGATACGGTTGTACAGTTTAGCAAGCTCAATATCAATAATTTTAAAGATATCTTCTTTGCTGAGTGAATGAAATATAATGACATCGTCAATACGATTTAGGAATTCAGGAGCAAAAACTTTCTTAAGAGCACTTTCTACAATTGATTTCTCATTGGCTTCACTTTGTGCCATTCGTGCAGAAGTGCCAAATCCTACTCCCTGCCCAAATTCTCTAACTTGTCTTGCACCAATATTAGAGGTCATAATGATAATAGTATTTCTAAAATCAATCTTACGGCCTAAGCTATCTGTTAGATAGCCATCATCTAATACTTGCAATAGCATATTGAACACATCTGGGTGAGCCTTTTCTATCTCGTCTAAAAGAACTACTGAATAGGGTTTACGGCGTACTTTTTCAGTGAGTTGTCCCCCCTCTTCGTACCCTACATATCCTGGAGGTGCTCCTACGAGACGTGTAATAGAGAACTTCTCCATATACTCACTCATATCTATGCGCACCATTGTCTCATCAGTGTCAAAGAGTTCTTTGGCTAATACTTTTGCCAACTGGGTTTTTCCAACTCCTGTTTGGCCTAAGAAAATGAAAGAGCCTATAGGTTTATTAGGGTCTTTCAAGCCTGTACGATTTCTCTTGATGGCTTTCACCACTTTTTCAACCGCTTCGTTTTGCCCTATTATTTTAGTTTTTATAGCAGTAGAGAGTCCAGAAAGTTTGCTCATCTCGGTTTGAGCTATACGGTTCATAGGGATACCGCTCATCATAGAAACAACATCTGCTATGTGGTCTTCTGTTACTGTATCTCGATGTAATCGGGCATCTTGCTCCCAACGCTTGTTTAGCTCAATCAATGATTTTTCAATGAGTTTCTCATTATCTCTTAGATGGGCAGCATCTTCAAAGTGTTGCTTAGAAACTGCTTGGTTTTTAGCTCTGGTAGCTTGCTCCAATCGGTTTTCCATTTCTAAGATATAGTCAGGAATATTGTGCTGCATAATGTGAATGCGGGCTCCTGCTTCATCTAAAGCATCAATAGCTTTATCGGGCAAGTAGCGATCAGCAAGATACCTATTGGTTAATTTTACACAAGCTTCAATGGCCGCATTGGTGTAGGTAACGTTATGATATTCTTCGTATTTAGACTTGATATTTTGCAAGATCTGAATACTTTCTTCTACGTTAGTAGGTTCGACTAATACTTTCTGAAATCTGCGCTCTAAGGCACCGTCTTTTTCAATAGTTTGGCGATATTCGTCTAAGGTTGTGGCTCCAATACACTGCAACTCACCTCTTGCCAAAGCTGGTTTAAAGATATTAGAGGCGTCCAAGCTGCCTATAGCACCTCCTGCTCCTATCAGCGTATGAATTTCATCAATGAACAAGATAATATCTCGGTTCTTTTCTAGCTCATTCATTATGGCCTTAAGGCGTTCTTCAAACTGTCCACGGTACTTCGTTCCGGCCACAAGTGAGGCTAAATCTAACGCTACCACCCTTTTGTAATACAATACTCGTGCCACTTTTCGCTGCACAATGCGCAAAGCCAACCCTTCAGCAATAGCACTTTTTCCTACCCCTGGCTCTCCTATAAGGATAGGGTTGTTTTTCTTGCGTCGACTCAGAATTTGCGAAACGCGTTCTATCTCTTTTTCACGCCCTACTACAGGATCTAAAGCTCCTTGTTCAGCCAATGTTGTTAAATCACGACCAAAGTTGTCTAATACTGTAGTTTTACGTTGATTGTTTGATTGTCCTGCGGTAGACTGTTGCCCTCTATTTCTATTTTCGTGTGGCAGACGGTAGTCTGGTACATATTCGCTTGTTTCATTGTTTACTGTGGGGCTAGCCTCTTCAGGAACAGGTAGCATTCTGTCCCGCAAGTTCTCATAATTCACGCCCAATTTATTAAGTACTTTAGTAGTAGGGTCGTTTTCATTGCGCAGAATACTAAGTAGCAAATGCCCTGTTTTTATCACGCTGCTCTGAGAGCGTTTGGCTTCTAAATAGGTAGCCTGCATCGCTCTTTCAGCTTGCACTGTAAAATGGATAGCATTATAGTTGGTAGGAGGATTCAACCCACGCGATGAGGTGAGGGTGTGAATATGCTGACGCAATTTCTCCATATCAGTATGAACACTTTCTAAGAGTTCAATAGCACTCCCTTCGCCTTCTTGTAGCATAGCCAATACGAAGTGCTCTGTGCCTACGGTAGATTGCCCTAAGCGCACAGCTTCTTCTTTGCTATAATTAAATACTTTCTTAACTCTTGGCGAAAAGTTGTCATTCATAAAATAAATCTCCTTTTGTATTAAAAAATGTTTACCAGCAACAAGTTATCCTTTTCTAAAACAAAAAGGCCGTGTTAGCTTTAAAACACGGCAAAGGTAGTAAAAAAGAAGCGAACTACCAAATGATTTTTTATAAATATTTTCAATTTAAGCATAGTCTGTTACAGATATCAAAATGAAGTTTCTCCATAGTTAGGAATTCATTGAGAACTTCCTCAATGGCCTCAGGAGGATAGGGGAGAGCTAACAGAAGTTCTGAGGGGGAAAGAGGAGTGTGTTGTAGGCATTGCCATACGGCTTCTTTGACAGCTTTTTTATCTACTTTTTCTGTAAAATGGGCTTTACAGTTGGAACATATACCACAATTAGAAGTTCTTTCTTCGCCAAAATAGCGCAATAGCTGAACGCTTCGGCAAGTGTTTTTGTCGTTTAGATAGGTGTAGACAGCCTCTTGTAGATGTACCTTAGTTTGATTGTAGTTTTTTAGGTCTTTAGCAATACCGTTTATAGTACGGTCATCATCTCTGGGCACATTAAAGACTAATTGAACATCTGCTTTTTCATTTCTAAAAATAGCCATTCCGTCTTTGTGTAGTTGTTCTAAATGTCTGACTATCTCGTAGTAGTTTTGTTCGGTTTGCTCAATTATTTTCTCTATTTCTAAATGGGTAGGTTGTGAATAGATTAAAGGGTAGCTCCTAATGAGGTAGATGACGATGTCTTTCAAGTACCTATGCGAATAGAGGTATTCTAATAGCTGCTGACTTGACGCAGTGATGTGTAAGGTTATTTTGTTAAAAAACTGCTGGTTAAATTGGATTATGGAAAGTCTATCTAAGGCTTGCAATCCATTGTAGGTTTTTATAGGCGAAAGTTGATAGCGATTGCAAAAATCAGGGAAGAGAAAACTGTGTACAGTTCCTTCTCCTTCGCCCCAAGCAATGCAGAAATAACTGTTCAGCTTGGCGTAAAGAAGTTTTAGAAAAGGGATATCTATCAAGTATTCTTTTAGAAGTTTCTGAGAAGTAAGCAAGTCGTTATCGCTGTATAGCAAGATAGCCTCCGCCCTTTGTCCATCACGCCCTGCACGGCCAGCTTCTTGAAAATAGTCTTCTAATGTTTGAGGAATATTCCAATGAACTACTATGCGAACATCGGGTTTATCAATGCCCATACCAAAGGCGTTGGTGGCTACCATTATCCGTACATCGTTTAGCAACCACATACTCAGCTTTTGGTTTTTCTCTTCAGCCCCAAGAGCTCCGTGAAAATAGGTGGCCGAGAGGCCTTTTTGCTCTAACATTTCGGCCATCTGCACACAGCCATTCCTGCTGTTTAAATACACTATGGCACTCCCTTCTGTCTTTTTCAACAGATATAAGAGTGATGAGTATTTATCGTTGTCTTTGTACACTCTATAAGCTATGTTAGGACGTGCCAACGAAAAGTGTATTACCTTGGGCGACTTCATTGCCAAGAACTGTACAATGTCTTTTTGTACAGGTGGGGTAGCTGAAGCAGTAAGTGCTAATAGTGGAATTGTCGGGAAGTTTTCTTTCAGCCATTTACACTGCAAGTATGAAGGGCGAAAGTCCTTGCCCCAGTGTGATACGCAGTGGGCTTCATCTATCACCAATAGGTTGATAGTCATTTGTTTGAGGTAGTTGCGCACTAACTCCTGCTGCAAACGCTCAGGGGACATATACAAGAATTTATATTGCCCATAGAGCGCATTGTTTAGTAGTCGTTCTAGTTCAGTATAAGCAAGACCTCCTGCCAGCGAAATAGCCCGTATTTCTCGGTTTTTAAGCGCAGCTACTTGGTCTGTCATTAGGGCAACTAAGGGCGAAATAACTACACAAATACCGTCTTTCATCATCGCAGGGACTTGAAAGGTGATAGACTTTCCTCCTCCTGTGGGCAAGAGGGCTAAAGTGTCGTTCCCTTCTAAAACAGACTGGATGACTGGTTCTTGCGAGTCGCGAAAACGGTCGTACCCCCAATACTTTTTTAGAATGTACAGTGGTTCATTGTCCATTGCTTAAGGCTTATACGATTGGTAAGCAGCACGTGCCAACTGTGGGAAGTCTATAAACGGATTGCGGTTGCCTTGGGCTTCTTCTATAACATTGTTACGCTGAAGCTCTAATTGGGAAAAGGGGTCTTCGTCATTCCACTTCAGCAGTACATCTATGCCTCCTACTACAATGTTATTGTCTATTTTATCGTTATAACGCAAATTAATGTACATTATCATTCGTGCTACATCGCCTTTCCATTCATCGCCTGGGTACCACCCTTTTAAGGTACGTCCTGCCTTGCCAGAGCCATTGGCAAAAGGGGTATTGCTTCTGCTGGTATTGAGCTTGCTGTCGCACACTTTCAGATGGTGCAAATCGCTTTTGGCGTCTCCCTTAAATTTAGATTGCGGATAGATGTGTTCCGTATTAAAAGTCTGTGGTTTATAAGGGTTGCTTCCACTGTGATACTCTTTCCAATAGCGCTCCTCGCCTGTGTAGACAAGTACTACATTGTTGGGGTTCTTAAGGCTAGCCTCTGCTTTGTAAAGGTGTTTGTGGCGGTCGGTATAGCTCAAGAAATTCTTGTGTTTGCCGATGGTTAGGTTGGCCAACTCGACGTACAAGCTATTTCCTGTTTTTGTGAAATCGACTTCCTTGTAGTATTCTTTTAACTCTTTAGGAACTACTACCTTGACAGCAGGAAGTGTTTGGGCTACATCGTCGGTTTTGCAGGCTATCCACAACAATAAGAATAGCAAAAAAGAAAGCTTTTTCATAGTATATTGGTTTTCTTAAATTCTAAGATACTCTCTTGCCTTATTCATTAATCATAGGCTGGGTTGCTACAGAAAGAACGTGATACAGGTCTTTGTATATCTTTAGAGGCTCTAATAGCTTTTTAAGCATCTCTTGTTCAGAAACACTATGCCTATTTTGTAGCATTAGCAGTTTGTTGATTAGGTAAAGAAACTTAATGCTGTATACTCCTTTGGCAGCCCAACTAAGGTATTCCTCAGCTTCGGCATTTACTTCTCTTTTTAGCTTTTCTACATCTAATGCTAATCGCTTTTCGCTTTCTGTTCTTAAAGGTTGTATTTGTTCATTCCACAATTCTACCAAGAGTTCAAGGAATGCTTGTGCTTCATCGGGATTGTGTTGCATTTTTAGGATGACATCTATTGCCCAATAAAGGTGTTTGGGGCCTCTGACTCTCGACCATTTTAGCACTGTATTTTTGTCTTTTTGTCTGTATTTGAGCATTAGGTAGCGGACAGACTGGGGGTATTTGTAGAGTGCTAGAATGTAGTTGTAGTCCACTTCAAGGGTCGCCCAAGGGGTAAGACCTCTGACGGACATAGTTGGGAATGGTCTTATTTTCGTCATTAGGAGGGATGTTAAAAATGTCTCTGTCTTGTCTTTTCTATTTTTTTCTATTAGCTATGTACATTACATCGGAGAAGACGCCGCTTGCTGTTACTTTGGCTCCTGCGCCTGCTCCTTTTACTACCAATGGTTCTGGGGTGTATATATCGGTGTAAAGGGCTACTATATTGTCTTTTCCATCTAAGTGATAAAAGGGACTGTCTGGCTGCACTTCTTGTAGTGATACTTTCAGCTCTGTGTTCAACAACTGTGCCACAACTTTCAGTTTAGCGCCTTTTTTCTCGGCTTCTATGTACAAGTCTTGGAAAAAGGACTCATTGGCTTCTAATGCAGCATAGAAATCAGCTACAGTGCTAGTTTGTAGTGCTTCTTCAGGGAGGAAGCTCTCGAAGTGGACATCGGTGAGTTCTTTCTGATAGCCTGCCTCGCGTGCTAGGATTAGGAGCTTGCGCATTACATCGACTCCACCGAGATCCATACGGGGGTCGGGCTCTGTATAGCCTTCTTCTTGGGCTATCTTCACGACTTTAGCAAAAGGAGTGGTTCCGCAATAATGATTGAATATGAAGTTCAAACTGCCTGATACTACGGCTTCAATACGGTGGATAGCATCGCCACTGAGGCGCAGGTTCTGTATGGTTTTAATGATAGGCAAAGCGGCTCCTACGGTAGTTTCGTATTGAAAATCGCAGCTTTTGTCCTTTGCCAAATTCATTAGTTGGTTGTAGTTTTCTAAAGCTGAGCTACCTGCTATCTTGTTGCAAGTGGCTACGGAGATAGAGTGCTTGAAAAAGGTTGGGTACAGGCTGCTGATGGCTGCTGATGCTGTATTATCTACCACAATACTGTTGCGGCGGTTAGCCCATATAATGAGGTCGGCTAAGGCTTGAGTATCGGTGTAAGGGACGCCTTTTTCGGCAAGGGAGGCTACTTCTTCTTGGTGTAGGCCATCGGCATTAAAAAGGACTTTGCTGCTGTTGGCTACGGCTACTACGCGCAATTCTACCTTATGTTGTGTTTTGCAATAGTCTTGCTGATGGTATACAATATCTAGGAATTGCTTGCCTACATTGCCTGTTCCTATTACGAAAAGGTGTATTTTCTTGGTTATTTCTTGGAAAAACTGTTCGTGTACTACATTGACGGCCTTGTGCTCGTCTTTGGCATCTATGACTACGGAGATATTGCGCTCTGAGGCTCCTTGGGCGATGGCTTGAATGTTGATGCCATTATTGCCTAATGCTCTGAACACTTTTCCGCTGAGTCCGGTTTGGTGTTTCATATTGTCGCCTATCAGTGCCAAGATGATGTGCTGGTGGCTCACGCTTAATGGGTCTATTTGTCCGTGAGATATTTCTGTAGCAAATTCGGTTTCTAATGAGGCTTGGGCTGCAGGGGCATCGGCAGTTTTAATAGCAAAGCAGATGCTCTGTTCTGAACAGCTTTGTGTGATGAGGATGACATTTACGTTGGCTTGCTCTAAGGCTTGGAAGACTCTGCGTGCACTTCCCTTAGTACCTGCCAAGCCAATTCCTGAAACGGTGAGCATACTGATGTCTGACAGGGTGCTGACTCCTAATATTTTGTCGGTGCGCTCTTCTGTCAGGGCATATATTTTAGTTCCTTTGTCGGTAGGGAAAAGTGTGTTGAGTAGGTACACAGGTATTTTCTTTTCCATTGCTGGGCGAATGGCTGGGGGGTAGATTACTTTTGCTCCGAAGTAGGACATCTCGAAGGCTTCTTCGTAGCTCATCTGGCTGATTACCTTGGTATTTTTGACTAACTGTGGATGGGCGTTTTGCATTCCATTTACATCGCTCCACAATTCTATGCGGTTGGCATTCAGGCAATAGCCATATACTGATGCGGTATAATCGGAGCCTCCACGGCCTAAAACTACGCATTCGCCTTGGCTGTTCTTTGCTAGGTAGCCTGGGGCGATGTAGTTGGTCTGTGTATCGATGTTTTTGCAACGCGCTTGGGTGGCATTGAAGTCTATAATGGCATTGGTATAGTCGCCTTCTGCTACCAAGTAGTCTTGGGATGGGAGGTAGGAGAGGGTGGTATTTTCGTGCTTCAAGTATTCGAATATGATGGCAGAAGAGAGCAGCTCGCCTTGGGATAAAAAGCGCGCTTGGGTGCGTGAAGAGAGTTCTCCTAAATCGTATACGCTATGGCAAAGGGTTTCTAACTTGAGGAGTGTTTGCTGGATATGTACCAAGGCGTTGGTCTGTTTGTCGATGGGTAGGAGCTCTTTGGCCATCGTTATATGGCGTTCTTTTAGTGCCTCGAGTATTTCAAGGTACTCATTTTTTAGGGCTTTTTCGCCTAACTGCTGTAGCAGATTGGTAACGCCGGAAAAGGCAGAAACGACCATAACAAAAGGTTCTTTTCTGTTTTTTACTATCTCTCTTACTTTCTGGAGATTTTCAACCGAGCCCACACTGGAGCCTCCAAACTTAATGATGTCCACTTTTTATATGATGAATGTTTTACTGTGGGCAAAGTTACAAAAAAGTTGTAAATGTCAAGTCTTTTATCAGAAAAAAATACTTTTCTTATTTTATTGGCAATGAACAGAGGCTGTCTGAGCTGCAATGGAGGGGGTACTGAGAGGTGTGATTTTTAGAGGTTGTTTGTGGGGTGGAGGTGTGAAGGTGTTTTCCGTTGGGTTTGTTGGGGTGCTGCCTTGGAGGTGGCTCGGCGCTGAAGCGAGGGGGAAATGCTCTTTTGGCTATCGGCAAGTTTCTGCCAAACGGGCTAAAAACAGAAAAAAACAATGGTTTTGGGCTGATAGACTCCAAAGACGGGTTGCTGGTGATTAACTTTTCATTGGGTTGGCTGGGCTGGTTGGCCT
>CAUQNY010000035.1:0-21033 GCA_963519425.1 uncultured Capnocytophaga sp.
ATTATCAGTAAAAAAGACTTTGTCAGAGTTTTAGGACTTTGACAAAGTCTTTATATCAAAAAAATGAATGAAAATATAACTCTTAGGAAAGCTATCGTTAGCGAAGCTCCTATTATTTGGGAGATATTGGCAGCAGCTATAGAAAGACGCAAAGCTGACGGGAGCAACCAATGGCAAGATGGCTATCCTAATGAAGTAGTAGTTTCTGACGACCTTAGTAAACAATACGGCTATGTCTTAGTCGAAGGCAATACTATCATAGGTTATTGTGCTCTTATACTAAACGATGAGCCTGCTTATAAAACTATTGAAGGGCAATGGCTTAGCAATGACAATTTTATAGTGATACACCGCATTGCTATTGCTGCTAACCATTTAGGCAAGGGTTTGGTGCAAACAATGTTAACCCACATAGAGGAATTAGCAAAAGAGCAGCACATACATTCATTGCGTGCTGACACTAATTTTGACAACGCCGCAATGCTACACTTGCTAAAAAAGAAGGGCTACCAATACTGTGGTGAAATTAGTATCAGAGGGACACCTAGAAAAGCATTTGAAAAGAAATTATGAATCAGAAGTTACTCACTTATTTAGAGCGCTTCATCACCGATGAGCGCAAAGAGCGCTTTTTAGAAATTATCTCTCAGCGTACCAATCACTTCACGGTAGCAATGGAAGATGTTTTTCAAATGCACAACACTAGTGCCGTAGTGCGTACTTGCGAGGTGTTTGGTGTGCAACAAGCGCATAGCATAGAAGGGCGTTTTGGCAAACGCCTTGATGCCAAAATAGCAATGGGAGCTCAAAAGTGGGTAGATATATTTCGTTATGACAACACTCAAGATTGTATAGATACTCTCCGCAACAAAGGCTACCAAATAGTAGCTACCACTCCACATAAAGATGCTTACTTTCTGAATGATTTTGACATTACCCAAAAGAGCGCTTTCTTCTTTGGCACTGAAAAAGAAGGCCTTTCAGAACAAGTACTCTCTCAAGCTGATACCTTCTTAAAAATTCCAATGGTAGGTTTCACTGAAAGTCTAAACATCTCAGTAGCAGTAGCCATTGTACTACAACAACTGACTGATAAACTCCGCCGCAGTGAAATACCTTGGCAACTCAGTGAGGAAGAACGCCTACTCACTCTCATTGAATGGACAAAGAAGTCTGTTCGGAACGTAAAAGACGTTTTAAAACGATACGAAGAAATTAAAGAAACCCTATGAAAAAAACTCTATTGGTCAGCTTCTTGCTTTTATTGGCACTCCCTTTATGGGCACAGCAGAAGGCTATTCTTGTGCATCAAGAAGCTAATTTGTACAAAGTAGATAGCCTGTTATACCGCAGCCAGCAGTTAGTTGCAGAGGATAAAGCTATTGTAAAGAAGCTGCCTATCAAAAGTATTATCAACCTACGCTATTTCACCCGTACGGGAGACCATAAATTATTCAACGCTTCAGAAGATATACAGCTCATTAATTACCCGCTACTGACTTGGCGTATCAATGCTTTTAAGATAGCTCAAACTCTAAAATTGATACGTAAACACCAACAAAAAGGAGCTGTCCTCATTCATTGCTATCACGGAGCAGACCGCACAGGCATAATGGTAGCGATGTACCGCATTATCTACCATCATTGGAGCATAGAGGCTGCTAAGCAAGAGATGCTCAATGGTCCTTACGGATACCATAGTGTATGGAAAAACTTAGAGGCACTCTTCACTAAAAGCACAGTGAACGAAGTGCGTAAACACTTAGGAATGTTATGAAAGTAAAAGATGTCATCAACGAATTAGAGAAACTTGCCCCTCTGCCATATGCCGAAAATTTTGACAATGTAGGTCTATTGGTAGGCGATACCAATGCCGATGTGAAAGGAGTGCTCATCACTTTAGATACGTTAGAAAGTGTAGTAGACGAAGCCATTGCAATAGGCAGCAACCTAATAATTAGCTTCCATCCTATCATTTTCAGTGGTCTCAAGTCGCTGACAGGGAAAAGCTATGTAGAACGTGTCGTTATGAAAGCGTTACAACATCAAATAGCAATTTACAGTATGCACACAGCCTTGGACAACCAGTTTCTAGGAGTGAACGCAGCTATTGCCGATAGATTACAGCTACAGAACAGAACCATCCTTATCCCTCAGCCTCACACCCTGCGAAAGTTGGTAACTTTCGTACCTAAAGCCAATGCCGAATCAGTGCGAAAAGCACTTTTTGAAGCAGGTGCAGGCCATATAGGAAATTATGCAGAGTGCAGTTTCAATGTAGAAGGGGAAGGAACTTACAAAGGCAATGAAGCCTCCCATCCTACCATTGGACAACCTAACGTGTTCCACACCGAGAAAGAAACCCAAATAGGAGTGCTATTTCCTAAACACCTGCAAAGCCAGATCTTAAAAACCTTGTTTCAAAATCATCCATACGAAGAGGTAGCCTACGAAATCTACACATTGGAAAACAACCATCAACACATAGGAATGGGAATGCTAGGCGAATTGCCTACTTCTATGAGCGAAACAGCCTTTTTAGCCTATTTAAAAGAGCAGATGCAGGCTTGTGTAGTGCGGCACTCTACCTTACGGGGAAAAGAGGTGAAAAAAATAGCTGTATTAGGAGGTAGTGGAGCTTTTGCTATTGAGAATGCTAAGCGTGCAGGAGCTGATGTTTTCGTAACAGCTGACCTAAAATACCACGATTTTTTCAAGTCAGAAACACAGATACTCCTTGCCGATATTGGGCACTATGAAAGTGAACAATTCACAAAATCACTTTTATTTGACTATCTTTCAAAAATTTTTCCTACTTTTGCGGTTGCAATATCAAAAGTAGATACAAATCCTATCAAATATTATTCGTAATTATGGCACAGAAAGTGGATATTTCCGTAGAAGAGAAGTTGAGAGCCTTGTATGATTTACAGCTCATTGACTCAAAAATTGATGAACTACAATACACTCGTGGCGAACTACCTCTTGAGGTATCAGACCTTGAAGATGAGGTAGAAGGCTTGAAAAAGCGCCACGTAAAATTTAAAGAAGAGTTAGATACTCTACAAGCAGGTATCAGTGAGAAAAAAGCTAAAATTGAAGAAGCAAAAGCCCTCATCAAAAAGTACACAACCCAACAGAAAAACGTTCGCAACAACCGTGAATACACTTCTATTTCCAAAGAAATAGAGTTCCAAGAGTTGGAAGTTCAGTTAGCTGAAAAGCGCATCAAAGAAGGGAAAGCTCTAGTAGACCAAAAGAAAGAAGCTATCAAGCAAGTAGACGAGCGCAAAGCACAACGCGATGCACACCTCAAACATAAAAAAGCAGAACTCAGCTCGGTATTGGCTGAAACTGAAAAAGAAGAAGCTTTCTTGAGAGAAAAAGCTGAAGAATATGCTGGTAAAATAGAAGAACGTCTACTAAAGGCCTACCAACGCATCCGTAGTAGTGTCGTAAACCGTTTGGCAGTAGTGCCTATCCAACGCGGTGCTTCAGGAGGTTCTTTCTTTACTATTCCTCCGCAAGTACAAGTAGAAATTGCTTCTCGTAAGAAAATCATCACTGATGAGCACAGCGGTCGCATCTTGGTAGACCCTGCTTTGGCCGAAGAAGAAAAAGAAAAAATGGAAGCTCTCTTCAAAAGTTTCCAAGCATAGAGAACTATTCTGTACACATTAAGTTCTCAAACCAAGTAAAAAGGGGGCTGGTCAGCGTACTGACCAGCCCCCTTTTTGCATTGCTATTTTTCATTACTTAAATTCTCGTTCGTGACGCTTGCGCTCGTTCTCGTCTAAATAGATTTTACGCAATCGCATAGTTTTAGGAGTTACCTCTACATATTCATCTTTTTGGATGTACTCTAAAGCTTCTTCCAACGAAAACTTAATAGGCGGTGCCAATTTTACTTTCTCATCAGAGCCTGCAGCACGTACGTTAGTCAGTTTTTTAGTTTTAGTAACGTTCACTACAATGTCGCCACTGCGTGAGTTCTCGCCTATCACTTGCCCTGTGTAGATATCTTCGCCAGGGAAGATGAAGAACTTGCCTCGGTCTTGCAATTTGTCTAATGAATACGGTATAGCAGTGCCTTGTTCCATAGAGATAAGCGAACCATTGATACGCCCTGAAATCTCTCCTTTAAAAGGTTGAAACTCTAAGAATCGGTGATGTATAATGGCCTCTCCAGCAGTAGCTGTTAGCAACTGGTTGCGCAAACCTATGATGCCTCGCGAAGGAATGAGAAACTTGATAATCATTCGTTCGCCTTTAGGCTCCATACTTAGCATTTCACCTTTTCGCAAGGTTACTAAATCTACGGCCTTGCCACTTACATTCTCTGGCAAATCAATAGTAAGTTCTTCTACAGGTTCGCATTTTTCACCATTGATTTCTTTGATGATAACCTGTGGTTGCCCTATTTGTAATTCGTAACCTTCACGACGCATTGTTTCTATGAGTACTGAAAGGTGTAATACCCCACGCCCATAAACAATAAACTTATCGGCACTATCAGTAGGCTCTACTCGCAAGGCAAGGTTCTTTTCCAATTCGCGCTCTAAGCGTTCTTTGATGTGGCGAGAGGTAACAAACTTACCGTCTTTGCCAAAGAAAGGAGAGTCGTTGATTGTGAAAAGCATACTCATAGTAGGCTCGTCAATAGCGATGGTGGGGAGTGCTTCAGGATTTTCGTAATCGGCAATAGTGTCGCCAATATCAAATCCTTCAAGCCCTGCGATAGCACAAATATCTCCTGCTTGAACTTCTTCTACTTTTTTCCGTCCTAAGCCGTCAAATATATGAAGCTCTTTAATCTTTGATTTTACAATGGTTCCATCTCGTTTCACCAAAGAAATATTCATTCCTGCTTTTAGGACACCACGGTGAAGGCGGCCTATAGCAATACGTCCTGTAAAAGTAGAATAGTCTAAGGAAGTAATGAGCATTTGGAGGCTTCCTTCCTCAATTTGAGGAGCTGGAATGTGCTCTACTACCATATCTAACAGAGGGGCTAGGCTATCGGTTTTCTTACGCCAATCTTCTGACATCCAGTTTTGTTTAGCTGAACCATAGACAGTGGGAAAATCTAATTGCCAATCTTCAGCTCCGAGTTCAAACATTAGGTCGAAAACAGCCTCGTGTACCTCATCGGGGGTACAGTTTTCTTTGTCTACTTTATTGATTACTACTATCGGTTTGAGTTTCATCTCGATAGCTTTTTGGAGTACAAAGCGTGTTTGAGGCATAGGCCCTTCAAAGGCATCTACTAAAAGTAGTACGCCATCGGCCATATTGAGCACTCGTTCTACTTCGCCACCGAAGTCGGCGTGCCCTGGGGTATCAATAATGTTTATTTTGATGTCTTTATAAACTACTGATACATTTTTAGAGAGAATGGTAATTCCTCGTTCGCGTTCGAGGTCGTTGTTATCTAATATCAGTTCACCTGAATCTTGATTTTCGCGGAAGAGAGCGCAATGGTGTAAAATTTTGTCTACAAGAGTAGTTTTGCCGTGGTCTACGTGGGCAATAATAGCTATATTTCTAATAGCAGTCATAGATGTAATTTGTGTTTAAAAAATTGAGGGTGCAAAAATACGAATAATTTGCTAATTAGCCAATTTGTTGATTAGCAAATTTAACGATTTATCAATTTGACTATTTTTAATGCGGTACAAAGAGGAGATTCTGCTATGTAATAAGTTCGCTACTGCAAGCACCCCAAGTGTGGTAAACTTTTGGTGAGTGAACAGTTCTTTCTTGTGCAGATTATTTTTTCAAGAAATACATTAGGCTAAAATCCCCCAGAAGAGATATGTTATCTTTTTCTGGGGGAGTATCAATAAAGTCAAAATCTATAAAATTCTTTTGTTAGTTCTTTTTAGTGATGGCAGTTGCAGCCTGTACCTCCGGAACAACCTCCTTTTTTCTTTCCAAAAAAGAGTTTTTTCACCAAGAAAGCTACAGCTACTACCACTAATACATAGGAAATAAGTGTTTGCATTTTTTTAACTTCTACTACTTCAACAATTCAAAAGTAACATTTATCTGTGCTTCTACGGCAATCTGTCCTACTGCCAAAGTAGTCTGATCGGAGGTTTCTCCCAACATTTTAGCTGCCCGAAATACAGGTTGCACATTGCCATAGGAAGACGTTTCGCTGATACTGATAGCCTTTCCTATGTTTTGGTCTAAGGTTACGGCATAGAGCAAGGCTTTTTTTCGCGCATCGTCAATAGCTGCTATACGGGCATCTTGGAGTAGTTTTGCATTGTTTTTCACTTCAAAATCAATGCCGTTAATTCGGTTTACCCCTGCTTCAAAAAGTGCCTCCATCAAACTTTCGTACTTGCTAAGGTCTTCTAACTTGATACGCAGATTTTGTGAAATATGGTATTTATACAACTTGGTATTATAGTCGTACTGTTTGTTGAGCGAGACATAGTCGGTTTGGAAATTCTCGATAGGCAACTGTTCCTGACTAATGGCTTGGAGTACTTTGGCTACTGTTTCGCCATTTTTCTGACGCAATTCTTTAGGGTTGTCGCCCTCTCTCTCAATACTAATGGATATATTTACTACATCGGGGGTAGCATATACTATTCCTTGGCCTACTACGGCTACCGAAGGCAGCTGTTGTGCCACTGCCATTGATGAAATCAACGAAAATAAAATAAGGTATTGCTTCATTCTTTCTGTTTTTTAATCTATTATTCTTTTCTCAATAAGTGTACCAAAAGGGGTTGGCTTTTTGTTAATTATTCAGGATATTCAATGCGCACGTGATAAATGTTTGTGAGTTTGTCCTTAAACACGCGCTTGATGACTTCTATTTCTTTGAACGAAATATCGGAATTAGCAAACTGATTATCGTCTAACTGTTTCTTAATAATACGATCTACAAACTCATTCAGAGCCTCGAAAGTAGGATTTTTGAGGCTCTTGGTAGCTGCCTCGACTGAGTCGGCCATCATTAGGATAGCTGTTTCCTTAGAAAAAGGAATAGGGCCTGGGTAACGGAAATCTTCCTCTTTGGTATCTGGATTTTGGTCTAAGGCCTTGCGATAGAAATAGTAAGTGAGGCTACGCCCGTGGTGCGTTTTGATAAAATCAATGATGCGCTTGGGGAGCTTGTTTTTGTGCGCAAGCTCTACCCCATCGCTAACGTGCTTGATGATAACCTTAGCACTCTGTTCTGGAGTAAGCTGGTCGTGAGGATTTAGGCTGGTTTTCTGGTTTTCGGTGAAATAGATAGGGTTCTCCATCTTCCCTATGTCGTGATAGAGAGCTCCTACCCGTACTAAAAGGCTGTTGGCTCCTATCTCAAGAGCAGCAGCTTCGGCCAAATTGGCTACCTGCATAGAGTGCTGAAAGGTGCCAGGGGCTTTTTCGGACAGCTGGCGCAACAACTTGGTGTTCGTATCTGACAATTCTAAGAGCGACACATCGGATACAAGGCCAAAAGCGCGCTCGTAGATGTAGGTGAACGGTTGGGAAAAAAGCATTCCTACCCCATTCAGCACAAAGAGCGTGAGCAGTGAGAGCTCTATGCCTTTGAGGCTTCCCTCGGTAATAATGTGAAAAGCCACGTAAATGATCAGGTAGGCAGCTGTGATGAGTCCCGCTGAAATAAAGCCGCTCAAACGATAGTGCATACCCTTGGGGGTAAGGATGATAGTGATAGCTGCCATTATCTGTATAAAGACAAACTGAAAACTATTGGGCACTATAAAGCCGGTGATGAGGACTGTATTGATGAACACAAAAAGAACGGTGCGAAGATCAAAGAAAGACCTAAGGATAAGCACCATCATAGCAACAGGAACGAGATAGATATAATCGGGCATATTGCGTGCCATCAGTCCTACCATCAGAACCATACACAACATATTGAGCAAGATAACGCCCAACTTGAGATTGTTTTTATAAATTTTCTGCTCGTACATTCTTAGGTACAAGGTCATCATCAGCAGTACAATCGCAACCAAGATGTAATAGCCTACAAGCGACCAGCTATAGTGATTTTGGTTCCACGTTTGCGTTTCGTATTCTTCTTTGAGAGATAACAGGGTATTGAGTCTCTCCCCTTCTACCAATTCTCCTTTGGCAATAATGAGCTTTCCTTTGTTCACCCAACCGCGAGTATAAACAATCTCTTTGAGGTTCTGCTGAAGTGTTTTTTGAGTAAAATTCTGGTCTACCGTAAGGTTTGGGGTAAGTATATCAAAGAAAAGGTCGTAGTATTGCTTATGATAGTCGCGATAGGGAGCATCGGTAAAGTAAGTACTAATGGCTCTATGAAGGTCTTGAATGTAGAGTACTTGGGATACCGAAAGTTCGGTTGCCTGATTGTTGTTTTGGATGAGTGCTATTTTGGCTTGAGCACTTGTAGGGGGATTCAGAGCGATTCCTTTTTGATAGCTCTGGCGCAAAAAAGTCTCTGCTTTTTCTAAGAGCATTGCTCTTTTGGGTGTAGGCAGGTCGGTAAAATAGTCTTGTTTTTTCTGTTGAAACTTCTGAAAAGCGGAGGTAAAAGTAGTTGTGTCTTTTCGGTAATAGGTGGTGGAATGGGCGGCAATTTTCTTTTCTTCGGCCTTAATCTGCTCTTCAGTTTTTTTCAGAGGGAAGTCGAATGGTGCGTAGAGGTTTTCGTGTTGCCATAATTCACCTTTGCGAAACTCGTATTTGAATTTTGCTTTTTCGGGGAACACTTGCAAGATTATCAGCAAGGTAGCTGCGAAGATAAACAGCTTGGCTGCCAAAGACTTTTTGGCGAATGTTTTAAGATTCTTCAGCTTTGTCATCATCTTGATTTTTACGAGGCAAAAGTACGAAAAAACTTCCAAACTACCAAAGACAGGGAAAGTGTCTTTGCTAGTTGTTTTTAAAATTTTCTACCCATTTTGTTATTTTTTTCTGTTTTTAAGTCGTTTTTTAGAAACGCAGAATTGGCAGAAAGTAGGCTTCGTCTTCACTTTCTCTCCACTTCATCTACACTTCGTCTCCGAGATAGCCCCTACAGAAAATTTTTCTTTGCTCAGGTATCGGGGTTTGAGGTTGGAGAGAGTAAGCGTTAGACTCGTGGTTATGGAACTTCACGGCGTTCGCATTTAAAAGCCTAACCCCCGTTCCCCCTTCCCGAAAGGAAGGGGCAATCCTCAAAAGTGACTTTTAAAAGAGAAAATATCTAATATTTCCTACTATTTTTTGTGGTTTATTAATAAAGTATAAACCTATTATCTTAAATGCGAATGCCGTGATGGAACTTTAGTAAGTTTTGCTATTTTAAAAAAATGTTGTATTTTTGAGCCCTCAAAAAAACATTTATCTGAAAGGACTTTGATACAACATAAACGACCCATAACATTCATTGTCAGCCTATTAATTATCAGCTCTTACTTCTGGTATGCTGAATCGTTTGCGTTTAAGACGGTTGGGATGCACGCTGTGTTTTCCGAACAAGTTAGTGATACGGTGAAAAAAGACAGTTTGCCCCCCATAGACAGACGCTTACGGGGACGGAGACCTAAGCCGCAAAAAACACCTCTTAAAACGAAAGACAGCCTTAAAAACGACACCCTCAAGAAACCTAAAAACGCCTTGGAAGACATCGTAAAATACAAGGCTAAGGACAGTATCGTATTCAACAAAGTGAAGAACGAAATTCTGTTGTTCAACGAGACTAATGTACAATACACTGATATAGACATCAAGGCAGGTATTGATGTGATTAACTACCAAAAAGGGGAAGTATATGCTGGACGGCTGAAAGACAGCTTAGGAGAATACAGTCAGCATCCTGTTTTCAAGCAAGGTAGCGATGTGATAGAACCTGACTCTATCCGCTTTAACTACCGGAACCAGAAAGCTATTATCCGCAATGCGTATACTAAACAAGACGAGAACAATGTAAAGGGAGAAATCATCAAGAAGGAGAACGACTCTACCTACTTTATGCGCAACGCCATCATCACTACTGCAGAGGATTTGGACGACCCTGACTACTACATTAAAGTTTACAAGGCCAAATTTGTGCCTAAAAAGAAGATTATTGCAGGCTTCAGCAATATGTACATTGTGGATATTCCGACCCCATTGGCTATTCCGTTTGCTTATTATCCTATGGTATCGGGGCGCTCGTCGGGGTTGATTTTTCCTACCTTTGGGGAGGTGAACAACCGAGGCTACTTCTTGCAAAACATAGGTTACTACTTTGTGATTAGCGACAATTTTGACTTATCGCTAACGGGGGATTATTACACGAACGGGAGCTATGGCCTCAGGGCACAGTCGGCCTATGTGAAACGGTATAAGTACACGGGGAGCTTTAACCTCTCGTTTGAAAACAACATCTACAGTATGAGAGGATTGCCGGACTATTCTGGCAGCCGTATGTACAACATACAGTGGTCGCACTCTAAGGACAGCAAGGCTAACCCGAACTCGAACTTCTCGGCTTCGGTGAACCTATCGAGCAACAGTAGGTACTACCAAGAATCTTACAACCAAGCGAATACTTCTAACTTCTTGAACAACACGATGATGTCGTCTATCTCGTACTCGAAGACGTTTCCGGCATACCCTTCGGTAAACCTTTCGCTCTCGGCTTCGCACTCGCAGAATACGAACACCAAAAGCATTGATATGACGCTGCCTTCTATGCGGGCAAGTATGGAGCGCATCTACCCTTTTGTGCGAGAAGGACAAACTAAAAAGGGGCTCATCAAGAGTTTGAACTTTCAATACAGTATGCAGGCAGACAACCGCTTTGCTACTTATGACAGTCTTTTCTTTTCTAAAAGGATGTTTGATGAGGCGAAGAACGGTGTGCGCCACTCAATTCCAGTAAGTACAACTGCTAAACTATTTAAATACCTCACCTTAGGGGTAAACTCATCTCTGAATGAAACGTGGCAATTCAAGACTATTCGGCGCAAGGATTTCAACAGCAGTACGGGCAAGATAGGGATTGACACGTTAAGTGGTTTTGACCGCTTTTTAACCTATAACGCAGGGGCGAGCTTAGGAACTACTATCTATGGTACTTTTCGTTTCAAAAAAGGGTCTAACTTGCAGGCTATTCGCCACGTGATGCGCCCTTCGGTAGGGTATGGTTATAGTCCTTCGTTTGACCAATATTACGATTGGTACATCGCTGATGCTTATGGGAAGAAAAACCAATACACGCGTTTTGAAGGTGGCCTCTACGGCACTCCCAGCTTGGGTGAATCGCAATCGCTAAACTTCTCGTTGGCTAATACTTTTGAGGCCAAAGTGCGACAAAAAGACAGCACTGAAACTGAACCTAAAAAGATTACCTTGCTGAACAGTTTGAATTTCAGCTCTAACTACAATATGATCACGAAGCAATTCAGTCCGCTGAATGTAACAGGAGGAACTGCCTTTTTCAACGGAAAATTGGGTGTGAATTTTGGAGCTACGCTAAACCCTTATGCCATAGACAACAGTGGGCGACAGTTGGAAACTTGGAACATCAACAACGGGGGGAGCCTGTTCCGCCTGACGAATGCAAACCTTTCTACCAACTACGCTTTCTCAAACAAAGACAAAAAGGACAAGAAAGACTCAAAGAAACAAACAGGTACTGTAGCAGGAGGCCGTACTGATGATCTGTTTGGTTCTTCTAAACCGCTGAATGAGGTTCAGAATATGGATAAAAAGCGAGGCAAAGAGAATGACGATGACAAGGAGAATGAGGAGAAGAAAAAGTACTACCGTGCAGCTATCCCTTGGGATTTGACTTTAGCTCACTCTCTGACATACAGCAACCAAGCGAGGGAGAGCAGTATATCTAACAACTCTTTAATGTTCTCTGGCAACGTATCGCTGACCCCTAAGTGGCAAGTAGGTCTTTCGAGTGGTTATGACTTTGTAAATCAGGGTTTCACTTACACTCAGTTGCGTTTTGAACGAGACTTAAACAGCTTCAAGATGAACTTCCAATTTACTCCATTTGGCTACCGCACCTCTTGGTACTTCTTTATAGGTATTAAAGCTTCTATGCTTTCTGATTTGAAATGGGAGAAGAACAAGGAACCGGATAGAGTACTGAGGTAACACTTTGTTTTGCGAAAAATAACATTATGAAAGAAAGAATACAGCAGCTTCGTGAGGAGCTCAACCAACATAATTACAATTATTACGTGCTGGACACGCCTACGATTTCAGACTTTGAGTTTGACCAAAAGCTCAAAGAACTGCAAGCACTTGAGCAGGCTCACCCTGAATATTACGATGAGACCTCGCCTACTGTGCGCGTAGGGGGAAGCATCACCAAGAACTTTCCTACGGTAGTGCACGAACACCGTATGTATTCGTTAGACAACTCTTATTCTAAAGAGGATTTGGAAGAATGGGAACAGCGCATTATCAAGACGTTGGGAAGCGACCAAATCAGCTTTACCTGCGAACTGAAATATGATGGTGCTTCTATTGATTTGCTATACGAAAATGGCAAACTGACACAGGCTACTACTCGTGGCGATGGTATTCAAGGCGATGACATCACGGCCAACGTGCGCACTATCCGCTCAGTACCTTTGCAACTGAAAGGGGATTACCCTGAACGCTTTTACATTCGCGGAGAAATAGTGATGCCTAAAAAAGCTTTTGAAGCTCTTAACGCAGAGCGCATAGCTGCAGGTGATGACCCTTTTATGAATCCACGCAATACAGCTAGCGGCAGCCTTAAACTGCAAGACACGGCAGAAGTAGCCAAACGCGGCTTGGACTGCCTTTTGTATTTTTTGGTAGGGAACACAGGAGTAAAAAGTCAGTTTGAGGGATTGGAAAAAGCGCGAGAATGGGGTTTTAAGGTGCCTCAAATATCTAAATTATGCCATTCGACTGCCGAAGTGATGGATTTCATCAACGAATGGGACACTAAACGACACACTTTACCTTACGAAACCGATGGTGTAGTGGTGAAAGTAGATAGTATCGCCCAACAAGAAGAGTTAGGATACACAGCTAAATCGCCGCGCTGGGCAATGGCCTACAAGTTTAAGGCCGAGCAAGTAGATACAGTTTTGGAGAGTATCTCTTACCAAGTGGGGCGCACTGGAGCTATCACCCCTGTAGCGAACCTCAAGCCTGTACTATTAGCAGGAACTGTGGTAAAACGCGCCTCGCTACACAATGCAGACCAAATTGAGAAGTTAAACATCTGCATAGGCGACTCGGTATATGTAGAAAAAGGAGGAGAAATTATCCCTAAAATAGTAGGGGTAAACTTAGAGAAGCGCGAAGCCGATGCCCAGCCTGTGGTGTACATCAGCGAATGCCCTGAATGCCAAACTCCTTTAGTACGCAATGAAGGAGAGGCTCAGCACTATTGCCCAAATAGCCATAGCTGTCCGCCCCAAATTACCGGTAAAATACAACATTTCATCTCGCGCAAGGCGATGGACATAGAGGGGCTTGGAGAAGAGACTGTAGAGCAACTTTTTCGGGCAGGTATCATTCAGACTTATGCAGACCTTTACGAAATAACCATTGGGAAACTGCTTCCCTTGGAGCGTATGGCACAAAAGAGTGCGGAGAACATTGTAAAAGCTATTGAACAATCTAAATCTATTCCTTTTGAACGCGTTCTCTTTGCCTTAGGAATCCGCTATGTAGGAGAAACTGTTGCTAAGAAACTAGCACGCCACTATAAGAGCATTGAAGCGCTTGAAAATGCCACTGTAGCACAACTGATAGAAGTAGACGAAATAGGCAACCAAATAGCCAGTAGCGTAGTAAACTTCTTTGCTGATGACTACAACCGAAAACTTATTGATAGGCTAAAAGGATATGGTTTACAATTTGCTCTGAGCGAGCAAGCATCGGAAGGTCAGACAGAGACTCTAAAAGGTCTGACTTTTGTAGTGTCGGGGGTATTCCACCTATACACACGCGATGAGCTCAAAGCTCTCATTGAGCAACACGGCGGAAAGGTAGCCTCATCTATCTCGTCAAAGACAAACTATGTAATTGTAGGCGACAATATGGGACCAAGCAAGAAAGAAAAAGCAGCGCAATTAGGCGTAAAAATGATTGATGAAAAAGCGTTTCAATCGTTAATAATCAGTTAAATATCTATTTTGTTTTGGTACATTGATTAAAAAGTTTTACCTTTGCCCCCACTTACTGCCCCTAAAGTAAGTAGGGGCAATTCCTTTTTAAAACAAGAAATAACACAAATGAAAATATTGCATTACTTCCTTTTCTTAGCACTTTCTTTTTCTGTAGGATATGCACAAAAGACCCCTGTGTTTAAGGTAGTTCTAGATGCAGGACACGGGGGAAAAGACCCTGGGAAGGTAGTGAACAAAAACATCTATGAAAAAGATGTCGTACTTAAGATAGCTCTATTGGTAGGTAAGAAATTGGAAGCTCAACCTGATATTAAGGTAATCTACACCCGCAAGACAGACGTACTGATAGATCTATACGAGCGAGGTACTATAGCTAACAAAAACAAAGCAGATGTGTTTGTATCGATACACTGCAACGCCCACGAAACTCAAGTGGAAGGAGCAGAAACCTATGTATTGGGACTGAATGCCAATGAGCAGAACTTTGAAGTAGCCAAGGCTGAAAACTCGGTGATTTATATGGAAGACAACTACAAGAAGAAGTATGCTCAATACAATATCAATTCGCCAGAGTCTCTAATTGGTGTCTCAATTATGCAGGAAGAGTTTTTGGAACAAAGCATTCAGCTAGCTAAAATAGTACAAAAACAGCTGACAGGGGTAATGAATCGTACCAACCGAGGCGTGCGCCAAGCAGGGTTCATCGTCTTGCATCAAACCTATATGCCAAGCATTCTCATAGAAACAGCTTTCTTGACGAATAACGAGGAACGCAAGTTTCTCACCTCGACTAAAGGACAAGAAGAGTTTGCTGAGAACATCGCTGCAGCTATCATTTCGTACAAGAAATGGGTACAAGGGAAGAGTTCGTACGTATCACCCTACGACACTTCGGCACGTAGCTCTCGCTCTCGCACCCCTCAGCATAGCACTAACCACCCCTCGCAATCTGATTTGACCTACAAGGTACAAATATCTTCCAGCCCTAAACGCTTAGAGGCTAAAGGATTCAATTTCAAAGGGCTCTCCCCTATTTCAGCAGAAAAAGACGGGAGCATTTTCGTGTACTATTACGGCAATGCGAAAAGACACAAAGATGCGCTTACCTTGCTAAGCAATGCAAAAAAAAAAGGCTATACAGATGCATACATCACCGCTTTTTACCAAGGGAGACGCATAACAGTAGAGAGAGCTAAAAAGTTAGAAAAGTAAACTTATTCAAATAGACAAGATGAAAATAACCAGAGAAATAAAAGCTGCCATCATAGTGGTGGCAGGTATTGCGGCTTTTTACATAGGCTTCAACTTTTTGAGGTCTAAATCGCTATTTCACAAGACTAATACCTACTACGCCTACTTCCCTCACTCAGGTGGACTGAAAACAGGTACACAAATTACAGTAAATGGCGTGAAAGTAGGGAGTGTGGAAGCCGTAGATTTAGAAGAAAAAACAGCGCGCATTAAAATAACAATGGAGTGCTCTGAGAACTTCACTTTCTCAAAAAACAGTGTGGCAGAACTATACAACAGCTTGTTAGGAGGCGCAGGACTGCAAATTATTCCTGCATTTGACGATGCCCCTATCGCCGTATCAGGAGATGAGCTGAAATCTCATATTCAAGAAGATATGTTGGCTTCGGTAACCTCATCTCTGAAACCTACTCAAGAGAAACTGACCCACTTGCTTGTGCAAGCTGACACTACTCTTACAAGCGTTAATAAGATTTTAGACACTAAAACTACTGAGGACTTAAAAAAAGCTATTACAGAGCTAAGCAACACTATGCAACACCTGAACCAAGCCTCTGTAAGCCTAAATGCTATGCTCAGTGCCAATCAGGCTTCGCTTCGTAATACTTTGCAAAATGCCGACAAGATTACTACTGACCTCTCTAAAGTATCGGGAGAGCTTTCGGCTGCTGAATTGAACAAAGTAATTGCCGATGCACAAACTACGCTTAGCAACCTAAACACTCTTCTTTCTGACATTTCATCGGGAAAAGGTACAATAGGCAAACTGATGAAAGACGAAGCTCTCTATAAGGACTTGGACAACTCGGCTAAAGAATTGGAATTGCTCTTGCAAGACTTCCGATTGAATCCTAAACGCTACGTACACTTCTCTCTTTTTGGCAAAAAAGCTACTATCTACGAACCCATAAACGAAGAAAAAGCAGAATAATGCTATTGATGAGTTTCCTTCCGAACATAGTTTTTATGATACTTCTCTGTGCGGGAGGAGGCTTTTTTGTTTTCAATCTGCGCAAACTCATTAGAAATATACGGTTAGGAAAAGAAGAACCTGTAGTAGGGAGCAAATCTGAACGTTTTAAAAATATGATGCGCCTAGCCTTAGGTCAGCAAAAACTAATGGTCAGGCCTATAGTAGGAGCCCTACACCTGATTGTGTACGCAGGCTTTCTAATCATTAACCTTGAGCTTTTAGAGATTCTTATAGATGGTATTTTTGGCACGCACCGCATATTTGCATCATTAGGAAGAGCGTATGACTTGCTTATAGGTGCTTTTGAAGTATTGGCCTTGCTGGTACTTACTGCCGTAAGTATTTTTTGGCTTAGAAGAAATATACTTAAACTGCCTCGCTTTCAGAAAGCAGAGTTAAAGGGATGGGCAAAGAAAGATGCGTCAAACATTCTTTACGCTGAAATGGTGCTGATGACTCTCTTCCTGCTGATGAATGCTGCTGATGCCCAACTACAAGTGCTACAAGTATCTCACTACATACAAGCTGGATACTTTCCTGTGAGCCAATGGATACAACCTTTGTTGGGAAACGCATCGACAAATACTCTTATCATTATTGAGCGCAGTTGCTGGTGGTTACACATCATTGGGATTTTGGTTTTTCTGAACTATTTGTACTACTCAAAACATCTGCATATTCTGCTGGCTTTCCCTAACACTTATTACACCTCTATTCGCCCATTAGGAGCTACCAAAGTAGACCCTATAGTTACTAGAGAGGTACAGCTAATGCTAGACCCTAATGCTGATGTTTTTGCCACACCTGAAGGCGATAATCTGCCTCTTGAAAAATTTGGTGCCTCGGACGTAAGTGACCTTACAAGGCTACAACTAATGAATGCGTACACTTGTACCGAATGTGGGAGATGTACTGATGAGTGTCCTGCTAACCTCACTGGCAAGAAACTCTCGCCACGCGCTATTATGATGAAAACCCGCGACCGAATAGAAGAAGTAGGCCGCAACATAGATGTGCACGGCACCTTTGAACCTGATGGAAAACAACTTTTGGGTGATTATATTAGCCCTGAAGAATTGTGGGCTTGTACTACTTGTAATGCTTGTACTGAAGTCTGCCCCGTAGGCATTAGTCCATTAGCTATCATTATGCAACTTCGGCAATACTCTGTAATGGAACAATCGGCAGCACCTAGTGAATTAAATGCTATGATGACCAACATAGAAAACAATGGCGCTCCTTGGGCTTACAGCCCCTCTGACAGGATGATTCAGTAGAGAATATTTGTAATTTTAAATACGTACTTTTATCTTATCTTGCATAGCATAGGCTTGACAAGTGAGCACATAGCCTTCAGACACTTTTTCTGCACTGAGGGTTTCATTCTTTGCCATCTTAGCTTCCCCCTCTTCTACTTTTCCGACACAACTACTACATACCCCATTCAAACAAGAATAAGGCACTTCTATTCCTGCTTTCAAAGCTGCATTAAGAAGTGTTTCATTTCGAGGGCTCTCAAAAGTATGTGTTTGCCCATTTGCCATAAGGGTAATATTCACTTTACCCTCTAACTGAGTGTAGTCTACTTCGGCAGGTGATGCCTCAAAAAGCTCTGTAAAAATACGATCGTTGTCTATACCGCGCAGGAGAAGTATTTCGCGCAGTTCTTTGACTAACTGGGTAGGCCCACAAGCATAATAGCGCCCCCAATTAAAATCGTTGTACTTATTGAACATCTCATTCACAATAGCACTATTAATCCGCCCTGTGTAGTGATTGCCCCAAGGCTGCTGACTGAACGCATAGTGCACAAAAAAGCGGTCGGGATACTGAGCTCGGAGCGTTTCTATTTCGTCGAAAAAAAGAGTTTCTTCTTTGGACTTATTACCATAAACGAAGACAACTTTTATTTTCGTCATTGCAAGGGCTGTTTTAGCAATACTCATCATAGGAGTTACCCCACTACCTGCTGAGAAAAGCATTATATCGCGATTGCCAAAAATATCGTAAAAGAAGACAAAAGAGCCCATTGGAGGCATCACTTCCAAAACATCTCCTTCTTTAAGCTCGGTAGTAGCGTAGGTAGAAAAGAGTCCATTGGGGACACGCTTTACAGCGACACTTAGCTCTCCTTCATTCACTCCTGAACAAATAGAATAGGCACGGCGCACCTTTTGCCCGTCGAAAGTTTTCTGTAAGGTAAGATATTCGCCAGCCTCAAAAGTAAAAACCTTTCTAAGCAAATCTGGCACTTGAAAGGTAATCATCACTGAGGTAGCAGTAAGAGGTGTTATTTTAACAACAGTCAGTTCGTGGAATTTATTCATTATTTGTACATTTCGTTATAGCCTAAAAATCGGTCTTTGGAGGTAGCTATGACTTCGACTTTTGGCATTGGTTCTGGTATTGCTGGACGAGCTGTAGCACGCCTACCTGTAATTTGTGCCAAAGCTTCTGAAAGTAAGCGTTCTTTGGGGTCTCCTAAGGTTCCTAAACTGTAGATACTTTCTTCTACTTCGATATCTGGAGCAATTCCATTTACATAATCTCCTTCACCTTTGGCATTTTCAATTTTCAAGACTAGTGGCTGCATTGCCCACTTGTGATTGGGATTTCTCACTTTCCCTTCAGCATCAACAAAGTCGTAGATAGTAATAGAACCTTGGTTTTTGCCAATGGTAGTAGTTCCTATCTGCACCACCTGAATATAAGGTTTAAGGCCATTAATGACCAATTCGCTAGCAGAGGCAGTTTGCTTGGTAGTAAGCACATACACTTTATTCAAGTTTAGACTATTGATATTGGTTCCGTCCTTCATTCGGCTCAAAAAGTAGTTGGTAATTCCATTTCTTGCCTCCTGTATGGGTTGCATCTTGGCATTCCATTTTTCCTTGGCAAAAATATTCCCCTCAAATTGTCCTGTAATCATTGAAGCCAAATAGACCGCTGTATCTACACTTCCTCCTCCGTTGTAGCGGAGATCGAGCACCAAATCGGTAACACCTGCTGCTTTAAACTCAGCAAAAGCCTCGTTTAGGGCATGGTTGTAGTTTGCAATAAAAGCAGTGTACATTAGGTAGGCTACCTTATGAGTTCCTTGTTGAAAAGTCTTCTTAATGAGTACTGGATTCTCTGGAGTTTCTGTATTTTGAAGATTGACGATGCGGCCTGTACTATATAATTGCTTTTGTTCATTCAATCGGAGTACCTCAAAAGTGTAAGTATTGCTATTCAGCAGTTCATTTATATTATCTTGAGTAATGCGCTTTCCATTAATTGCTTCAAACAAGTCTCCACGCTGCAAGCCCTGACGGTCGGCATCTGAGCCTGGCACTACGTATTGCACTATCCCATAACACAAGTTGCCTTTCAATACAAAAAGGTTGTGCATTCCTGTACTAGCTGTGATACCTTTAAATTGATTCTCAAGTTTCACATAGTTGTCTGTGATATAGCTAAAACGGTCTGTTTTTCCGTATTGATAGAGGAGTCCTTGTACAAAAAGTGTTTCAGGAGAATCATAGCTCTTCAAGAAAGTAGTGTAAGCGCGGTTTCTTCCTGCTAAAGTATTGCTAAGGCTACCAAAATAGTTATCTTGCAAGTTTCTCGATTCAGATTGCCATAAATAATATTGGTTGAGTCCTTTCCAGATGAAATCTCGTATACGCAAATCGGTATCGCTACCTGTATAGTTGGAAGTACCTGCAAGTTTTTGATTATCGTCTTCCAAAGTCTTTACACAAGAAAAAAGACTGAAAGTCAATAGCATATAAAAAGTAAGTTTTTTTATCGTCATCATTCTAAGATAAAGCTAATATATTCTTTTCAACTATGCAAATATTGTTCCAAGGTGCCCGAATAAAGTTATTCTATTTCAAAAACTGTATAATATGTTCTTTAGCTTTATTAGTTAAGGGCAAGGGCGTACTGACTGTCAAAGTATCAGTACAATCGCAATCGAAGTCGTCCCTTCCTAAACAATCTGGATGAAGCCCACTTATATGAGCCACTACTTTATCTAAAAAAGGAACTTTGCCTAAATAGTAATGGAAAGTCCAAGCTTGTTTTCCAAAATAGGCTGTTAAAAGTAAAGAATCATATTCGGATTTCAGTTGGGTACTAATATCATCTGGCCCCAAATCTTCTTGGCCGACAACAAAATGAAAAGGCAATTCATAATTTTCTGCTGCATACTGAAGTGTATAGGTACGCTTAGATCCCTCGAAAACTATCAGTTTTTTTCCACGGAATGTAGTCTCAAATCGGTAGGGATTGGGTTCGTCAGTCTTCCGTTTTGAGTTGTTTTGGCAAGCAACTAAAGTTATTAGGAGTATTAAGATAATGATTCTCATCGTATTTCTTTTGATTTTATTTACACTGTAAAAAATGACTTTACCTACTAACTGCAAGTGCAAAAAAGTTATAGCGCGTTTTTGAACTATCAATATTTTGACGTAACCTCTTCGTTATGAGTTCGATTGTTCTTCGCTGAGAGCCTCACGAGCTTTGAGGTGAAACTAACTAGACATAAAGGTAAGTGCTGCAAATATACAATAAAAAACTGAAAAGCACACCTTCATAAATAAAAAAGTGCTAAACATTCGTAAAATGTTTAGCACTTTTATGTTTTTATGGTTAAACTTTATTTTGAAAGATACATCTTCCTCCTTGTATAAATATCGTAGAAAGCATCATCTTTAAGGCTATCTA
>CAUQNY010000036.1:0-20396 GCA_963519425.1 uncultured Capnocytophaga sp.
CGAAGACAAAGTGAAGACAAAGTGAAGACAAAGTGAAGACAAAGTGAAGACGAAGCGAAGACAAAGTGAAGACGAAGTGAAGACAAAGTGAAGACGAAGTGAAGACGAAGTGAAGACGAAGTGAAGACGAAGCGGAACAGAAGAGACGCAAGAAAGTACGGAGATTGAACTTGTTTTTTCTTTTCTTTACTATTGTTTTTAAAAAAATTGTTTATCTTTGCGCTTTAAAAGGAAATAATAATGTCTACCACTTTTTATAAATATGCTATTACCTGCTGCTTTTTTGCCTTTCAACTTCTTTACTCGCAGAAGGGGGTAGAATCTCTTCTGATTAAGGAGGGGGTTCTCCTTAAATGTGATAATCAACTGATTCCGAGCGATGGCCGCATAGAACTGCCGCGCACTGTGAAAACGATTGCAGCAGAGGCTTTTAAAAATTGTAAACAACTGAAATCTATTAGCTTTGCAGGTACTATTACTTCAGTAGGAGACAGTGCTTTTGCGCGTTGTGCTTCCCTTGCGAAAGTGGAAATGATGCCTAACTCGGTTACCGAAATTGGTGCCAAAGCATTTGCCCATTGTCCCCAGTTGGCGAGTATTACTCTTCCTAACTCGGTAGCCACTATTGGTCAGGAAGCTTTTAAGGGCTGTACTGCTTTGGAGAGTGTAGAGATACCTGAGCAAACTACTCTTATAGGCGATGCCGCCTTTGCCGGGTGTCTTGCCTTGAAGAAGGTACAGTTTCTGTCTACTCGTCTTCCTTTTATTCCTTCGCAAATGTTTTACGAGTGTAAACAACTGCAGCGTGTGGAGTTGCCAGCCAGTGTGCGACGCGTGAAAAGCAGTGCTTTTGCCTATTGTGAGTCGCTTTCGGCAATTACTTTTCCTGACAATTTAGAAAGTGTGGGCGATGATTCTTTTGAACACTGCAAAAGTCTGACCTCTGTAACTTTGCCTGATACGGTGATTTTTGTCGGCACGAGTGCTTTCAACAGTTGTTCTAGTTTGCAGCAGGTAAAGTTGCCTTATGGGCTTAAGCATATTTTAAATGACACTTTTCAGGATTGTACTTCGCTTACCTCTATCATTATTCCCGATACCGTCGAAAAGATAAATATGCAGGCTTTTAGGAACTGCACCTCGCTGCGCACAGTACAGATGCCGTTGGCTCTTACACATATTTTCTACGGAGTGTTTTACGGATGTAAAAACTTGGAGAGTATTGAGTTGCCCGAAGGGGTGAAGTTTGTTGGAATCTTTGCTTTTGCCGAGTGCGAGCGCTTGCAGAGCATAGAGTTGCCGCGTGCAGTGGTAGACCTTCCTGCCAAGGTGTTTTACAACTGTACTTCGCTTTCTGAGGTCAAACTCTCGCGCTATACCACTTCTATAGGTGTACAAACTTTCTACGGCTGCAAGAGTCTTACAGAACTGAAACTACCAGCTACGATAGAAAAGATAGATCTTGCTGCCTTTGAGAATTCTGCTCTCACCGAGCTTCATTGCCGCGCTATTATCCCACCTACAGTGAATAGAAATTTCGGTTATAAGGGAAGAGTGATAGTCCCTTATAGGTCGGTAGATGCCTACAAGCAGGCCATAGGGTGGCAAGATTGCGCTATTGAATAACAAAAAAAAGAAATCGTTTTTATGAGTAATCACATAGAAACTCGTTCACTAGCGGCACTGAAGCAGCCCTACTTCATTCCAGCCTATCAGCGAGGCTACCGGTGGACACACCAGCACGTACAAGCCCTTTTGGACGATATTGACAGTTTTGCTAAGCACAAGACTGAAGGAGATGATTATTGTTTACAGCCTGTGGTAGTTGTACCGCCTGAAGGAGCTTCGGGAGAAACTTCTTACGAGGTGGTAGATGGCCAACAAAGGCTCATAACATTATATCTTATTTTAAAATATTTGAAAAACGAAGCTGCCTTTTCATTTTCTTTTGAAAAGCGCACTAAGAGTGATACTTTTTTGAAAGACTTGTCTTCTGAAACTCTTTCAGACGAAAATCCTGATTTCCATTTTATGAGTGAGGCTTATCGGTGTATAGACGATTGGTTTAAGGGCAAAAATGAAGATGAAAGGACTACTTTTCTAAAAGTATTGAACGATAGGGTAAAAGTGATTTGGTATGAGATTGCCCTTGTAGCTACCACCCACAAGGCACGAGAAGCCGAGAAAATAGATATTTTCAACCGTTTGAACATAGGGAAGATACCTCTGGAAGACGCTGAGCTAATACGGGCTTTGCTGATGAGCCAAGCGGAAGGAGTTACACCACGAGAACGACTTTTTAGGCAAGCCTTGTTTTCTAATGAGTGGTATGAAATAGAACACGCTCTTCGTGAAGATGATTTTTGGTACTTTTTGGGGGCAAAGGAGCCCTACGAGAATCGCATTCAGTGGCTTTTAGAAAGATTGTTTGACCGGCGGAACTCTAAACCTACTGAAGCCAATCTGTATGCTCTCTATCAGTGGTTTGAAACTGAAGTAAAAGGCGCAGCTGTTCCTTGGCAAAAGGTAAAGGAGCTCTGGGATGAAGTATTGCGCATTTTCCAACACTGCCGCTATTGGTATACTGAGCGCACGCTCTATCATTACATAGGTTTTCTTTTGTCGGCAGGCCACATTAGCTTAAAAGAGCTTTTGGAGTGGTCGCTTGCAAAGGACAAAGATACTTTTAAAAATCTACTTCAGCAACGTATAATAACTTTTCTGAACGACACCCCAATAGAGGAACTCTCGTACGATAGCAATAAAGCCAATGTACAGTATATTTTGTTGCTTTTCAATGTGCTATCAGTACTTCAGCAGCCATTGGGAGGTCGTTTTTCGTTTTACCAATACAACAGTCAGCAATGGAGTTTGGAGCATATTCACGCGCAGCAATCCGAAAACCCACTGCAGTCCGATAAGGCAATCAAGGCGTGGGCAAAAGAGACATTAGAGGCCATAGGCAATATTCAGCTGATTGAAAAGGAAACTTCAGCTGATAGTAAAGTAGTAGATACATCTTCTTTTAAAGAGGCCTTGAAAGAGATTCTTTCCCAAGAAAAGGTGCAGGATGTCAAGGCCTTCAATGAACTAAAAAATAATATTATAGCTGCTTTTGAGAGCCCTTCTGTTCATTATTTAGACAATATGGCACTGCTGAGCAAAAGAGATAATTCGGCTTTAAACAATGCTATTTTTCCGGCTAAGCGCAACCATATTATCAGATTGGAACGCGAAGGACGATTTATTCCGCTATGTACCCGAAATGTTTTTCTGAAGCTATACAGTCCTGCAGACCAACAGCCTTACTATTGGAGCCAAGCCGATCGCGAGCATTACTTGGCGGCCATAAAAGCGGTTTTTGAGAACTTTAAAGAATCTACTAATGACTGAGCAATACACCCTACGTTCACTTTGTGTTAAGTATGACAAAATAGAAATCCCAATCATCCAACGCGACTATGCCCAAGGGCGTGAACATCAAAAAAAACTGAGAGATAAGTTTGTAGCCTATCTGTTAGAGAAGCTTACCGAAAAAACTCCCATCGTTTTAGATTTTGTGTATGGCAATTTGAGAACAGACAAAGAGGTGAACCAACGCGAGTATCTTACTTTTATTCCGATTGATGGACAGCAAAGGCTCACCACGTTATGGCTGCTCCATTGGCTATTGGCTGTAAAAGAAGGGCGATTAGAGGAAGAAAGCACTTGGTTGCAACGTTTTACTTACGAGACTCGCCCTGCAGCACATTCATTTTGTGAATGCCTGATGAAAGAACATTTTTCTGCCGAGCTTATTTTGCCCGATCTGAAACAATACCTGAAAAACCAACCGTGGTTTGCTGAAGAATGGCTAAAAGACGGTACCGTAAAAGGTATGCTAGAAATGCTCCATACCTTCAGCCAACAAAAGGCCTTGGAAGAAGGGCCTATTTCTTTTGAAGACTTGCGTAAAATCTCGTTTTATTTTTTACCACTCGAAACGTTTGGCCTTTCAGAAGATTTATATGTAAAGATGAATGCGCGGGGCAAGCAGCTCACTCCTTTTGAACATTTCAAATCCGAATTTTACAAGATACTTCAAGACCTCCCCTATTTGGAAGAGCAGGAATTGGATAGTGTAAAGGGCAAGATGGAATACCTTTGGGTAGAGCACTTGTGGGACTATCGGGAAGGAAAGTTCGTTACAGACGATGCTTTTATGAACTTTTTGGGTTTTCTGACGCGAGCTTTGTACTTCAAAGGTGAAGAGAATAAAAAAGAAGGAGGTTATACCGCTGATTTTACCGATTTTAAACTGTTAGCTCAGGTCTATGCACAAGAAGAAAATTTAAAAAAGCTTATTTTTACGCTTGACCATTTGCCTACATTAAAACGTATCAGAAAACCTCTGTTATGGAAAAAAGACACACTACTGTCCTTGGCAGATATTTTGTTCTTAGCTATTACGAAAGGAGAAAAGAGTCTGTTAGTAGATGAGTACATTCTGCTATATGCTGCAGTAGCCTACTTAAACTACCATCCTACTCCAGATGAGACACTGTATGACGATTATCTAAGAGTAGTGAGGAACCTGATACACAACACAGGAGACAAATCGGAACGCGAGCAACCTAACCTACTGAGGACTGTTGAGGCGCTTGCAAGATATGAGGCTGTATATAAAGAAATGGCACAACAGCCTCTTCAGATGCAAGGATTTTTTAGTAAACAGGCAGAAGAAGAGCACCTCAAGGCGCAGCTGATAGTGCAACATCCTGAGGCTAAAGAGCTTATTGAGAAGATAGAAGACCATTCTTGCTTTGAGGGTAATATACGCTCGCTCTTGGAAGACTATATACAGACTTTTGATGCAGTAGCTTTAGAACGGCTATTTGAACGTTACAAATTGCTCTCGAAAGACTCTTTCAATCCCGTATGGGGCGACCTGCTGGATACTAGTTTGTACACTGCTGACCAGTCGCGTATGAAATATGCCTCTGATTATACTAAACACCCTGCCATTATAGAGTTGGCTAAGGAGTTTTCAGCCTATCCGGAAGCAGATGTGGAGGCGTTTATAGCCCAGAAACAACGCCGCTGGCTGCACATTACCTTTGCTGAAAATCCAGACCCCAGCGCGATTCAAGAGGTGAAAAAGCAACTCTATCTGTTGTACCTTATCAGTCGTAGGGTAATGAATTTGCGTTATGATGAGTTTTTTAAAGGGGGCTGTTGGAATTTTGGCTGGCTTCCAGCAAAAGAAGGCTATGCTTCTTACTTTACTCAAGGAATTGAGGGGTATCCATACAACGAGCCTATTTTCCAAGTGTATTGCAGTGATTTTAGATATAACTCAGGGCTCAAGGAAAATCATAGTTTGCCTCCTGAAATATTGAAAGACCCTTCTCGGCCTGAAGACCCTTGGGAAGCTCTGAAAGAATGGGTAGAAAAGTCAGGTATTTAATTTGGCACGTAAATTGTTAATTTTAGAGGTAACAGAAGAAAAATTAGAATGAAAAGACTACTGAAGAAACCATTGGTGCTTTTGATAGCACTTTTTGCAGCGTTAGCAAGCTCGCTGCTACAGGCACAAACCCCTGAATTGCCGTTCAAAAATGGTGAATGGCTTCGTTTTAAGGTGAAATATGGTATTTTTAATGCCAGTATAGCTACATTGGCTCTTAAAGAGGAGATGTACAATGGTGAAAAGGTGTATCACGCAGTGGGAAAAGGCAGTACTACGGGCTTGGCACGGGTATTTTTCAGGGTAGATGATACCTATGAGAGCTATTTTGGCATTGCCGATGGCAAACCTCGTCTCTTTGTTAGGAATATTTATGAAGGAGGCTATACTAAGCACTTGAAAATGTATTTTAACCATTCGACCAATAAGGTGAAAATTAAGAATATGGAGAATGGGAAAGAAACAGAGATAGATTTCCAACCGGGGCTTCAAGATGTGATTTCGGCATTTTATGCATTGCGCCACTATCCAGACATTGACCAGATGAAAGCAGGTCAACAGCTTACTTTGGATATGATTTTTGACGATGATGAGGTGTATAAATTTAAACTCAAACTTTTGGGCAGAGAGTCTCTTAAAACTCACTTTGGCACAGTAAATACACTTAAATTTTGTCCCTTAGTGCAAGATGGGCGGGTATTTAAAGAGGAAGAAAGTATCACAATGTGGATAACAGACGATAAAAATAAAGTACCTGTAAAATTGAAAGCTTCGTTGCGAGTGGGGTCGTTAGTAGCTGAATTAGATGGTTTTAACAATTTGAAGAGCGAATCTAATTTAAAAAAGTAAATATTTTTTGATAGTGTTATGAAAAAATTATGTATATTTGTCGCCACAAAGATGTAATAAGTAAAAAGCAACACTATGAAAAACTTATTTTTAGCATTTTCTGTTCTTTTAGTATGTTTCACTTATGCTCAAGAAACAAATGTAAAGAAACTGATAAAACTCGCTGAGAAAGGCGATGTGAAAGCCCAAACGGAATTGGCCAATGCTTATTTCGAGGGCAAAGGCGTGAAGCGCTCCTACCAAGACGGTGTACTGTGGCTTGAGAAAGTAGCCGAAAAAGGCGATGCTACAGCACAATACCAAGTGGCTTTGTGCTACTTTGAAGGTAAAGGAGTCGTAAAATCAGATGAAAAAGGGGCGGAGTGGCTTGGCAAAGCAGCTACCTCAGGCCATAAGGAAGCCGAAGAGCAGTTGGCTCTTTGCTACCGCGATGGGCGAGGCGTTCCCCAGTCTAATGAAATGTACTACCAATGGGTTGAGAAGAATGCAGACAACGCATCTCCTGAAGTGCAGTTAGAATTGGCAAAAGCTTACTACGCTGGCACTGATGTCAAAAAAGATGTGAACAAAGCTAAGTATTGGGCAGAAAAAGCTGCCGCTAAAGGAGTTTTGGAAGCAGAATACCTCTTAGCCGTTTGGGTGTACGAAATTAATCCAACTAACCCAGAAGCCTTACAACGTTTGACCAAAGTGGCCAACAAAGGCAATGCAAATGCACAAACTATCCTAGCAGAAGCTTATTTGAAAGGCCAAGGGGTTGAAAAATCGGAAGAGAAAGCTATCCAGTGGTTTGAGAAAGCTGCTGCCAAAGGACAACCAGAGGCTCAGTACTATTTGGCTAACTACTATTTCTTCGGCAATAGTCCTCTCATAGGAAAATCATACAAGAAAGCCTTAGATTTGTACAGCAAATCGGCTGCCAGAGGCAATGCTGATGCACAACGCCAACTATCGGTATGTTTGTACAATGGCATTGGGGGTACTCAATCTTACCGCGATGCTTTTAACTTAGTGCTTAAATCGGTAAATGCGAATCCGTCGGATATTACAGAGAACAATTTAGGTGTTTGCTACCTTACCGGTAATGGTTCTCGCCAATCGGCTTCTCACGCAGTAGAACTTTTTGAGAAGTCTGCCCAAGCAGGCAATGTGTCGGCTTTGTACAATTTAGGAGCTTCCCTCTTGGAAGAAGGTCAGTTAGACGTTCGCAAAGCTTTTGATTGTCTTGAAAAAGCTGCCAACCAAAATCATTTGCTTGCTCTTAAAAAGTTAGGAGATTTGTACTACAATGGCAAATATACCAACCAATCGTTTGAACGCGCTTTTGAATATTACACTCGTGCCTCTAAAATCACTCCAACACCACAAGACCAAATGTTAGAATACTTCTATCAGCAAGAAGAAGAAGCTTATGCTGAGGTACTCTACCTTCTTTCTCTTTGTTATGCAGAAGGCAATGGGGTGAAAAAGTCGCTGAAAGATGCTGCAAAATTTGCTATCCAAGCAGCAGAACGTTCTAACAAAGATGCCTTTGAGTGGTTGCTCAAAAAAGTAGAGGCGAATGATCCCAAGGAAAGTCCAGAGGTGATTTTAACAGTAGCCGATGGTTTCTTCTACGGAAAAGGTACAAGAAAGCAAAACGAAAAAGCTTTCCCTCTTTACGAGAAATTGGCTAAACAAGAAAATACTAAGGCACAAAAACGACTCATAGAATACTATTTTGAGGCGAAGAATCCGAAGAAAGATGCAGAAAAAGCGGTGCTTTGGGCAGAGAAAGTAGCTAAAAAAGGAGATGCTGAAACCCAATGCGAGTTAGGCAAATACTATATGACCCTTGTGCCTGATGTGGCAGCCAAAAAAGCAACAGCAACAGGAACTACCAGTGCTACTACACGCACAGCTCCTGTTTCTCGCACAGCAGGAAAAGGTGGTGCTCACGCTGTAGCTACCCCTATGAAACGCATCAATGAGTCTAAAGGAATTCACTGGCTAACCAAAGCGTCAGAGCAAAACAACCCTGAAGCACAAAATGAGTTGGGTAGCTATTATCACGACAAACAAGAGTTAGCCCAAGCGATTGCCTTGTTCCAAAAGTCGGCACAACGCCACTACCCTGCAGGGGAGTATAACTTAGGCAACTGCTACTATAACGGCAGTGGGGTAGACCGCTCCTTTGAAAAGGCAGCTGAGTACTACCAACAAGCAGCACGCGGAGGTTATGCGCCTGCACAGTTCCGTTTAGGGCACTGCTACTATCACGGTGAAGGAATTGGTCAGTCAGACGATCGTGCAGCTGATTGGTTCGACGCTGCTTGTGATGGAGGAGAAAAGAAAGCTTGCGATATGCTAAAAGTAGTGATGAAAAAATAATACATAAGAGCAAACAGCCTTACTGTAGTCAAGGAAAAAGCGAGCCATACAAATGAAGGGTTTGTATGGCTCGCTTTTTACAGGTTGAAAGCAAAAAGTAAGTTCAAATTTCTGTTTTTACTCTTAGAAGTTGAAGTGAGTGCTTTCTCTCGTTAATCTTTTGCTGCAGAGAAAACAACTTTTCGTTGAGATTTTTTTACTTTCTAATTTTGTATGTTTTGACCTAACTTTTTTACATTACATTTGCGGCGTAAAAATATTTTTACTAACTTTGTCGCCTTACAAGAGTCTAACTGAAAAATAACTTAATTAATAGAATATGAAACTTAAAAAATATATGTTGGGTAGCTTAGGGGCACTATTGGTGTCTTGTAGCTGCTTACAAGCACAAACACCTCCTCAGCCTCCCCAAAATGCTTTGCAAGTTGCACCTAAGGATACTGTAATTAGCAAGACTACCATTAGTGCCAACAACAAGCGTGAGGCATTTAAGAATTTGAACGACAATTCAAAGGCTAAGAAATACGACGAGAAATGGCTGAAGGAGCTTTCTAATTCTGATTTGTTCTACCAAATGAGCGAGGATGTTGCTGCGACCCCTACTGAAGTAGACTATAACGAATTGCCTACTGAAGTGCTGAAAGAACGCTTGCAAAAACTCAATGAGAAAACTCCTTTCAATGTGGAATATAATCCTGTTTTGGAACAGGTTATCAAATCGTTTTTGAAAAATCGGAGATCATCGTTAGAGCGATTGATGAGTTTGAGCGATTATTACTTTCCTATGTTTGAACAGGAAATGAGTAACCAGAAGATTCCGTTGGAAATAAAATACTTAGCTATCATTGAATCGGCTTTGAACCCTAAGGCGCGTTCGCGTGTGGGAGCTACGGGGCTCTGGCAATTTATGTACGCTACGGGGAAAAGTTATGGTTTGGAGGTGAATAACTATGTAGATGAACGTAGCGACCCTATTCGCGCTACTAAGGCAGCCGCTAAATATCTGAATGAGCTTTATAAAATCTTTGGTGATTGGGATTTAGCTTTGGCAGCCTATAACTCTGGGCCAGGCAACGTAACGAAGGCAATTCGTCGTTCTGATGGCAAAACCAACTATTGGAACCTACGCCCTTATTTGCCAAAGGAAACCGCAGGCTATGTGCCCGCTTTCTTGGCTACGCTTTACATATTTGAGTACGCTAAAGAGCACGGCTTTAAGCCACAAAAACGCGCTAATCATCTTTTTGAAACAGACACCATTCGCGTGAAACAAGCTATTTCTTTTAAGGATATTGCCGACATTACAGGAATGGATGTACAGGACATACAGTTTTTCAATCCTTCCTATCAGTTAGATGTGGTACCTTATGTAGAAGGGCGCAACTATGCAGTGCGCTTGCCTATTTCTGAGATAGGTAAGTTTGTGGCTAATGAAGATGCTATTTATGCCTATCTGAATGAGGAAAAAGCTAAACGCGAGAAGCCTCTTCCTGAAGTGATGAAAGGCGACCAATATGCTTCAAAATCACATAAAAAGACACTTTATACCGTAAAAAGAGGTGATACTTTGGGCAAGATAGCTACTCGAAACGGGGTTACGGTGTCGAATATCAAGCGTTGGAACCGTATTAAAGGCAACAATCTACGGGTAGGACAACGCCTTTCTATCTATAAGTGAAAAAGACAACCTTTTTAAAATTTATAGGGCTTTTTGCAGCGGTGCGCGGGTACAATATTGCACTCCTTTGCATCGCTCAATATTTAGCGGCTATTTTTGTGCTATCGCAGCAACCTTGGCGTACAGTGCTTACTGATGTTTCTTTGCTGATGTTGGTTTTAGCAGGGGCCTTGGCGATTGCTGGCGGGTACATTATCAATGGTTTTTACGACAAGGGCAAAGACCTCATCAACCAGCCTACCCGCACGATGATAGACCATTTGGTGAGCCAAAACACCAAACTGACTTTGTATTTTCTGCTGAACTTTCTCTCGGTGTTGGTTGCGAGCTACGTGTCCTTTAAGTCGGTACTCTTCTTCTCAAGCTATATCTTTGCGATGTGGCTTTATTCTCATCGCATTAATAAGCTTTTGTTGTGGAGTAACCTCACAGCCTCGGTTTTAGCAGTGATTCCTTTCTTTGCTGTATGTATCTATTACCGCAATGTTCAAACAGTAATTATAGTGCATGCTTGGCTTATTTACCTATTGCTCTTTTCTAAAGAACTGACTAAGGATTTGCGAAACATACGCGGAGACTTCACTCACAATTACGCTACACTTCCTGTGGTTTACGGCATAGGCTATACCAAGCGACTTATCACCTTTGTGCTTTTCTGTTGCTTGTTGCCTATTTATGGGCTTATTGTCTACTTTCCTATTGGACACCTCAGCTATTTTCTTCTTTTTACAGTTGCCTATTTGTGTTTCTTTGTATTCTTGCTTTGGTACTATCATTCGGCACAGAAATATGTTTGGTTGCACAATATGCTAAAATTCATTTTAGTAGCAGGAGTGTTTAGTGTGGTACTTAATCATTGCTAATTGATAATTGTTTCGTACCTTTGCACTCTCAAAACAGATAGCAATGTCAGCAAAATCACTTCATATCCAGCACTCTTTCAGGCAGCTTACCTATTTTGTGAAGCCCTACAAGACTACTTTTTTTGCAGTAGCACTTTTTGCCGTGCTATCGTCTATCTTCTCTACAGCGCAACCTTACCTTATCAAGGTGGCTATTGATAGCTACATTACTCTTAAAAATTACGATGGATTGCTGCGCATCACCTACCTTTTAGTAGCTTTGTTAGTGGCCGAAGTGCTGATGCAATTTCTCTTTTCTTACTACTCAAACTGGTTAGGTCAAACCGTAATACGCGACATACGCGAAAAGCTGTTTGCCCACCTATTGCGCTTTAAAATGCGGTATTTTGATAAGTCCTCGGTAGGGGTATTAGTTACTCGTGCAGTGAACGATATGGAGCGCATCGGAGAGATTTTTAGTTCTGGTCTTTTCGAGATGGTTAGCGACCTGCTGAAAATGCTAGTCATCACCATTGTGATGTTTGTTCTTGACTGGAAGTTAGCCTTCATTAGCTATGCTACAATGCCGCTGATACTTTACTTTACACGTTGGTTTCAGCGCTCAATGAATGCTGCTTTCGTAGAGGTGCGCCACGAGGTCTCCAATCTGAATGCTTTTGTCCAAGAGCGTATTTCAGGAATTAAGGTATTGCAGCTTTTTGCACAGGAGAAACAAGAGCTGGAGCATTTTAAGAAAATTAATGAAAAGCACAAGCAGGCTTGGTTGAAGACAATATGGTACAACTCTATTTTCTTCCCTATAGGCGACCTTTGTATTTCTATCACTATTGCGCTGATTGTCTGGTTCGGAGGGCAACAGTTGGTAACCAATAGTGTGTACGATTTAGGAAATATCTTCCTTTTTATTCAGTTGTCGCAACAGCTTTTCCGCCCTATTAGGCACATTGCCGATAAGTTCAATGCTCTGCAAATGGGAGTAATAGCTTCCGACCGTGTGTTTGCTATTCTAGATACTGATGCCGATGCCGAAACACAAGGAACCAAGGAGCTGACAGGAGTCAAAGGGCACATACGTTTTGAAGAAGTTCATTTTGAGTACGTACCTGGCGAAGAAATACTGCATGGCATTAGCTTTGAGGTGCAGCAAGGCGAAACAGTGGCTATTGTAGGAGCAACGGGGGCAGGAAAGACTACTATTACCAATCTTTTGAATAGATTTTACGATCTCACCTCAGGAGCTATTTACGTTGATGGAATGAATATCAAGGACTTTACCCTCTCTTCTTTGCGCCAACACATTGCTACAGTGCTTCAAGATGTCTTCCTCTTTGCCGATAGCATCTTCAACAATATCACCCTCAAAAATCCTGCAATTACCGAAGAAGAGGTAATAGCCGCCGCTAAGAGTATTGGGGTGCATAACTTCTTGATGAGTCTCCCAGGGGGCTACCAATACAATGTGAAAGAGCGCGGAACAATGCTCTCGGCAGGACAACGACAGCTGATAGCCTTCTTGCGTGCCTATGTGCATAAACCACAAATACTGATTTTAGACGAAGCTACCTCATCAGTCGATTCGCACGCCGAGAAGCTCATCCAAGAAGCTACTGAAAAAATGACCGAGGGGCGCACTTCTATCATCATTGCCCACCGCCTGACTACAGTTAAGAAAGCCGATAAAATCATCGTGTTGGACAAAGGCTACATCGTGGAAGTTGGTACTCACGACCAGCTGTTGCAAATTGAAAATGGCTACTACCGCAACCTCTACGAAGTGCAGTTCTTAGAAGAAATCAAAGCAGAATAGCTTCTCTTCTACCTGAAAAACAGCCGAGGAAAAACCTCTTCCATAGGTCTTTTTGTACTTTTAATCTTCATTGTAGCCCACAGAAAACCAAAGCCATAACTAAAAAACTGCACCAAGACAGCCCAAACCGATAGCACTCCTATTTTCATACTCCGGTGCTCGTGGCTGCTGTCCCATCCTATAAGAAGCAAATAGCAGAGGTACACCACCAATGCCCATATGTACCCTAGCAAAGCCAGTCCTAAGGCTGCACACATTCCTAAGGCAAAGCACGTAGGGAGCCAAAAAGTCAGCTTGCGTGTTTGGGGGTGCCAATAGTTTAAAATAGCGCGTGTCTGTCCGAATTTGCTTACCTGCTTGCGGAATTGTTTCCACGAGATGCGACGCTTGTGGAACACAAAAGCCAGTGGAATAAAAGCTGTTTGGAAATCCTGTTCCCATAGGCGTATCACTAAGTCTGGATCTTCCCCAGGGTGAATCTTCCCAAAACCGCCTATAGCCTCAAAAGCTTTCCGAGAAAGACCCATATTGAAACTGCGAGGTTCAAAGCGTTGCACTGTTTTTTGGTTTCCCCTGATGCCTCCTGTGGTTAGTAGCGAGGTCATTACGTAGTTAATAGCCTTTTGTATGTTCGTAAAATCATCAGTAGCCGTGTCAGGCCCCCCAAAACAATCTACATACTGCCTTTCCAGAAAAGCATCTACTTCTTCCAAATAATGAGGAGGCAGAATACAATCAGAATCTAAAATTAGGAAGTAATCGTACTTCGCGTGTCGCATCCCATAGTTGCGCGAGTCGCCAGGCCCCGTATTAGGTTTGCTCAGATAGGTTAAATGCAGCGTTTGAGCATACTTTTGGCATACTTGTTCAGACGAAATAGTAGACCCATCTTCTATTACTACTACTTCGAAATCAGCACTATAACTTTGATGACTAAGACTGTACAACAGCTCCTCCAGCTCTTCAGGACGATTGTAGACAGGGATGATAAAGCTAAACTTCATTTGTTAAACTAATGTTAAATATATCAGAGAGTTGTAACATGTTCATAGGTTCCTACGTATAATACAACGAATGAAACCACAAAATTAATAATATTTTCCGTATGAGACAACTAAAAATTACCAAACAGGTTACTAATCGCGAAACAGCCTCTTTAGACAAGTACCTACAAGAGATTGGACGCGTTGATTTGATTACTGCCGACGAAGAGGTAGAATTGGCACAACGTATCAAAGCTGGCGACGTAGCAGCATTGGAGAAACTCACCAAAGCCAACTTGCGTTTCGTGGTATCGGTAGCTAAACAGTATCAAAATCAAGGTCTTACACTACCTGACCTGATTAACGAAGGAAATTTAGGGCTCATCAAAGCAGCACAACGATTTGATGAAACGCGCGGATTTAAATTCATATCCTATGCCGTATGGTGGATTCGACAATCCATCCTACAAGCATTGGCCGAACAATCCCGTATCGTCCGATTGCCTCTGAACAAAATAGGCTCCATCAACAAAATTAACAAGATGTACGCCTACTTAGAGCAAGCCAACGAGCGCATCCCCTCAGCCGAAGAAATCGCACGAGAGCTCGATATGTCCGTAAACGACGTGAAAGAGTCTATGAAAAACGCTGGACGACATATCTCAATGGATGCCCCGCTGGTAGAAGGCGAAGACTCCAACCTCTACGACGTGATTAGAAGTAATGAGTCGCCTAACCCCGACAAAAATTTAGTCTTGGAATCCTTGCGCACCGAAATAGATCGTGCCTTGGAAACCCTTACCCCTCGCGAAGCCGATGTTATCCGCCTCTATTTTGGCTTAGGAGAGCAGCACGCTCTTACCCTCGAAGAAATAGGCGAAACCTTCGACCTTACTCGCGAGCGTGTACGACAGATTAAAGAAAAAGCCATCCGACGCTTGAAACAAACCTCACGTAGCAAAATCCTTAAAACTTACTTGGGATAACCCAATGAATTATCTCTGGTATTTTAAAAAGCAACCCCCCACTGCATTAGTAAGCCAGCTCAGAAGTACACTCCATTTGAGTGAACCCTTAGCTATCCTATTGGCGCAGCGGGGGGTTACTACTTACGATTTAGCCAAAAACTTCTTCCGCCCCTCGCTTGCACACCTGCATTCCCCTTATTTGATGAAAGGAATGGAGGCCGCTGTTAGCAGAGTAGCAAAAGCACTCTCACACCAAGAAACAATTCTCATCTATGGCGATTACGATGTCGATGGTACTAGTGCTGTCTCCCTCCTCTACCGCTATTTTAGCCAGTATTCTTCACAGTTGCACACCTATGTTCCCGACCGTTATACCGAAGGCTATGGAATTTCTTTTCAGGGCATCGACTATGCCGAAGCACAAGGGTGTACCCTCATCATTGCTTTAGACTGTGGAATCAAGGCCGCCGACAAGGTAGCTTATGCTGCCAAAAAAGGAATTGATTTCATCATTGCCGACCATCACCTGCCTGGTGATGTTCTCCCTCAAGCAGTAGCTGTGTTAGACCCTCAGCAGTCCGATTGTCCTTATCCTTACAAAGAACTCTGTGGTTGTGCGGTAGGGTTTAAGTTGGTACAAGCTTATCACGAATCCTTAGGCAAACCTTTCCAGACTTTATTGCCTCTTTTGGAATTAGTAGCTATTGCTACAGCTGCCGACATAGTGCCCGTTGATGGAGAAAACCGCATACTCATCTACTACGGTTTGCAGGTGCTCAACAGCACTCCTTCGGCAGGGGTAAAAGCACTTTTTGGGCAGCATCAGGGCGAACTAACAGTTTTTGACTTAGTCTTCAAGGCTGCTCCTCGTATCAATGCTGCTGGGCGAATGGAACACGGAAAACACGCTGTGGCACTCCTTACTGAAACAGACGAAAATGAAGCACTTGCTAAGGCTAAATCTATTGATAATTTGAACGACCGCCGCAAGGAGTTAGACACCCAAACGGCAAAAGAAGCCTTGCAGCAGATTGTTGAAAATGGCGAAGAAAACCACTATACCACAGTAGTTTTTAGTCCCCATTGGAACAAAGGCGTCATAGGCATAGTAGCCTCTCGTCTAATAGAAACCTACTATCGCCCCACCTTGGTATTCACACAAAGTGGCGACAAATACGCTGCCTCAGCCCGTTCTGTGGTAGGGTTTGACATCTACCAAGCTTTAGAGGCCTGCAGTCCTTATCTCGAGCAGTTTGGCGGACACAAGTATGCTGCAGGGCTTACCCTCCGTCCCGAGCAGTACCCTCTTTTCAAGCAGGCTTTTGAACGAACCGTCGCCGAACGTATCTCGAAGGATGAACTAACCCCAAAGCTGACCATCGATACGGTGTTGCCGCTTTCTCGAATTACTTTGAAGATGTACAACGTTCTAAAGCAGTTCCAACCTTTTGGACCTGCCAATCTTCCACCTATTTTCTATGCCGAAAATGTCATTGATACAGGCTTTGCACAACGTATAGGAAAGAATAGCGAACACTTAAAGCTGAATGTCAAAGAAAAAGGCACTTTGCAGTCCTTTCCCGCAATAGCTTTTGGCTTAGGGGATAAGCTGCCCTTGGTGCGCTCCGGACAACCATTTCGCATCGTCTATTCTATCGAAGAAAACCTATGGAATGGCATAAGAAGCCTCCAACTCCAAATTCGCGACCTCCAATAACATATCTCCCTATGCTGAATCGCTTATACCTTTACATTCGTGCCCATCGTGGGGCAGCTATTTCCTTTTTCGCAGCTTGGCTACTCATTGCCCTATACGCAGTAACGCAACTGCGTTTCGAGGAGGATATCACCAAGGTATTGCCTCAGTCCGATAAGACCAACCTCACAGCCAAAGTCTTTAAGCAACTCAACTTTGCCGATAAAATATCAGTTATTGTTAGTCGAGAGTCTCAAGGAGACCTTCTAGCAATGCAGTCCTTAGCAGAGAAGTTCCACCAAAGTGTGCAGGACTCTCTAACCAACTATATTGCAGGGGTACAGGGAATAGTAGATGAGGAATCTATCGACCAAACGTGGCAATTTGTTTACGACCACTTGCCTTTGTTTTTAGAAGAACCAGACTACCAGTATCTCAGTGCCAGACTTCCTGTCGATAGCCTTACTGCGATGGTCGAAACACACTACAAAACAATGCTCTCGCCTGCGGGAATGGTCGCTCAGAACTTCCTGCGTACAGACCCTTTTGGGCTTACTTTCCGCGGATTGCAGAAACTTCAAAGGCTAAACCTTTCTAACGACTTTAAGATTACCAATACCTACCTAACTACAGCCGATGAGCAGCATCTTCTTTTCTTTCTCAATCTCCATTATGGTCTAAACGATGCTCAGCATAACCAACTCTTGGTGGAACGTCTTGATCTACTCCAAGACCAGCTGAATGCTCAATTTGCAGGCCGTGCCAACATCCATTGTTTTGGGGCTCCTTTTGTTTCGGTCAGCAATGCACAACAAATTAAAACTGATATTCTCACTACGGTACTTCTTTCGCTCTCAGCACTCTACCTGCTCTTAGTGTTTTTCTATAGGAGTACCTATCTTCCCCTCATAGCTTTCATTCCTTCAGTCTTTGGGGTACTTACTGCTTTGGCTACCTTGTACTTGCTAAAAGGCACTATTTCAGCCATTTCTATCAGTTTAGGAGCAGTATTGCTAGGGGTTACCATAGACTATTCGCTGCATATTCTCACTCATTACAAGTGTACACAAAACACAGCTCAGCTCTACAAAGCTGTTACAGCTCCTATCTTGCTTAGCAGTAGCACCACAGCAATTTCTTTTCTTTGTCTGCTATTTGTCCATTCCGATGTAATGCGCGATTTAGGGCTATTTGCTTCGGTAGGCATTATGGTTTCTGCTCTTTTGTCCTTGGTGTGTGTACCTCATTTCTATCGTGCCAATCGTACTCTTCAGGTGCGTAAAACTTTGTTAGATAGGCTAGGAGCTTACCCCTTTCACAAGAATCGTTGGGTAGTAGGGGCTTGCTTGTTGCTCATAGGAGCAAGCTTTTTCACTTTTCAGAATGTTCGTTTTGATAGCGACATTTCTCACGCTAACTATCTGAACCCTCGTTATCAAAAAGGGCAACAGCTTTTAGAGTCCCTTACCGATAGCCATTATGCTTCTCTCTATGCCACTGCCTATGGCAATTCGCAAGAAGAAGCTTTGGAGCGCAACTACGCTCTCTACCAGCAGTTGCAACATTACAAGGCTACCGATACCATTAGGCAGTTTAGCTCTGTAGCTGCTATAGTATTGCCGCAAGCCGAGCAACACCGGCGCATTGTGCGTTGGCAACAGTTTTGGTCGTTAGAAAGGCAAGAAGCCCTCCGCAAGCACCTCTTGGCAGCAGGGTACACAGTAGGCTTTAAAGAGACTACCTATCTCCCATTTTTACAGCACTTGCAGCACGGTTTTCAGACTATTCCCCTCACTACCTATGCCGAGCTATCGGCTATTCCCCTCAGCGATTTTATTACTGAAAAAGATGGCTTTTACACCATTGCCAACTTGGTCAAATTGCCTGCCGAGCAGCGCAACGCTTTCATCGCCTCAGTAGAACGCAACACCCCCACAGTGGTCATAGACCGCAAGCAGCTCAGCGAAACATTCTTAGGCAAGCTCAAGGACGATATTCTCCTACTGGTGAACTATTCCTCAGTTGCTATCTTCCTAATATTACTTCTTTTCTTCCGCCGAATAGAGCTAGTGTTGCTCACCCTTATACCTATTGGCGTTACAGGAATCGTAACAGCAGGACTGATGAGCTTCTTCGGTATAGAATTCAATGTGTTTAGTATGATTGTTTGCACTTTGGTACTTGGGCATTCGGTAGATTTCAGCATCTTTATGACTTGTGCACTCCAAAAGGAATACACTACAGGGCATAACGAGCTGCCTGTTTACAAAGTATCAGTATTGCTAGCTTCTATTACTACCTTTTTGGCCATCGGAACTCTTATTTTTGCTAAGCACCCTGCGCTGCAGTCCATTGCTTCGGTTTCCCTCATTGGTATTTTTACGGCATTGGTTATTACTTTTGTCTTTTATCCGTCCCTCTTTAGGTGGTTCATTTTTCGCCGTCCTCAGCGCGGAAGTTCGCCCATAAGTTTACACTTGTTAATTGCCTCGTTGCTTTCTATCTTCTACTACGGCTTGATGTCCTTACTACTCTCTTATGTAGCTTGGTTGTGGTTAAAAGTCTTTCCTAAGAGCACACCTCTCTTTAGGCGTGGCACCAACTTTTTAGGGATTTCTGCCTTATACACCCGTTTTTCGGTGCGAAAACAGATAGAAAACCCTGAAAATAATACCCTTAGTACTCCTTGCATCGTTATTGCAAATCACAGTTCTTGGTTAGATAACCTCTTAATGGGAATGTTTAGTACGAAACTTACCTATATGGTAAACCAATGGGTCTACCGTTCTCCTATCTTTGGACGTTTGTTGCGTGCAATAGGCTATCTTCCTGCTGCCGACGGAATTGAGAAGACTCTTCCCCTTGTACGTCAGCAGTTGGAGCAAGGTTTTTCGGTAGTTGTTTTCCCTGAAGGCAAACGCTCTGAAACCAATCAGATACACCGCTTTCATCAAGGGGCGTTCTACCTTGCTCAGCAATGTGGGGTACCCCTATTGCCTGTCTATCTTCACGGTACCTCAGAGGTGCTCCCTAAAAATGACTTTGTTATTTACAGTGGAAGCATTACCTTGCAAGTGGGTACTCCTATCCTTCCTACTGATCTTCGGTGGGGGAGCTCTCCACGCGAGCGGGCTAAGAACATTGGAGCGCATTTTCGCACCCATTTTGCTGACTTGCGTCGGCGTTTGGAAGGAGTTGATTACCTCAAGCAAAAACTCTTCTTAAACTATCTCTACAAGACCAACGAAGTGGTGCGTGCTGTTAAAACTGATTATCTGCTGAACCGCGAAAAATACCACGAGCTCAGCCAGTCGCTACCCTCTAAGGCGCGTATTTTGCGCTATGCTACCGATGTAAACGACTACGGTCAGTTAGATTTCTTATTGCTACTGACCTATCCAGAACGCAGCCTCACTACTGTACTGCCTGACCCTGAGAAGCGCGCTATTGCGCAACAATCTTACCTGACTCGTATACGCTCTCTTCGCTATCTTTCCGACACCCCTGAGGAGGAGACTTTTGATGTAATTCTGCCTCTTTTGTAATAGTATTCTTCGGGCTATCAGATGACACTCCAACGCTAATTCTGTATGCTTTTTTTCCCCCTTATCTCTTCGGTAGAGAAACAGTGAAGACATAGTGAAGACGAAGTGAAGACGAAGTGAAGACGAAGCGAAGACAAAGTGAAGACCAAGTGAAGACCAAGTGAAGACCAAGTGAAGACCAAGTGAAGACC
>CAUQNY010000037.1:0-19800 GCA_963519425.1 uncultured Capnocytophaga sp.
ACATAGTGAAGACGATGTGGAGACACAGCGAAGAAAATGTGAACACATAGTGAAGACATAGTGAAGATGAATGTTAATAAAAACTTTGTAAATGAATGCCTGATGAAAAATATTTTTACCTTTTTGCTAACTGCACTTTTGCAAATAGCCTACGCACAAGAAGAGGCTTGGCGGAACAACTACGACTATGTGATGGACTTTAACGAAGGCTTAGCAGAGGTTAGCAAAGATCGTCAGAGAGGATTTGTGAATGAAAAAGGAAACTTAGTCATTCCCCTCCAGTTCGACGAAGCTTCTTGGTTTGAAAGCGGACTCTGTATCGTCAAGAAAAACGACTTGTGGGGCATCATCGATAAGAAAGGTAGGTTAGTAATCCCTTATAAGTACAACGAAATTAGCCATTTGTCCGAGGGCTGCTTCCGCGTACAAGATGCAGTTACAGGCAAATACGGATTTATCAACAAAGCAGACAAGGTAGTAGTACCTCTCAAATACTCAGGAGCAGCGTCAGCCTTTTCCGATGGCTTAGTGATAGTTTACCAACAAGAACAAGGAGTAGGCTTTGTCAATGCCCAAGGCAAGGAACAGATTCCTTTAGAATACCATCAGGCACATCCATTTAACCAAGGAGCCGCCCCTGTTAGGAAAGGAGACAAGTGGGGCTTCATAAACAAAAAGAACCAACCCCTGTCCGAATTTCAGTACACCGAAGCAAACCCGTTTATACAAGGACTCTCCGTGGTAAAAAACAACGGGCGTTACGGCTTTGTAGATACCCAAGGCAAAGAAGTCATTCCCCTGATGTACGAAAATGCAAGGTCATTTTCACAAGGCTTAGCAGCAGTGAAAAAAGACGGCCGTTGGGGCTATATAGATCTTACAGGAAAATTGCAAATACCCTTTGCCTACTCCTCTGTAGGCGATTTTGACGAGGAAGGAACTACTTATGCCGCCCTCTATGATGCAGTTTTTATAATCGATAAAATGGGTACTTGTGTCAGAGATTGCCAGCAGTTAGAAAAGAATACATCCCAGAAACCAAAGAAAGAGTGGCAAGCCAGATACGAGTTCATAGGTCAGACCATAGCAGGCGTAACCATAGTAGGCAAGGACGCTCAACAAGGGGTGGTGAACAAACAAGGAAAAGAAATTATTTCTCCTCAGTACAGTAGTATCAGCATAGTGCGCTCATTGGTGTTTGTCAATCGTGACGGCAAAGAAGGCATTTTCGACCTCAAAGGAAACGTAATTGTGCCACCAGTGTATGATATGTTGCAAATCGAGTATTTTGACAAAGATGACCCTAAAAGCGATTTCGTGTTCTTCACTCGTCGTGATTTATATTTTGGCCTGCTCAACAAGGAAGGCAAGACCATCGTGCCAGAAGACTTTTACAGCAATATCGAAACAAACTTTATGGACAAAGGTACCATAAGGGTATTCAAAAACGGCAAAGTCGGAATGTATAGCACTACAGGCCAACAGATTTTACCAATCCTATTTGATAGGGTAGAGCCTTTTGTCTATCAGATGAATGAATCAGAAGTAACCTACCAAGGTAAAAGTTTCTACATCAGCAAAACAGGCAAATGCACCCGAGACTGCGAGAATGCTCCTGCCGAGTTGCTCAATACCCAACCTACTGCCGAGGCTTCAGCTCCAGAGGCTCCCGCTCCTGCTAAGAGCAATAACCTGCTTTTACCAAAAAACTCACCATAACAAATCCTTTAAAAAGAAAAACCTCCTACGGGGCTGAAGAACTCAAAAAAGGAAGAGAAAAGGAAAGTGAACAATAAAAAGTAAAATAATTTCAATTTTGCTTGCTTTTTAAAAAGAAACTCCCTACCTTTGTGGGACAAAAATTAGAAGTTGTTTGAATGATTAAAAGCCCTCAAATTGAGACGCAAATATGCATTCATCATTGAAATTGTAGAACCCTTAAAAAAGATTGTTATGAAAAACATTTTAGTAACCACCGATTTTTCCGAAAAGTCTATCGCCTCTTTGCGTGTGGCTTTGCATTTAGCCAAACAACACAAGGCCAAAGTATATGTTTTGCATGCCATTGAGCTCCCTTTGCGCCTGATGACCGAAAGCCAAGTCTCTGTGCCCGAAGCGATGTATTTCCTCAATCTTACCAAACAGCGCTTCAACGACCTCCACAAGCAGATGGACACTACCGTAGAAGTATTCGATATCATCGAGACCTCTCCGCTACCCGATGCAGTGCAAGACGTCATTAAGAAACATCAAATAGACCTTGTCCTAATGGGTTCTAATGGAGCCTCTGGAGCTAAAGAACTCTTCATTGGTTCCAATGCCGAAAAGGTTATCCGTTCCGCTCCAGTTCCTGTCTTAGTGATTAAAAATCCCGAAGAAAAACTTAAAGTCAAACGGATGATGTTTGGTTGCGATTTCTCTAAACGCTTTTTAAAACCTTTTGAAAAAGCAATGAAACTCGCCAAACTCTTCAACGCCAAGATAGACCTCGTCTATGTGAACACTCCTTATCAGTTCCTCACCACCGCCGAGATCAATCACCGTATGAAAGAGTTCCTAAAAGAAGCAGAGCACGTTCATCAGCATTTTGAAACACACGTCTACAACGATATTCGTGTAGAAACAGGTATCTTGAACTATGTGAAAGAAAACAAGATAGACCTCATCTGTATGTTCCCCAATGGCCGAAAAGGTATTGCCCACTTCTTCAATGGCAGTATCAGTAGCGATTTAGTGAATCATTCAGATACCCCCGTGCTAACTATTAAGTTAGAAAAGTAGAGTTTTTTACTAGTGCTAATAATTTTTAGGAGTTAGGGACTTCAGTTTACGCAACTGAGTCCCTAACTTTTTTATCTCTTTCCCATACATTTCTTCCAGTCTATTGCCTGCTTGTACAGCTCCCTCCCCCTATTTCTCCTTCCGAAACATTGTGATTTGAAAAAACTTTCGTACCTTTGCCAGAATGTTTCATACTAACATCTAAAAAAAATTACAATGAAAAAGACAATCTTAGCCCTTTGTGCTGTAGCGCTTACGCTTACAGCTGCCGCACAGGACAATCCTTGGCAACAGCAAGCCGATTACCAAATGGATGTCCAGATGGATGTGAAAACTTTCCAGTACCAAGGAACCCAAAAACTTACCTATACGAACAATTCGCCCGATACATTGCGGGTAGTCTTCTATCACCTTTACTACAATGCCTTTCAGCCTAATAGCGAGATGGACGCAAACCTACAAGTGCTTCCCGATCCCGACAAGCGAATGGTGAACAACCTCGGAACTGCTAAAAAACCGATTTACGAAAGCCGCATCAGCAAGCTATCTCCCTCCGAAATAGGATACCTTCGTATAAACGATCTTGAGCAAGACGGACAAAAACTATCTTATACCCAAGAGAGCACTATCTTAAAGGTTACCCTTGCTACGCCTCTTTTGCCTCATAGCAAGACAGTGCTCAATATGTCTTTCCAAGGGCAAGCCCCTGTGATGATACGCCGTGCAGGGCGCAACAATCCCGATGGGGTAGCCCTTTCAATGGCACAATGGTATCCCAAGATGGTAGCCTACGATCACAAAGGCTGGCACACTACCGAGTACTTAGGCCGTGAGTTCTACGGCGTGTGGGGCAATTTCGATGTGAAAATTACCTTAGACAAAACCTATATGGTAGGCGCTTCAGGTGTTTTGCAAAACGCCAACGAGATAGGTTTTGGATATGAAACCAGTGGTACAACAGTGCCTAAAACACCTAAAAAAGTCAAAACAAAAACTTGGCACTTCGTAGCCGAAAATGTACACGACTTCACTTGGGCTGCCGACCCCGAGTTTGTCCACGACAAGCACCTTTTACCCAATGGAAAGACTATTCACTTCCTTTACAAAAAGTACGCTGAAAATTGGCAACGCATACAGCCCGAAATGATTAAAGTATTTGAATTCTTCAATAATCTTATAGGCAACTACCCTTGGCCGCAGTACTCTTTTATTCAGGGGGGCGATGGCGGAATGGAATACGCTATGTGTACCCTAATGGTCGGAGGCGAGAAATACGAGAGCCTTTTGGGAACTGCTACCCACGAGTTGGCACACGCTTGGTTCCAGCACCTACTTGCTACCGACGAGGCTACCTACCCTTGGATGGACGAGGGCTTCACTTCCTACATAGAGTATTTGGCTAGACAGCGTGTATTGCACCTTACTCCCCAAACAGCTGACCCTTTTGCCAAAGCCTACGTAGCCTACTTCGGATTAGTGAAATCCGGATTCCAAGAGCCTACCATCACCCACTCCGACCGTTATGCCACAAACTATGCCTATAGCATAGCTGCCTACTACAAAGGAATGCTTTTCCTCACTCAGTTAGATTACCTAATGGGCAATGAAGCCCTACTGAAAACCCTCAAACGCTACTACCAAGAGTATGCTTTCAAGAATCCTACTCCCAACGACTTTGTGCGCATTGCCGAGAAAGTTTCAGGAATGCAACTCCAATGGTTCTTGAATGAGTTTATGCAAACCGACCACGTAGCCGACTATGCTATCGACAAGGTAGAAGCTCAAGGCAATAAAACGCTCGTTACCCTCAAACGTTTAGGCCGTCTTCCTCTTTCTATTGACCTTTGGGTAACTTCTCAATCAGGCCTTACTCAATATGTGTATGTCCCCACACGAATGACTTATGCCGAGAAGCCTAACCCTTACCCAACACTTTCTCGCAAAGTTCTTCCAGCTTGGGGATGGGGCAACCCTACCTACACCTTCGAACTTGATATGCCTTTAGAAAGTATCAAGACCATCACCCTCGACCCAGAAAACAAGAGTGTAGACACCGACAAGGAAAATAACCAATACAGCAAATAGTCTTATGTCAGAAAATCGCATTCAAGGAAAGATAGCTTTCATTTCAGGGGCTAGCAGTGGCATAGGGAAAGCGGTTGCCGAAAAGTTTGCACAAATGGGAGTAAACCTTATTCTGTGTGCTCGCCGTGCCGAAGTCTTGACCGATTTGAAGACCAGGTTGGAAAGCGAATACGCTATTCAGGTGCAAACCTTGTCTTTTGATGTTAGAAATAGTACTGAAGTGCAGAAAAATATTCAGTCGTTATCGCCTAAATGGCAACAGATTGATATTCTTATCAACAATGCAGGCTTAGCGGTAGGATTGCAACAGCTGCACACCTATTCATTAGAAGATGTAGACCAGATGGTCGATACGAATGTCAAAGGGTTTGCCTACATAGCCAACAGTATCATTCCCCTGATGCTCGCCACCGGCAAGGTCTGTACTATCGTGAATGTAGGCTCAGTAGCAGGCGAGATAGCCTATACTAACGGGAGTATCTATTGCGCTACTAAGTTTGCAGTAAAAGCGATGAGCGATGCGATGCGCATAGAGCTTATGGACAAAAATATCAAGGTTACCACTGTAAAACCGGGCTTGGTAGATACCAATTTTAGTTTCGTGCGTTTTAAAGGCGACCAGCAAAAAGCTGACAATGTTTATAAGGGCATCACACCTTTGTATGCCGAAGATATTGCCGACACCATAGCCTATGTGGTGAATCTGCCAGACAAAATCCAAATAACAGACTTGACGGTTACTCCACTGCATCAGGCCGATGCAATCCATATTCACAAAGAGTAATGAATCAGAAAACAAGAGAGTAGCTTTGGGCTACTCTTTTGCGCTAAAGGATATTTTTGAGAGCTAATTTTGGATAATTCAAAATAATATCAGACCTTTGCACCCTTAAAACTTAAAAATCACTAACTGTAAATTAAGTAAGAAAGAATGTTAAGCATACAAAATCTCCACGCTGGCGTGGATGGAAAAGAAATCCTAAAAGGGATTAACTTAGAAGTGAAAGCAGGCGAAGTACACGCTATTATGGGGCCTAATGGGGCAGGAAAGTCCACCCTTTCGTCTGTAGTAGCGGGCAACGAAAACTTTGAGGTTACCAAAGGGGATATTCTTCTCAACGGCGAAAGCCTTTTAGAAGATGCTCCCGAAGAACGTGCCCATAAGGGTATTTTTATGTCCTTCCAATACCCTGTAGAAATTCCTGGTATCTCGGTAACCAACTTTATCAAAACAGCAATTAACGAGAGCCGAAAGGCACAAGGATTGCCAGAGATGCCTGCTGCCGAACTACTAAAAAAAATACGAGAGAAAGCTGCTCTGCTAGAAATTAACCCCGACTTTTTGTCGCGTTCCCTCAACCAAGGCTTTTCGGGAGGAGAGAAAAAAAGAAATGAGATCTTCCAGATGGCTATGTTGGAACCCAAAGTAGCTATCTTAGACGAAACAGACTCAGGCCTTGATATTGATGCACTTCGCATCGTTGCCAATGGTGTGAACAAGCTAAAAAGTAGCGACAATGCTGTGATTGTCATCACTCACTACCAACGCCTCTTAGACTATATTGTCCCCGACTATGTACACGTCTTGCACGATGGTAAAATTGTTAAATCGGGTACCAAAGAATTAGCCTTAGAGTTGGAACAAAAAGGCTACGATTGGCTGAAATAAGGCTCCAAAACAGACACGTTGCCAAAGAGTGAATGGGCAAATCGATAAATCGACAAATTGATAAGATGAATTTAAAAGAAAAATGGGAAGCTTCCTTTGAGCATTTCCCTTACAAAGATGATATCCTCAAAAATATTCGCAAAGAGGCACTCCTGTTTTTTGCTACAAACGGATTCCCTCATAAGAAGGTAGAGGCGTGGAAATACACTTCGCTTGCCGAAGTTCAAGCTACTGATTATAACCTTTGGCTACCTACCGAGGCCAAGAAAGTACTTTCACCAGAGACGCTTCTTCCTTATTGGGTAGAAGGCTGCCACTTGCTAGTGTTTGTCAATGGTTTTTTCAGTGCAGAAATGTCCAATACCGATACCGAGGACTTTACGGTTACGCCCTTGTTAGAAGCCTTACATCAAGGGGGCGATACTTTCTTGAAACAATACTTTAATGCTGATACCGAGAAGGGAGATGTATTTACAGCTCTCAATACAGCATTCACAGCCGAAGGGGTGGTTATTTCAGTACCCAAGGGGAAGGTAGTTAGCAAACCCATACAGTTGCTCTACCTAACCGATGTAGCAAAGCCCACCTGCTTTCAGCCGCGCAATATTGTGGCAGTAGCCGAAAATGCCCAGCTAAAAGTGATTGAGATGCACCAAACACTCTCAGATACTCCTGTCCTAACCAATGCAGTAACCGAGGTGTTTGTAGCCGAGAATGCAATCTTAGACTATTACAAGTTGCAAAACGATGCACTTGCTGCTTCTCTCATTGATAATACTTACATTTCGCAAAAGGCAAATAGCCACGCTAGTGTGCACACTTTCTCATTTGGAGGTACACTCACTCGCAACAACTTGAATTTCTATCATCAGGGCGAGCATTTAGAGTCCACCCTCAAAGGGCTGAGCATCCTAAAGGAACAACAGCACACCGACCATTATACCTTGGTAGACCACGCACATCCCAACTGCGAGAGCCATCAAGACTACAAGAGCATTGTGTCTGATACAGCTACCAATGTGTTCAATGGGAAGATAATGGTTCACCCTATTGCACAGAAAACAAATGCCTACCAGCAGAACGACAATATTCTGCTTTCCGACCGCGCAACTGTATACACCAAACCCCAGCTCGAAATCTTTGCTGACGATGTGAAGTGTTCACACGGCTGTACGGTAGGCTCTCTCAATCCCGAATCGCTGTTTTACTTGCAAACACGCGGTATTGGCAAGAAAGAGGCTTCAGCATTGCTTACCTATGCTTTTGCTAATACAGTGCTGGAGAGTGTAACTATTCCAGCCCTTTCTTCCTACATTGATAAGATTATCGCTGAAAAGCTACTGAGCTAAGCAAAACAAAGCTAAAATAATAAAAAAAGCTGCCTTTTCGGGCAGCTTTTTTTGTTATAGGGTATTTGTCTTTGCCCTTTGTCGTTTAGCTTCAAAAATGAGGACTGCAGCGGCTACCGATACGTTCATAGAGTCTATTACTCCTTCCATTGGAATGATGAGGTTCTGGTGGCTGTGTTGTAGCCATTCTTCTGTTAGGCCATTGTCTTCAGTGCCAACCACAATCGCACTAGCTTCTTCAAAAGAGATATTGTAATAAGGTTTAGAAGCACTAAGTGCGGCGCAATAGATGCCGATGCCTTTAGCTTTAAGGAAAGAGAGCACCTCAGCTGTGGTACCAGTGGCAATAGGAACGGTGAAAACGCAACCTACACTAGAGCGTATAATATTCGGGTTGTATAGGTCTGTTTTCGGGTTCGCTATGATAACGGCGTCTACGTGGGCTGCATCGGCGGTGCGAAGTAGAGCTCCTATGTTCCCTGGTTTTTCGGGGGCTTCGGCTACCAATAGCAAGGGGCGTTCTTTCAGGGCTAATTGCGCTAAGCCGTGTTCTTGAGTGCGAACAAGAGCAATAACCCCTTCGGTAGAGCTCCGGTAACTTAGTTTTTCGTACACTTCTTTGCTGATAGCTATAGTTGTTACTTTCTGGGGCGAATAGCAGAGGAGCTCCTCCAAAACCGATTCGCTAAAGATAGCAGGTTGAAATAGCAGAGTTTCTATGGTATACCCTCCTTGTAAGGCCAAGCGTATTTCGCGGGCTCCTTCTACCACACATAGCCCCTCTTTTTTGCGGGCTCGCGATTTCTCAAACAGAAGGAGTATTTTCTTAACAAGGGGGTTCTGGGTGCTGCTGATTTCTTTCATAATAAAAATAGTAGTCAAAAAAAGAGGCTGTCCTAATCGAGGGCAGCCTCTTCTGGTTATTTATCCATAAGCACCATACACTCGGTCAGTTCGGGCTTATTCTTCGTGTAGGCATCAAGCCAAACTTTCAGTTCCTCTACTTCGTAGGGTAGTAGGCGGTCAATTCCTTTTTTGAGTTCTTTACAAAACAAGTCTGGGTCAAAGCTTACTTTTGATAAAATCATCTTGGTGTATTCAAACATTGCTCGTTTCATAACTTTGTCTTTTTAGAATTTCACTGTACAAATGTATCTAAATAAAATGAATTAAGCAAGTTTTTATCTGTTAATCTTCTGTTAAAGTTTATAACTATTTCAGCCTCACATCGTACAGTAGTCGGGCTTGAACACCCTGCTGCATCGAAAGTTTTTTTAGCTCTTGGAATACTTCATAGGCTTCATTGCCCAACTCTTCGCGCAGGCTCTCTCCTTTTAGCTGCATTCCATAACGCCTAACTACATCTTTGAAATCTACCTCAAAAACAGGGTACGAAACAGTGCGGTATTCTTTCAGTCCGTTCTCTTTGGCGGCATAAGCTACGGCATCGTTTACCGACCCAAGTTCGTCTACTAATCCATTAGCAAGAGCTTCTTTGCCGCTCCATACGCGCCCTTGGGCAATAGAGTCTACTTCTGCTACCGTTTTAGCGCGTCCGCGTGCTACGCGGTCTAAGAATATACTGTAAATCCGCTCTATCGACTCGGTAGTTTCTTTTCTAAACTGTTCAGTAGGTTTTTGAAAAACGCTGTACCATTGTGCATTGGGGTGGGTACTCACTGTTTCAGCATTGATGCCCCATTGGTTAGCCAAAGCACTTGCGTTAGGAATCACTCCAAATACCCCAATAGACCCTGTTATGGTACCTGCTTCTGCAAAAATGCGGTCAGCATTGCAGGAAATGTAGTAACCGCCAGAGGCTGCGTAGTTACCCATAGAAACGTACACCTTTTTCTTCTTTTTGGTCATATCTATTTCGCGGTGCATCCATTCAGATGCCAATGCATCGCCCCCAGGCGAGTTTACCCGAAGTACGATAGCTTTTACATCCTTATTATCAGCAGCTTTGCGCAGGGCACGGATAATGGTCTTGTGTCCTATCACCCCATTGCGTCCTTCGCCTTGCACGATTTCGCCTTCAGCATAAATAACAGCTACTTTGTCTTTCACCTTGCTAGAGCCCTTGCCTACTACAGCTTCGGCATAATCTTCTATGTGTATGAAGTTTACATCGTCTATTTTTTTCTTACCTGTCTTTTCGCAAAGTATTTGTTCAAACTCATCGCGGAACAGAATGCCATCTACTAGCCCGTTAGCTTTGGCCAATGCTGCGGTGCGCCCTCCCAGTTCAGTAGCTATTTCGTCTATTCTTTCCAAGGGCAGATTCCTGCTTTGTGCAATCCCTGTTGCTATGGTGTGCCACATACTTTTTAGCAGTTCAGTAGTCTGTAGGCGGTTGTTTTCGCTCATATGGTCGTCTAAGAAAGGCTCTACAGCACTTTTGTATTTGCCGTGGCGAATAACCTCCATTTGTATGCCTGTCTTTTCTTGCAAGCCTTTAAAGAAGAGTATTTCCGACGATAGCCCTCGCAAGTTTACACTCCCTAAAGCATCTATGTACACTTGGTCAGCTACCGTTTGTAGGTAGTAGTCTAACTGAGAGATTTCATTGTTGTAGGCCAAAATAAATTTGCCTGAAGTTTTGAAGTCTTCCAACGCCTTGCGCAGTTCTTGAGCAAAAGCCAGTCCGCCTAAGTTCCCATTGCTTTTTAGGTAAATACCTTTGATGTGCGAGTCGGTTTTTGCTTTCTCAATCGCTTTCAGGGTGGTGTTGAGACCGTTGAAAGACTCCGAGGTGTAGTCAAAGTCTTTAAAAGTAACGCGCTCAGAATAGTCCATAAGGGGTTCGCTGAACGAGAGTTCAAGTACCGAGTTGTCGCTTACGCTGATGTCATCATTTTTAGAGCTCCCCACTACCGAACCTACCATTACCGATAGGAATAGAAGAAAAAGAAGCAGGCAAATCCCCATAGAGATGAAGAAGCCCAAGATGGTGGCTAAGAGGGTTTTTAAAAAGTTCATAAAGTTAAATTTGTCGATTTGTCAATTTGTCGATGTGCAGAAGACTTTCCTATTTGTGCTCGTGTAGGCCACATTCTTTTTTGCTGTTGCTTTCCCACCACCAGCGGCCTGCGCGAAAGTCTTCACCTGCTTTGATAGCGCGCGTGCAAGGGGCGCAGCCAATGCTTACAAATCCCTTGTCGTGCAATACGTTGTACGGGATATTGTGCTGTTTAATGAAGTCTTGCGTCTGCTCAAATGTCCAGTGCAGGATAGGATTGTATTTGAATAGTTGGTAGGTGTCGTCCCATTCCAAAATAGGAAGGTCTTTGCGAGCATTACTTTGGTCAGCGCGCAAACCTGTTACCCACACTTTCTTGCCAGACAAAGCCCTCCCAAGAGGCTCTACTTTCCTAATGTGGCAACACTCTTTGCGCAACGCTACCGAGCGGTAGAACGATAGGGGGCCGTTAGCCTGTACGTACTTCTCAATGTCGCCTGTCTGAGGGTAGTAGGGAAGAATGTGCGTCCCGTAACGCTCGTTAGTGCTCTCCCAAACCGAGTATGTTTCATTGAAAAGGCGTCCTGTATCCAAGGTGAAGATACTGATAGGAAGATGATTGGCCAAAATAAGGTGTGTAATAGCTTGATCTTCTAAACCAAAGCTGGTAGAGAAAACTATTTCTTCAGGAAATTGCTCGGCCAAAAAGGCCAATCCTTCCACTTCGTTTTTGCCGATGAGATTGTCGTAAAGAGAGGTGAGTTGTTCTTTCAAATCGTCTGAAATTATAAGGTTATTGCGGCCGAATTGCCTTTGTCTTTTTTAGATTCTCAAAAAGAGAATCACAGTAGAATGCCTTGCTCTTATTTTGCGTCCGAAAATGTCAAGTAGGGCAGTATTTCTTTAATGGGGACTTTTACTTCAAAAGGAACATCCATATAAGGCGCAATTTCAAAAGGTTCGTAGTACAAGATGAGCGCGTCAGCAGCTACTCCCATATTTTTAGGCAATTGGAAAACACCGCCTTCAAACCAGAAACCTTTGTCGTTTAGCGGGCGTATAGGGTATTGCTCTTCTGCGCCTTTGAAATAAGTCTCTGCTATTTTCCGTACTTTTTCATCGTCAGTAAAAAGATTCTCGTTCGTAATCACCTCACCATTTTCCAAAGAAAAGTGGGTAAATACTTTTTGCTGCAGCGGATTCGCTTCCCCTGTGAAAGAGTAGCGGTTCGATACCACCGATAGCATCTTAGAGTTCTGCCACATAATGCTGTCACTTATCATATACTCGTAGGCAGGCAGCTCAGGGAAGAGTTCGTGCATATTGTTGTAGTCCTTAATCAAGCTGTCCAAAGCCTTGTCTATGCTGATGCCTTCCATTTGTAGAGAGTCGGTATTGCTTAGCAGAAAGTTGGAGATTTGCAGTTCTATTTCTTTGTTGAAGTTCGCCGAAAACTCGCCCCCTCCTTTGCTGCGCAAAAAGGTTAAGCTGATAGAGAGGCAGTTGTCGTCGCAGTTGTCAGCACTGCGCTCTATGTTTATCTGTTCAAAGCGCAAACGGCTGTAGTAGTGGTAAACAAGGTAACCCCCTACGATAAGAGATATTACTAGCAAGACAAGTCCTACTTTTTTTATGTTGTTCTTTTTCATATCTTAATTACTTCTCAGTTTTATTTTTCCTTCTTCGTACATCTGTTAGTCATTCACATAGATGTTTCGGCATACGGTTGCCGATAAGCTTACTTTGTGGTCGTTTACCTTCAAGAGCATAGAGTTGTCAAAAGGCTCTTTGCTCAAAACTTCTATGGTGTCCCCCAAAGCTATTTCCATTTTGTTCAGGTATACCAAAAACTCTTTGCTCGTATTTTTTACAGCTACTAGGGTTCTGCGGTCGCCCTCTTTTAGCTCACTTAGCAACGTTTGAGCTGCTTCGCTAAACTCCCCTTCCTTATTCGGGATAAGGTCGCCGTGGGGGTCTTTCTTCGGATATCCCAAAAAAGCGTCCAACCGTTCTATCAGCTTGTCCGACTGTATGTGCTCCAGTTCTTCAGCTATTTCGTGTACCTCGTCCCAACTAAACTGCAACTTTTCTACCAAAAAAACTTCCCACAACCGGTGCTTCCTGATGATAGCAATAGCTTGACAGCGGCCTTCTTCGCTCAGCGTAACACCTTGGTATTTCCGATAGTTGATTAGCTGCTTGTCGGCTAATTTTTTTAGCATATCGGTTACCGACGAGGCCTTCGTATTCATAACCTCTGCGATAGCGTTAGTGCTTACCTCTTGCTGGTGTTGGTCGTAAAGGTGGAAAATAGTCTTTAAGTAATTCTCTTCTGATAGCGTCATTGTATTTGTAGCACTTTTTAAGGAATGAGGGCATCTAAAAAAGCCGTATTTCTGCAAAGACTTTTTTTGACACCCTATTCTTATTGTATTTTAAGCAAAAAACAGTTCTCTTAGCCCTTTTCCAGTTCCGTGAACAGGGCTTTAAGCTCAGTAGCATCGTGCGGACTCAGTTTCCCCGCCAATACAAGACTCAGTTGTCTGCGTTGCAGCGCACCGTCGTAGCGCGATTGTTCCAAGTCTGTTTCTGGCAAGAGCTCAGGAATGCGCACAGGGTGATTGTGCTGGTCTACTGCTACAAACGTGTAGATAGCCTCTGTGGCCTTAGTGCGTTCGCCTAACATATTTTCCATCCAAACATCTATGTACACTTCCATTGAGGTAGAAAAAGCACGCGAGATAGCGGCCTCTACCGTTACCACACTCCCCACAGGAATACTGTGGGTAAAGGCTACGTGGTTTACCGATACCGTTACTGTTGCACAGCCTGCGTGGCGTTGCGAAGCAATGCTTGCAGCCCTATCCATACGGGCGAGCAGTTCGCCCCCGAACATAGCATTTAGGTGGTTGGTTTCTCCAGGGAGTACAAGGTCTGTAGTAGTTGTACGAGACTGAGCAGGAGTTTTTGCTTGCATCATAGTGTTTTTGGTTTCTATTATTGGGTGAGGATCCAACCTCCGTCTAATTTCTTTTCTTCTTTTGAGGCTTTAATCTCTTTCTGCATCAGCTTAGCCTCGTCCATTGAGTCAAAGCCACCGTAGCTCACTTGGTATAGCCCTTTCGAGTTCAGCCCTAATACAAAGGCGTTCTTGTAGCCCAAGCGGTGCAACTGGTGTACTCTTGTTTGGGCATTCTTCTCTTCTTTGAACGACCCTGCTATCACCTGATACTTCTTGGCAGCCAATTTCGCGTTAGAAGTGTTCCCTCCAGAACTAGCACTGCTGCCTGAAGCATTAGTACTGCTGCTTGAAGCATTAGTACTGCTGCTGTTGCTGCTTGCAGTAGTCGAACTTTCGCCATTTGCAGAAGGCTTGTTGCTCGTGTCTTCTCCTGTTTGCGTAGTAGCTTTAGCCTTTACTTTCTCCACAGGCATACTGATGGTCGGCATCGTAATAGGAGGAGTGAAAACAGCAGCCTCGCTCAGCTTTTGGTTCAAGCGTTCTTGTACCAAACTGTCAGTAACGGCAAAGTCAGGAGTTGTAGTTGGGGCAGTAACAACCTTTTCGCCAAAGAAAAGATAAGCACCATAAGCCAAAATGGCCAATCCTACGGCAGCCACTGCAGTGTATTTCAAGTAAGGGCGGAAAACAAAAGGTTTCTTCTCCGCAGCAGGCTTTTGGGGTTTCTCTTTCTTGCCCTTTTTGCCTTTCTTGTCGTTGGCAGAACCTCCCACAGTAGGCTGAGGTATAGAAATCTGGTTGATAGGGCTCTCCACCAAAGGCAGTTGGTCTTCTTCTGGCGGAAGAGTAGGGGTAGTGTTCAGCGTTGGTTTAATCTGGTTCTCACTGATTTGAAAGTCTGCCGAAGGCACTTCGTGAGGAATGAATGGCGTCATTCCAAAAGAGTCTGTCAAGTAGTTTACCTCATCTACTGGGGTAAACGAAATACGGCCTTCGCTTGTTTGCCGAAGAGTTCCTATCTTTTCTAATATCAGAGGCTGATTTTGTAGGAGAATCCGCTTCCAACCCTCTACAGCAAGGTTGATATAATCTTCCACTAAGTTGTATTCTATACCCGATTGTTCCGAAACGTATTTGATGAGCAAACCGTCGTTAGAGTTCAGGCTTGCGTTAAAAGTAAGTTCTCGTTTTGGGGGGTCAAAAGATTTGTCCTCAGCCATTTGGGCTGATTTTCTGTTAGATATGAAAGCTCCAAACTTAGGAATGATAACACATTGATGTTTGTAGAGCAATTCTTCGATGTAAACGTTTAGGTCTTTCATAAAAATATAACGTTAATGGTGGTCTTGCCAAGAATCGAACTTGGATCAAAAGTTTAGGAAACTTCTATTCTATCCGTTGAACTACAAGACCAAAGGGAAATTTTCGGCAAAGATACAACCTTTTTTTCAAAAAGCAAGAGCAAGGAAGAAAAAGTTAGGGAAGCCAAATGCACAAAATATTGCCTCTGCAACCTATAAAAGAAAAACTTTCTCCTTAGGGCATAGTGCAGACGAAGTGAAGACATAGTGTAGACGAAGCGAAGAACAAACCTACTCCCTGACCATTCAGTGTTTCTGCCAAAATGCCGAATGGCAGAAAAAACAATTACCCCTCGTCTTTCCTATTTAGCCCCCCCCTTTGTCCAAGGCACCCCTTATCTGCCCTTGTGGAGCGCGCTGCTTTGCCGATTCCAAAAAACAATGTATATTTGCCCCCTTAAAAGTACTGTTTATGCCCTCTTTTGAAAAGCTTAACACTGCCCAATACCAGCATTTTTCGTTTGATATGTGGCTTACGCTCATTCGCTCCCATCCTGATTTTAAGGAGGCGCGCGCCCGTTGGTTGAAGCAATTTCTAGGGATTTCACAGCCCTTGCAGGAGGTGCAGCACATACTCCGCAGTGTAGATCTGGAGGCCAATGCCCTCTCCGAGCGCACCGGAAAACATCTCTATGCCGATGACTTATTTGCTGAGATTTTCAGACGCTTAGGCGTTCAGCAAATCTCCTTTTCGTGGCCAGACTTTTGGGAGCAGCACGATGCCCTTTTCTTCTCCTATAGGCCACAGCTCATAAACCCTGAAGTAGGCCACTTCTTGAACAGCTTGTGTGCGCAAGGAAAAACAGTCAGTTTGCTCAGCAATACCGCTTTTATTAGGGGGAACCTTTTGCACCAAGTCCTTCAGCACTATGGACTAGCTTCCTATTTTGCTTTTGAACTGTATTCTGACGAGCTAGGGAACGCCAAACCCAATCCCTTAGTGTTTGAAGAAGCCTACCAGAGAGCCTTCGCTTTGCGCCCCTTGCACAAAAACCAATTTGTGCACATAGGCGACAACCCCATTGCCGATGTGCAAGGAGCACAACAGGCAGGTCTACACGCTTTTCAGTTTGAATTTTAATACCTATGAATCAAAGATATAGTTTACACCAGATTACACAAGCCGAGGCTTGTTCTTTCAGCCAAACAGCCTACAGTCGTTTTAAGTTTGGCGATACCGCCGTAGCCGAACAGTTCGGCAAGGAGCTCTTTGCCGGCTTCATCGCTAAGTATGCCGATTTTGTTTTGGCACAACAGGAGATACTGATTTTGCCTAGTCCCTACTACGCTATCCCTACAGCTTCAGACTATTTGTGCCATTACTTTCGCACAGAACTGAACTACTTTCTCTTTAAGCACAACCGCCGCTCTTGTGTAACTGCCAAGATTCACCGCAATCAGACCTATGTGCAGGACTACGGCAATATGAGCTATGAACAGCGTGTGAACCTCATCGCAAACGACACCTACTACATCGACCGCACCTTCATAGAAGGAAAATGCTGTCTCCTCATAGACGATATCAAGATTACAGGTAGCCACGAACATACCGTAAACCGTATTCTCAAACAATACGATGTGCAAGGCGACTTCTTCTTTTTGTACTATGCCGAGCTCACCAATAAGGACATTGATCCCAAAATAGAAAACCACTTCAACTACTTTGCTGTCAAAACAGTCGAAGACCTCATCTCTCTGATGCACTCTCCCCGTTTTGCATTCAATACCCGTATCATTAAGTACATATTGCTCCTTCCACAGGCCGACTGTATGAAAATTCACGCTGCCATTACCTCTCAGCAGCGCAGAGAACTTTTTGAGTGGGCTATTAGCAACAACTATCATCAGATAGACGAATATCGCACTAACCTTCTAAAATTCGAACAAGAGCACGGCATTCGCATTTAAGATAATAGGTTTATACTTTATTAATAAACCACAAAAAATAGTAGGAAATATTAGATATTTTCTCTTTTAAAAGTCACTTTTGAGGATTGCCCCTTCCTTTCGGAAAGTCCGCGAGAGCGGAGTATGTGAGGGGAACGGGGGTTAGGCTTTTAAATGCGAACGCTGTGCCCCGTTCCCCCGTAGCCAGCAAATACTTGTAGCTGGGTATGCGAGGGATTGTCTGCCAAAGCGACTGCGGGCTATTACCTATCTTCTATCACGCCACAAATTTACAGTATTTTTTTGACAAATTTTATAATATGGGACGAAAACTTTGCTCTATCGCACATTTTTATTTTTTAAGTTTGGGTATAATCCGGCATTGAGGGGCGCTCAGTCCTTTGTATGCCTCAAAAAGCACTGTCAATTTTTTTAGAGATCAGCAGGCAGGGGGGGAGGCACTTTTTGCTTTTCACTTTTCATTTTTTCGTTGCAACCACTAACGGCTGAGCTTCTTTTTTATTCTATCTTAAAAACATTCTTATTTTTCTTGCCCTCTCTTTCAGGAAAACGCCGTAATTTTGCCCCGTCAAACAAAAGTACAAGTTTTTATGAACAGACTTATCTTATATGTGTCATTTTCCTGCCTCCTTGCTATCCCCGTGTGGTCGCAGTCGCTCTCGTGGCCTGAAGCCTTAGAGCAGATGCAAAACTACAATCAAAAACTAAAAGGAGTAGAAAAGCAAACCGAGGCAGCAGCTCAAGGAAAGAAAACCTATCAAGGGCTCTACTTGCCCCAGCTCAGTCTCAATGCCAGCTATCTGCATCTTGCCGACCCGCTATCGCTGAGCTTTAACGACTATAAAGCGCCTTTGCAAACTGAAATAGGAGGTGTATTCCGTCAGTTAGCACAAATGCCTTTGCCTCCGTTACAGCGTTTAGCGGGAGCTTTGTCTAATCGTATCCAACCCCTCTTTGCCCAAGATTGGCGCTATGAATTTCAGAAACAAGACATCTGGAAAGTAAGTGCCGATGCTAAATGGGTGCTTTTTGCTGGTGGAAAGGTACGAGTAGCTAATAAAATAGGAACCCTCAATACCGAAATGGCAACTGTGGAACGCCAAAAAACCGAAAATGTACTGATAAGCGAGTTAGCTGAACGCTATTTCCAACGTCAGTTAGCCGAAAAAGCTTTACAGGTGCGTCGTCAATCGCTTGCTACTGCAGAATATCACTACGAGAATGCCCAAAAACTCGAAAAAAACGGTATGATTGCTTCAGTAGAGGTGATGCAAGCTAAAAAAGCCGTTACCGATGCTCAGCGCGAGGTCTTAGCTGCCGAAAAAGATATGCAGTTAGCGCAAACAGCCCTCTATGGAGTGATGGGTATAGACGAACAGCCTCTTACAGCCCTCACTACCGAGCTCTTCGAGGTAGCTCCACTACAAACATTAGAGTACTATCAGCAGCAAGCCAAAGAAAACTACCCACTCATTGTGCAAGCCAAGCTGAAAGCCCAAATGGCTGCTCAAAATGTGAAAGCTCATCAGGCAGCCTACCTCCCCGATGTAGCCGCAGTGGGCAAAAAATACTTGTGGAGCGAAAACCTCCCCCTTACCGAACCCGACAATTGGGTAGTAGGGGTAGGGTTGCAGTGGAATCTCTTCAACGGACTGCAAGACAAACACAAAATAGCACAAGCCAAAGCACTCCGCGAAAGCGTCGAGCTCATCACTGCTCAAGCCGAAAAGGACGTCCAAACCTTAGTCAAAAAACAGTACACCGAGATTGAAAAACAACGCGAACAGTACCTCAGCTTAGAAGAGAGTTTGCGTTTTGCCGAAGAGTTAGTGCGCGCCCGCGATAAGGCCTTTGCCGAAGGCCTCTCCACCTCCACCGATGTCGCCGATGCCAACCTCTATTTGGCGTCTATCAAAATCAAACGTTACCAAGCCCTCTTTGAAATGGACAAAACCCTCGCCCAACTCCTCGAAACCTGCGGAATGAGCCAGAAGTTCACTTCAATGACCAAATAGCCTATAATTTAAAATACACTATAATTATAACAAGATGAAAAAGAAAAATATCACAGGACTTATCATCACTATTGCCGTATTTGCAGCAGTACTTATGCTCTCAATCTACTTCTTTACCGACCGCGAACCCGTCTATTTGCAAGGACAAGTAGAAGCCAAACAGATAAATGTCGCTCCCAAAGTACCTGGTAGGGTAAAAGCTATCTACAAACAAGAAGGCGACCAAGTGCGCAAAGGCGACTTGCTTTTAGAACTCGAGAGCACCGAACTCGATGCCAAACTCTCACAAGCACAAGCAGCGCGTATGGCAGCACAAGCCCAGTCTGACAAAGCCCAAAGTGGCGCACGTGCCGAACAGATTCAAGGTGCTTACAACGTATGGCAACAAGCACAAGCGGCTGCCGAGCTCGCCGAGAAAACCTACCAACGCGTAAGCAACTTGTATAACGAAAAGGTACTACCTGCCCAAAAGAAAGACGAAGCCTACACCCAGATGATTGCCCTACAAAAGCAAGCCGAGGCTGCCAAATCCCAGTACGAAATGGCTAAGAACGGAGCCCGTGTAGAGGATAAAACCGCCGCCCAAGCACTTGTAGCACAAGCGCAAGGAGTCATTACAGAGGTAAATGCTTATAAGGACGGAGCCAAAGTCTTTGCTCCTGCCGATGCCGAGATACAAACCATTATCCCCAACGAAGGCGAAATCGT
>CAUQNY010000038.1:0-19637 GCA_963519425.1 uncultured Capnocytophaga sp.
GGAGCGTAATAACGTACCGCCCTGCGGAAGTGTAAAATATCTTTTAACATATTAGTAAATTGGAAGAAATTAAGCTGCTAGACTAAGGCAAATAGCTATGATAGCAGGCATAGCTTAGGCAAAGAATGCTTTACCGCGAGTTTCACAAGCGAACATTTCCATATAGAGAATATACAAATGCTCAAGCATTACAAAAACAGTAAAAATAGCAGCTAAAATCTCTATCATTTTTTTGAAAATAATTGATTACAAATGCAAATATACAAAATAAAATCTAAAAACTTGCTGTTAAGAGAATGTTTTACAAAGTTATAATGTATATTATGCCACAAGACCTAAATTCAGCAACAAAAGTAACTTTTTAATAAGGGTTTGTTTTTTATTTTTGTGTGCAGTTGACAAAAATAAAAAAGCAAGGAAAAATCATTAATTTTCCCTTGCTAAATGAAATAAAACTCGTATTTGCGTTGTTGAAAACTGAAAAGAGGAAAGAGACGAACTGATGAAATTGGATTTTATCTTCGCTTCGTCGCCACTATGTCTTGTCTCCAAGTAACTTCGACAGTTGCTCAAGATGCTCACAATAGAAATTTTTTCTATTATTGACTCTTGATGAAATTGGACGTTGTCTTCGCTTCGTCTCCACTATTCCTTCACTATGCCTACACTATGTCTACGAGTAACTCCGAGTGTTGCCCAAGACGCCCCTAACAGAAATTTTTTCTATTCTTGATGCGGGACTGAAAACTTTGCTCTTTGTTCTTCAAACCTATCTTTTGGCATAAAGAATATTCGTGTGTCGTGAGGCAACCGAGAGTGCTAAAAACACTTCTTAATTATATCTTGTTCAAAGTTAAGAAAAATAGCCTCTTCTATAAATATCCTCAGCATCGCTGGCACGAGCGTTTTGCAGCTCGGTGAGCAACTGTGGTGTGGGGGTAATGAGTTCTGCAAAGATTTCAACGGCCAACACTTCGTACTGATAAGGGTCATTATCGGGGTTATGGTCGCTTACTTGTGCTGTAAGGGCTACTTGAGCGTCGAGCATATTGGCAATAACGATATTCTCAAAAGCAGGAAGATAGCCCAACTTGTAGTCTCCCACATAAACGGCTACCGCAAAGGCATCGTAGGCATTGTCTGGCTCCCTGAGGAGCTGCAAAGAGTCTCCTTGGCTAAGCTGATTCTTAAGCGTTTTGTAGTGGTAGTAGGGCAAGCCGCGAAGATAGTTGTCATAAATCTTCACGAGATTTCGCCCCAAGAGATTTTTGGGCAAGATAAGGCCTGAGGAGGCAAGCCCTAAGGTTTTAAGAAAGTCAGCGCGATTCATACATCTGTTCTTTTTAGACGACAAAGATAGTAAAAAGAGTATATATAAAAAAGAAATAACTGAATTCTAATTTTGCACATTTCAGCAGAACTGCCAAGCAGCGGTCTATTGGAAGGTGAAATGGAGAACAAACCCCAAAATACAATGTTCACTCTTTATCTAAAAGTATTATCATTGCCAAACAAACTTCTTTCGAATAGCGAGGGACTCATCAAAAACAAACTCGGCACTACCCAACCTAAGTCAAAAATTAAAACTTGATTTCTTGGAGCTTGTAAACTTTTTTGTATCTTTGCCGAAAAAAGTTTTCTAATGAAAGTAGCTGTAGTAATGGGTAGCCAGAGCGACTTGCCTGTGATGCAAGGCGCCATAGAGGTACTCAAATCTTTTGGCATTGAAACAGTGGTAGACATCGTTTCGGCACACCGCACTCCTGAAAAACTGATTGAGTTCGGGAAAAGAGCTCATTCAGAAGGGTTTAAGGTAATTATAGCAGGCGCTGGAGGCGCTGCTCATTTGCCTGGTATGCTAGCAGCGGTATCGCCGCTCCCGGTGATTGGCGTTCCCGTAAAAAGTAGTAACTCCATAGATGGTTGGGACTCTGTTTTATCTATTTTGCAGATGCCTGGGGGTGTACCCGTAGCAACAGTAGCCTTAAATGGGGCTAAAAATGCAGGTCTGTTAGCGGTACAAATTCTATCGTGCCAAGACACAGCCCTTTTACAAAAAATGATTGATTACAAAGAAGATTTAAAACAAGCTGTACTAAAAGCAGCTGAAACCTTAGGGAATGAATAAGAATAGCTTTGAAGGCTCACGCCTATTATTATTAGACTTTGGGTCGCAGTATACCCAACTGATTGCTCGCCGCGTACGCGAACTGAATGTGTATTGCGAGATGCACCCATACAACCACTTGCCTGAGAATTTAGACGATTTTTCAGCAGTTATCCTCTCTGGCTCGCCCTATTCGGTACGCAGTGCTGAGGCTTTGCACCCTGACTTATCTGCCTTGAAAGGCAAGAAACCTATGCTAGCCGTATGCTATGGGGCACAATATCTGGCACACTTTGGCGGAGGGAAGGTTGCTACCTCGAACATTCGCGAGTACGGCCGTGCCTACTTGAGCTATATAGAGCCTACTAACCTTCTTTTTGACGGCATCGATTTGGACAGCCAAGTGTGGATGAGCCATAGCGACACTATTAAACAACTTCCAACCGGAGGGGAATGCTTGGCTAGTACTCAGGACGTGGAAAATGCTGCCTATAAGATTAAAGGAGAAGATACTTATGCAATTCAGTTTCACCCTGAAGTGTCGCACTCTACCGATGGGATGAAGTTGCTCTCTAACTTTTTATTTAAAATAGCCAAACTGACCCCTAATTGGACTTCAGACAACTTTGTAGAAATGACTGTAGCCCAACTGAAAGAACAGGTAGGCAACGAAAAAGTTGTGTTAGGCCTTTCGGGAGGAGTAGATTCTACTGTAGCGGCAGTATTGTTGCACAAGGCTATTGGCAGCCAGTTGCACTGTATTTTTGTAAACAACGGTTTGTTGCGCAAAAACGAGTTTTCTAATGTGCTCAAGCAGTACGAGGGAATGGGACTGAATGTAAAAGGAGTTGATGCTTCGGAGCGTTTTCTGTCGGCTTTGGCAGGCAAGTCAGACCCTGAAGAAAAGCGCAAAACCATCGGGAGGGTATTTATTGAAGTATTCGACGACGAAGCTCATAAAATAACTGATGCACGCTGGTTAGGCCAAGGAACTATCTACCCTGATGTGATAGAATCACTATCGGTAAAAGGGCCATCGGCTACTATCAAGTCGCACCACAACGTAGGGGGGCTTCCAGACTTTATGAAGCTGAAAGTGGTAGAACCTCTGCGTATGCTTTTCAAAGACGAGGTACGCCGCGTAGGCAAAACCTTAGGCATTGCCGACGAACTATTGGGCAGACACCCTTTCCCTGGCCCTGGTTTGGCCATTCGTATTTTAGGCGATGTAACGGCCGAGAAGGTAGCTATCTTGCAAGAGGTAGATGCTATTTTTATAGATGCTTTAAAAGCTAACGACCTATACAACAAAGTGTGGCAAGCAGGAGCTATTCTACTGCCCATCAACAGCGTAGGCGTAATGGGCGACGAGCGCACCTACGAGAAAGTAGTAGCCCTACGCGCAGTAGAGAGTGTAGACGGTATGACTGCCGACTGGGTGAACCTGCCTTACGCTTTCTTGCAAAAAGTATCAAACGAGATTATCAACAAAGTAAAAGGGGTTAACCGCGTGGTGTACGACATCAGCAGCAAACCGCCCGCCACTATCGAGTGGGAATAGCCCCATTACTGTTTTTGAATCGCTTTTGCGTTATAAGCTTAGCCAAGGTTTGAGACTTTGGCTAAGTTCTACGGCAATATGCCGAGTAAAAAGAACAAAGAAAAGTCATTATTTCAATAGTATGAAACACTTATTAACACTAACCATTTTCCTATCACTTCATTGGCTTTCTGCACAATCACAGAAACATACGGCCAGCAATTACGAAAGCATTGAGAACATTGCTAAAACTTATCGCTTTTCGCCAGCAGACATTCTCAAGCTGAACCCTGGCCTTAAAGATGGCATACAAAAAGGAGTAACCATTAATATTCCTACAAGCAAGGTAAAACACTATAGTACACAGCGCCCAGTGGGCTTCACTTCGCACGTAGTACAAGGCAAAGAGACTTTCTTTGGCTTGGCTCAAAAGTACAACATCTCAATCGACGATTTGAAACGCTACAACTTAGATTTGTACAGCCGGGAACTACAAGAGAATGAGCGCATCACTATTCCTCTGTTCAGCAAAACTCCCGATATGGTACAAAAAGGGGTTCAAGGACAAAAGCGCTATGTAGTTAAACCTCAAGAAACACTGTGGAAGATAGCTAAAAACCACAACATCAGCGTGGAAGAGATTGAGCGAATGAACAAAAACGAGAAAGGGTTCAACGCTAACAACCTAAAAGAAGGACAAGAGATTTGGATTCCTGCTAATGCTGTAGACAGCAGTGAGCCACAACAGCCTAGCTCCAACAAGGAGCTAGTATTGTACTATGTAGAGAAAGGAGAAGGTTTTTTCAGTTTGGAGCGCAAATTTGGACTCACCGAGGCTGAGCTCTTAAAGCTCAACCCAGAGCTAAAAGAAGGATTGAAAAACGATGCACAGATTTGGGTACCTAAGGAAAACTACGAACGCTTCAAAAGCTCTTATTTCAGCAATGCAAACTACAACTTCGAGAACTCTAATAACTCTTTGCGCTCGATGTCTTCGGCAGGGAATGTGAAGGAAATCACCTACTTGTTGCCTTTTAAAGTAGCTGATGTATCGGGAAGTGACAAAATGACTGCCCTCAAAGCACGCTTAACTGAAAACAAAGTAACCCCCGTAGCTACCGACTTTTACTCAGGAGCCTTGATAGCTTTGGATTCACTCCAAAAGATGGGCTACAAGTTCAAAGTGAATGTGTTCGACAGCGAAACTGACTGGAAAAAAACAATAGCCAACCCAGGTGTACAAAACGCTCAGTTGGTAATAGGCCCTTTTAGCACCAAATCTTTCAACAGCTTGACTGCTGCTGTAACAAACCCTAACACAGCCTTATTGGCACCAATGGCCAACAAGAACATTGCGTTAAGCCCTAATGTGTACCAAACTTTGCCTTCTGAAGAGGTACTACAAGCACAAATGGTAGAGTTTATCAGCAAGAACTATTCGGAAGACAATATACTTCTGTTGGCAGACAGCAAGAATGCAGCTTTACGCGAAAAGTTAGAGCGTGTATTCCCTAATGCGAAAGTAGTAACCGAAATGTCGGCCAATGGTTTTGCAAATGCTTTGAGCTATGGCAAGGAGAATTTAGTTCTTATACAATCTAATGACATAGGTTATGTATCAATGGCAGTAAGACTATTGCACAACGCACTGAAATCAAAGAAGAACAACGTGAGCCCTAAAATTGTATTGGCTACCGTAGAGCGCGGAACAGTGTTTGATTCAAGTAGCTTGTCTAACAATCAGCTCTCCGATCTGCGTTTCACCTACCCTACAGTGAACAAGTTTTCTAACGGAAGCGATACTTTCTCAACCAGATACCTAAAGACCTATGGCATTTTGCCCAACAAGTACGCAGTTCGTGGTTTTGACCTGACTATGGACGCCGTTTTGCGCTTAGGAGTAACAGGCAACTTTGCCAATAGCAATGCACGCGTTGGCGAGACTTCGTTTCTAGAAAACAAGTTTGCTTACCTTAAGAGTCCTTACAAAGGTGGAGGATACGAAAACCAAGGAGTGTACATTGTACAGTACGACAATATGGAGATTAAAGAATTAAAATAATGGAAGTATCAATAGCCCCCAGCTGGAAACAGGTTTTACAAACTGAATTCGACTCCCCCTACTTTGAGCAACTCATTCAGTTTGTAAAAGCTGAGTACGCCCAGCATATTTGCTATCCGAAGGGGCGAGAAATCTTCTCGGCATTCAGCCATTGCCCATTGGACGAAGTAAAAGTAGTGATTATAGGCCAAGACCCTTATCACGGAGCAGGACAAGCTAATGGTTTGTGCTTTTCGGTACACGATGGGATTGCTCACCCTCCTTCGTTAGTGAACATCTTTCGCGAAATAGAACAGGACTTAGGGGTGCCCTACCCTATCAGCGGCAATTTAGAACGTTGGGCTTCGCAGGGGGTGTTGCTGCTAAACGCCACTCTCACCGTGCGCGCAGGAGAAGCTGGAAGCCACCAAAACAAAGGATGGGAGACTTTTACCGATGCTGTAATACGTACCGTTTCTGCTGAAGCAGAGCACGTAGTATTTATGCTATGGGGGAGCTATGCCAAAAAGAAAATCCCACTGATCGATACTCAGAAGCACTGTATCCTAACAAGTGGACACCCTTCGCCCTTGAGTGCTAACCGAGGCTATTGGTTTGGCAACAAGCATTTCAGTCGGGCGAATGCCTATTTAGTTTCGGTAGGCCAAAAGCCTATCTTATGGTAGCCTAAACCTTTTCAGTATGTATTTTGGTTTCTTACTTTTTATCGTCATTTTCTTGATAGGCTTCTGGCTACTGCTCTTCTTATGTGCCATCATACCTTATTGGTGGTTAGGAAATCTTTGGGAACGCTTAAAAAAACAAACTGATGACACTGAAAGAACAAATCACTAATCTACCGCTTATCAAGCATTTGGTACAGCTTTTAAAAGGGATTCCACTATCGAAGAATGCTTTTTCTCTATACGACCTCTTGAAACTTTACCTTGCAGGACTTGTAAAAGGTACTGTTACCTACCGTGCGAGTGCTATCTCGTACAGCTTTTTCTTAGCTATATTTCCTTTCTTGCTCTTCATTCTTAACCTGATACCCTACATCCCTATTGAGGACTTTCAAGTAGATTTCTGGGTTTTCATAGACGATTTGTTACCCCCTGGTACCCACGACTTCTTTTCAGATATCTTTTTTGACATTGCCGAGAAAAAGCGCGGAGGACTTCTCTCCTCTGTCTTCATTCTCTCGATCTTCTTGATGACCAATGGCATCGTGGCTATTTTTGGCGGCTTTGAGTTCTCCTATCACATCCACTTGACGCGTACTTACATTAAGCAATACCTTTACGCCCTAATGGTAGCTATCATCTTGGCGTTACTCATCTTGCTGGTTGTAGTGATCTTTATCTACTATGAGGTGTATTTAGTGCCCTACTTAGATAAGATCAACTTCATTACCGACAATGCGACCCTGCTAAAAATCTCTAAGATAGGCTTCGTTGCCTTGATTACATACTTGGGTACGTCTATTCTATTTTACTTTGGCACCATCGAAGGTCGTGAAAGTAACTTCTTTTCAGCAGGATCACTCTTCACAGTACTCCTTTTCGGATTGACCACCTACTTTTTTGGCATTTACATTGAGAACTTCTCTCAATACAACCAGCTGTACGGTTCTATTGGAGCACTACTTATCTTTTTGCTGTACATTTGGCTGAATGCCAACATTCTCCTATTAGGTTTTGAACTAAATGCAACCCTCTTAAAACTCAAAAAACAAGATTGATGTACTTTGTTGATGTTATCCTACCATTGGCACTTCCTAAGCCATTCACCTATCGCATCAACGAGGAAGAAGCTCACTTTCTACAATCTGGTATGCGCGTAGCTGTTCCTTTTGGAAAAGCTAAAGTATATGCAGCCTTGGTACAGAGCATTCACCAAAACGAACCATCGTACGAGACCAAAGACATTGAATACATCTTGGACGAAGCCCCTATTGTTACCCTCGAACAACTGCGTTTCTGGGAGTGGATAGCACAATTTTATATGTGCTCTTTGGGCGAGGTTCTCAAGTCCGCACTCCCTTCAGTATTTTTGTTGGAAAGCGAAACTCTTATAGAGATTGCCCAAAAGAATATGGAAACAGCTTTGTTCACTGACGATGAGTGGCAAGTCTACGAGGCCTTACACTACAAGACAATACTGAAAGGAAGTGAAGTAAGCAAAATCATTCCGAAAAAGAAAACTCTAAAAGTCATCAAAAGTTTAGTAGAAAAGGGAGCTGCCCGTGTTTCGGAAAAGATATTCGAGAAATACGTACCTAAGCTTATCAAATACCTGCGCTTGTCCCCTGAGTACGAAACCGAAACAGGTCTGCAAGAAGCATTAAGCCTACTGGGAAAATCGACCAAGAAAAAGCAACTACTGATGGCCTATTTTGACTACAAAAACCGTCAGAAAACACCTCTGAAAGCCGACACTCTGTTAGAACTTTCAAAAGTATCCTCTGCTACCCTAAAAACAGTAATTGAGAAAGGTATCTTTCAAGAGTACTACCTTCAGAAAGACCGCGTAAGTTTTTCTAATATCGATCCTCACAGCAAAAACACCTTAAGTCCTGCCCAACAAGAAGCTCTACACCACATTCAAGCTCAATTCGAGACAAAAAAAACAGTACTCTTTCAAGGGATTACTGCTTCAGGAAAAACTGAAATCTACATTGAACTAATAGACCAATACCTCCAGCAAGGCAAACAAGTGCTCTACCTATTGCCAGAGATTGGGCTGAGCATACACCTAATCAACAGGTTAAAACAGTACTTTGGCAATAGCCTATCAGTCTACCACTCCAAATACAGCACTAACGAGCGCGTAGAGGTCTGGAACAACGTGCTACACAACAGCTCTAAAGCCCAATTAATAGTAGGTGTACGCTCTGCCATACACCTCCCTTTCAGAGAATTAGGCTTAGTGATAGTAGACGAAGAGCACGACAGCTCCTACCGACAGTTTGACCCTGCTCCACGACTACAAGCACGAGATAGCGCTGTAATGCTGGCCTCCTTATTCAAAGCTAAAACACTCTTAGGCTCGGCCACTCCCTCCTTAGAGAGTATGCACAATGTAAAAACAGAGAAATACGGCTTCGTTTTTCTCAACAAGCGTTATGCCAACTTCCAACCTCCCCTGATTGAAATTATTGACATTAAGGACAAGCACCATCGCAAACGAATGAATGGCCACTTCTCAGACATTCTCATTCAAGAAATCGGTCAAACCTTAGAAGAAGGCCGTCAGGTGCTTCTCTTTCAAAACAAGAGAGGCTATGCCCCCATTGTACAATGTATGCACTGCGGCACAGTACCCCAATGCCCTCACTGCGATGTCAGCCTTACCTTTCACCAAGCCAGCCAGCAGTTGCGATGCCACTACTGTGGCTATACTATCCCAATGCCTAAAAACTGTGTTGCTTGTGGCAGTGTAGACCTCAAAACCAAAGGTTTTGGCACCGAACAAATCAGCGACGAATTAGCCACTCTGTTTCCCAATGCCCATACCGACCGGATGGATCAAGACACCACCAATGGCAAATACGGCTACGAGAGAATACTATCAAAATTTGAGCAACAAGAAACACAAATATTAGTAGGCACCCAAATGATTTCTAAAGGCTTAGATTTTGAGAATGTAGGTTTGGTAGGAGTAATGAATGCCGACGCTTCTATTCATCAGCCTGACTATCGCGCCTATGAGCGAAGTTTCCAACTACTATTGCAAATCTCAGGCCGAGCAGGACGAAGTGCCAAACAAGGCAAAGTACTCATTCAGACCTACAATCCCCAACACTTGGTACTCCAGCAAGTGATTCACTCCGATTTCAAAGGAATGTATCAATACCAAATGGAAGAGCGACAATCATTCCTCTACCCTCCTTTTGTTCAAATGATTAAAATCAACTTCAAACATCCCAATTTTAATCGTGTAAACGAAGGAGCTGAATGGTTTGCCAATGCCCTTAGAGAACAACTCCAAAACCAAGAAGGAGCCGTAGTCTTAGGGCCAGAGTTTCCTCTTATCTCGCGCATCCGCAACGAGTATATGAAGGAGATACTCGTAAAAATCTCTCCGAAACAAACTCCCTCAGCGAAAATCAAACAGCTCATCAAGCGTACGGAAGTCAGCTTTCTTTCCATAGGCAACTTTCGTCCTATCAAAGTCTCCTACTTAGTACAATAGACTTAAATAAAAAAGAGGCTGTCCCCTTATAGGGAGGGACAGCCTCTTTCGGTCTAAAAAATAAATACAACCTATGAAAACATTTCTTTAACCTTCTCAAAAAAAGACTTCTCATCCCTACTCGGTTCAGGCGCAAAACCTTTCTCTTCCTGCATTTCTTTAAAGAAAGCTTTTTGCTTGTCAGTCAAATTCTTCGGTGTCCATACATTCACGTGAATAATGAGGTCTCCCACCGAATGATTGCTCAAGCTAGGCACCCCTTTGCCGCGCAAACGCAATATTTTGCCCGACTGGATTCCTTCTTCTAATTTGATACGCACCTTGCCCGTTACTGTTTCTATCTCCTTGCTAGTGCCGAGCACTGCCTCAGGGAAACTAATGTACAAATCGTAATGCAAGTTGTCGCCCTCGCGTTTGAGCGTTTCGTGTTCTTGTTCCTCAATCACTACCAATAAGTCGCCTGCCACACTATTTTTAGTAGGAGCTTCGTTTCCTTTGCCGCTCACTTTTAGCTGAACGCCCTCCATTACTCCTGCAGGAATGTTCACCGGAATAGTTTCTTCTATCGTTTTAAGTCCTTGAGCATCAGCATCAGAAGCACGTTTATCAATCACTTCTCCTGAGCCTCCGCAAGCTGTACAAGTAGTAGCAGTTTGCATCATCCCTAACATAGTGTTCACTTTGCGCACCTCTTGCCCACGTCCGTTACAAGTAGGGCAAGTCTTGTAGGTCGTCCCTTCAGCTTTCACCTTCCGACGGACTTTTATTTTCTTCTCAGTTCCTTTTACAATATCTTCTAAAGTAACTTTCACCCGTATGCGCAAGTTATCCCCTTTCACATACACCTGTTGGTTACCTCCACCGAAACCGCCAAAACCACCGAAACCAGAAAAATGACCTCCAAAGACATCGCCAAACTGGCTAAAAATGTCGTCCATAGAGAAGCCTCCTCCGCCTCCTGCCCCGCCTTCAAATGCAGCGTGACCAAAGCGGTCGTACTGGGCGCGCTTATTCTCATCGCTCAGCACCTCATAAGCCTCAGCAGCTTGTTTGAACTTTTCTTCAGCATCTTTGTCTCCTGGGTTCTTATCAGGGTGGTATTTTAAGGCTTGCTTGCGATAAGCCTTTTTAATTTCAGCTGCAGTAGCTGTTTTTGATACTTCTAATATTTCGTAGTAATCTTTTTTCATTCTCTGTTAGTTATTGGGCTACTACCACTTTTGGAAAGCGTATTACCTTGTCGCCCAGCTTATAGCCTTTTTGGATAACATCTACAATCTTGCCTTTAGCCTCAGGGGTAGGGGCAGGAATTTGGGTTACAGCATCGTGGTGCTCGCTGTCGAACACATCATTAGCAGCAACCTCTACTTGTTCCAATCCTTTTGATTTGAGCGTACTCATCAGCTTGTTGTAGATAAGTTCTACCCCTTTGAGCGTTTGCTCATCGGCCAATTTTGCCAGCTCTGTCAAAGCGCGATCAAAATCATCTAACACAGGTAGCATAGCTGACAAAATGTCTTGCCCTGCCGTTTTAAACAACTCTATGCGCTCCTTAGTAGTGCGTTTTTTGTAGTTTTCAAACTCAGCAAAAAGACGTAAGTATCTATCTTTCTCTTTTGCTAACAAATCTTCCTGCTTTTCTTCTGCAGGTGGAGTATCATCTGCTGTTTCTTGGGCAGCTCCTTGAGTAGCCTCGGTTTCAGTTACCTCAGGCTCCGGCTGTTGCCCCTCTTTTTGAATATCTTCAGCCATCATAATTATCTTCTTTTATAGTTTAACTCCTATTAGAATAGCAAATAATTTGCCAAAGCAGCCAATATGCCATTTTGGCAGTTCTTTGAAGCTCTTTCTTTTGAGCTACTCTCTACTATAAAGAATCTATTAGAAATTACTCTCCTATTGATTGATGAAAGTACGCAAACACTTTCTTCCCTCTGAAACCTACTACTTTAACAAGTTCCTCCTCGGTAGCCTCTTGTATTCGTTTCACCGATTTGAAGTGTTGCAACAGTGTCTCGCGCGTTTTTTCGCCTATCCCTTCTACCTCATCCAATTCAGATATGATAGCCGATTTGCTGCGTTTCTGACGGTGAAAAGTAATACCAAAACGGTGCGCTTCATCGCGCAACTGCTGAATAACCCGCAAAGTCTCTGAACGCTTGTCCAAGTACAAAGGCACACTGTCCTCAGGAAAATAGATTTCCTCCAAACGCTTTGCAATACCTATGATAGCTATTTTGCCCCGTAAGTCTAAATCTTCCAAGGCTTTCAATGCCGAAGAAAGCTGTCCTTTACCCCCATCTATTATAATCAACTGGGGCAACGACTGCTCTTCGTCTATCAGCCTGCGATAACGCCTGTATACGGCCTCCTCCATCGAAGCAAAATCATTAGGCCCTTCGACAGTTTTCACATTAAAATGACGATAATCTTTCTTGCTCGGCTTAGCATTCTTAAACACTACGCAAGCCGAAACAGGGTTAGTACCCTGAATGTTTGAATTGTCAAAGCATTCAATATGCACAGGGGGGACAGAAAGGTGCAAATCGCGTTGCATCTGGGTTAAAATCCTATTGGTATGCCTTTCTGGGTCTACTATTTTCTCCTGCTTAAGCCTATCCATACGGAAATGCTTTGCATTGCGCTCAGAAAGCTCTAAAAGTTGTTTTTTCTCGCCCATCTTAGGCACTGTTTGCATTAATCCTTCTTGAAGTGTAACCTCAAAAGGCAAAATCAGCTCTTTAGAGTTTGAGAAAAAGCGTTCTCGAATGTCTATGATAGCGTATTCTAACAACTCTCGGTCAGTTTCCTCCAATTTCTTTTTAATTTCAATCGTATGAGCACGAACAATAGCCCCATAGGCCACCTGAAGAAAGTTCACATATCCATACTCTTCGTCTGAAACAATAGAAAAGACATCTACATTGCTGATTTTGCTACTTACAATAGTAGATTTAGCTTGGTAATGCTCCAAACTCTCCAATTTCTTCTTCACCACTTGTGCCTCTTCAAAGCGCCAATCGGCAGCCAAAGCGAGCATTTCTTCCTTAAACCTTTTCAGTGTTTCTTTAAAATTCCCTTTGAGTATCTCAACGATTTGCTGAACATTTTCATTGTATTCCTCCTCTGACTGAAAACCTTCGCAAGGCCCTTTGCAATTTTTCAAATGATACTCTAAACAAACTTTGAACTTATGATTTGCAATATTCTGAGGCGACAAATCATAATTGCAATTCCGCAGGGGAAAAAGTTCCTTAAACAAGTCTAGCAAAGTATGCACTGTTTTCATACTAGTATAGGGGCCAAAATAGAGAGAGCCATCCTTCACCACACGGCGCGTAGAGAAAACGCGCGGAAAGCGTTCTTTCTTGACACAAATCCAAGGGTAACTCTTGTCATCTTTGAGCAAAATATTATAGCGCGGCTGATATTTCTTGATAAGGTTATTTTCCAAGAGAAGCGCATCGCTTTCGGTAGCTACTACAATGTGCTCTATGCGCACGATTTTCCGCACCAACACTCTTGTTTTAGCGTTGTCGTGTGTTTTTTGAAAATAAGAAGACACCCTTTTCTTTAAATTGACTGCTTTACCCACGTAAATAAGCACATTATCGGCATCGTAAAACTGATAGACACCGGGGTTATTGGGGAGGGTTTGCAGTTGAATTTCAATAGGAGATAACATAAGGAAGAATTAACAATTAGTAATTAAAAAGAGGTTGCCCTATGGGTAGGACAACCTCTTTTTATAAGGTAAAAGTGTAAGAGAAAACTTATTTTACTAAGTTGATTTCAACACGACGGTTTAGCTCTCTACCTTTTTTAGTTTTGTTATCAGCGATTGGTTTTTCAGGACCAAAACCTTTAGCAGAAAGACGAGCAGGATTGATACCTTTATCTACTAAGTAAGCCTTAACTGAGTAAGCTCTCTCTTCAGAAAGTTTTTGGTTTTTAGCTTTGTTACCAGTGCTATCAGTATAACCTTCTACAGAGAATTTAGCATTTTTGAACTCGTTCAATACGCCAACGATGCTATTCAATACATCTGCAGATTGAGGTTTGATAGTAGCTTTACCAAGGTCAAACAAAATAGTACGAGCGAAGTCGTTCAATTTCTTTTGAACTTCTTGAGTTACTTCAGGGCAACCGTTGTTTGCAATAGTACCAGCTACATCTGGGCATTCGTCATCTTTGTCAAGAACACCGTCGCCATCTCTATCTGGCCAAGGGCAACCGTTGTTTTCTTTTGGACCAGCTACATCTTTACATTTGTCTACGTTGTCAGCGATACCATCACCATCAGTATCAGGGCAACCTTGGAATTCAGGTTTACCAGCTTCGTCTGGGCAAGCATCGTCTTTGTCAGCAATACCGTCACCATCGCGGTCTGGGCAACCTTTAAGTTCTACAAGACCAGCTTCGTCTGGGCAAAGATCGTCATCATCAGCAACGCCATCGTTATCGCGGTCTGGGCAACCTTTAAGTTCTGCTTTACCTGGAGTATCAGGGCAAAGATCATCTTTATCAGCTACACCATCACCATCGCGGTCTTTTTTACCAAATTTGATAGTGATACCAGCTGAGTGTTGGAAATAGTTTTCTTGAGACTCGTTTTTAAGAGTAGGGTGGTAAGCAGTTTGTAGGTTGATACCAATGTTTTCGGTAAACCAGAAGTTTGCACCACCGCCTGCAAGAACACGGAATTTACCTTCGTTGTCAATAGCAGCATAGCCAACACCTACTTGTGCATAAGGGTCAAACCAGCGAAGCCCACTCCAAAGAGTGTTTAAGTGGTACTGACCTGCAAGGTTAGCAGCCCAGAAAGATAGGTCTACTTTGTTATCAAGTTCTTTGTTGTATCCAAAACCTTTTTCGATTTTGTTCAAAGATCCTGAAAGTTCAGCAGAGAAACCTTTCCCAATGTATCTACCTACAGAAAGGCGAGAAACAGCTGGAAGGATGTTGATATCACTAGGACCAGCCCAGTCTTTCAGTACATAACCGAAGTCCATAGGAGTACGGATGTCCACGGTATTCACTCCAAATCCTATTTGCCAAGGACTGTTTTCATCTTGTGCTTGAACTCCTACTGAAAAAGCAGCAGCCAAAGCAAATAAAGTTACTTTGATTTTCTTCATACTTAAAAAATGAATTTTGATTACTATTTAAAATTTGCCGCAAATATAAGTATTATTTTGAAACCTTTAAATTTTACGGACATTTTTTTTCTTAAATTTAACATTAAGCTCTCAAAAACGCCCGTAAAATCAAGGCTCTTATACTTGCTTTTTTATTTATAATTTACTAACAATTAAACAATTACAACCATTTTACCAAAGCAAAATCTTGTCGGTGAGGCAACAAACTATTTTTTGGGAAAATGCGAATTGCCAAGTGCAATGCCCCTGGATCTTCTGAGGCTATTTCAAGTTGGTAAGTACCTTTGTTTCCTTCGGTAGTTACCAAATTAAATTCAGAAGTAGAAAGAACTTTGAATTTATCATCTTTCTGTTGAGCTATCACAAGTTCTACCCCCACATCTTCTGGTTTTAGCTCGCCTACTTCCAAGGTAATTTCTCCTTGGTACTTCTTACCGATAGAGATAAGCTGTTCGTTGCGATTAGGCACTTTGAAGCCCACTACCTTAATATTATCCCATTCTTGTGTTACACGGCGTTTCCACTCAGAGATTTGAATAGCAGTAGCAAAATGGTTTTCTTTTAGGGTAGCTACGCGTTTAGCCATTGGATAGTAGTACTGATTTTCATAATCGGTAAGCATACGTGTAGTAGTGAAGTTTACCGCTACCTTTGCAATGGTATTTTTGATGAATCCGCACCAACGAGAAGAAATACCATCTTTATTCTTGTCGTAGAACACAGGCGCTATTTCGTCTTCAATGATGTTGTAAATCATCTCAGCATCCATTTCGTCTTGGTACTGTTGGTTTTCGTAAGCGCGTTCCATTGGGAGTGCCCAACCTGCATCTTCGCGATAGCCTTCTACCCACCATCCGTCTAACACACTGAAATGCATAGTACCATTCATTGCAGCTTTTTCGCCACTGGTACCAGAAGCCTCCAATGGGCGGGTAGGAGTGTTCATCCATACGTCTACCCCTTGTACCATATGGCGAGCTAACTCCATATCGTAGTTAGGGATGAAGATGATTTTGCCCAAGAATTGTGGCAACTTAGAGATTTCTACAATATTCTTAATCAAATCTTGACCTGCTTTGTCGGCAGGGTGTGCTTTTCCTGCAAAGATAAACTGTACAGGACGTTCTGGATTGTTCACAATTTTGTCTAAACGTTCAATATTTGTAAAGAGCAAGTGAGCGCGTTTGTAGGTAGCAAAACGACGAGCAAAACCGATAGTAAGAATATCTTCGCGCAAGTTTTCTTTGATTTCTACCAACTGGCGAGGAGAGAAGTAAGGGGTACTTTTTTCCAAGCGCAATTTCTGTTCTACGCGGCGCAAGAGTTTTGAACGGAGTGCTGTTTTGATTTCCCAAACCCGTTGGTCAGATACTTTATAAATTCCTTCAAAGCTCTTAGGGTCGTAGTGGTGAGTTTTAAAATCTTTACCAAAAACTTCGTTTTCTACTTCCTTCCACAAGCCAGCTGTCCAAGTAGGTTGGTGAACCCCATTGGTTACATAGCTGATGTGCAATTCTTCTGGCATATAGCCAGGCCACAAGTCTTTGAGAATATCTTTGCTCACTTCGCCGTGTAGCCAGCTCACGCCATTCACTTCTTGGGATAAGTTAGCTGCCAAGTTGCTCATCGAGAATTTCTCGTGAGGATTGCCTAAGTTGATTTTACCAAGTGAAAGGATTTGTTCCCAATTCACGTGCAACTTATCGGCATAGCCACCCAAGTAGGCGCGCAATAGTCCTTCTTCGAAAGCATCGTGTCCTGCAGGTACAGGGGTGTGAGTAGTGAAAAGCGATGAAGCACGTACTACTTCTACAGCTTCAGAGAAAGAAAGTTGTTCTTTTTCAATAAATTCACCAAGGCGCTCAAGACCTATGAAAGCTGCGTGCCCTTCGTTGCAGTGGTATACTTCGCTATTGATACCCAAAGCACGCAACATCTTGATACCCCCCAATCCTAAGAGCATTTCTTGTTTGAGTCGGTTTTCCCAATCGCCTCCGTATAGGTGGTGAGTGATAGAGCGGTCGTCTTCGCGGTTGTTTTCAAAATCAGTATCAAGGAGGTAAAGCTCAATACGCCCTACATCTACACGCCAAACACGAGCGTATAGGGTACGTCCTGGCAATTCTATAGAAACAATAACCCACTTGTTAGTTTCAGGGTCAAAAACAGGTGTAACAGGTATTTTGGTAAAATCTTGTTCTTCGTAATCAGCCTCTTGGTTCCCTGCTGAGGATAGTTTTTGGGTGAAATAACCATAACGGTACAAAAGTCCTACCCCTGTAATTTTAGTAGCCTTGTCGCTAGCTTCTTTGAGGTAGTCACCGGCTAAGATTCCCAAACCTCCTGAATAGATTTTCAGAGAAGAGTGCAAACCGTATTCCATACTGAAATAGGATACTGTAGGACTTCCCATTTCGGCTTTTTTAGACATATAGCTTTGGAAATCATCGTATACCTTATTAAGATTACGCATAAAGGTAGCGTCCTCTTGTAGCTCCTCATAGCGTTTTAACGAAATGCTATCTAAGAGGGCAATAGGGTTTTTGCGCACCTTAATCCACTTATCTTTATCGATATATTTGAACACTTCGTAGGCTTCGTCGTTCCAGCACCACCAAAGGTTTTTAGCCAATTCTTCAAGTGGCTGCAAAGCTTCTGGAATATTGCGGTGGATAATGACACTACGCCAGTTAGGCGCGTTCACTACTTTTGATTTTTCTAAATAAGCTACTCCATCAGTTTCTAAAGGAGGTAATTTTTCCATACGGCCTTCAATATTTTCGAGAGTCAATTCGTAAACTTTAATATAGTTTTGGACTAAGTTCTTCCACAGAGCGATTTCAGCTACTTTTCCAGCTGTATTTCTAAGTGCCTCGGCAGTTTCTTTAGGAAGGTCTAACAAAGTTGTAAACGCTTTGTTTACTGCTGCTACCACATCGCCATAATTGCTATCATTTCGTTCTACTACTTGAATAGCATTTTGTTTTTCAGCGTAATAGCTATTCACCCATTTACCAAATCCAGCTAAAGAAGTAGTAATAGTAGGCACTTTGAAAGCCAAACTTTCGAGCGGGGTATAGCCCCAAGGCTCGTAGTAAGAAGGGAAAGCGGTACCGTCTAAGCCGATGAGCAAATCGTAATAAGAAAGGTTGAAAACGCCATCGTGCCCATCGAGGTAGCTAGGGCAGAAAATCACTTTTACCTTATCTTCTTTGCGGTTAAAAAGCTGCTGCTCGTAGATGCGATTCATAATCACATCGTGGGCTACGTCGGGAAGTATGTGGGTAAGGTGCTTTTGCTCATTGTCTACTGCTTGCTGAGGGTTGGCCAAATTGTTCAACAAGCCTTGGTGAGGTGCCTCGTAGGCAGTAGGGATAAGGATGTAAGCCAAAAGCTCTTTTTTGTTTTTAGGATTGCGGTTGAGAGCCCCCAACGCATCGATAAAGGCATCAATACCTTTGTTGCGGAACTCATAACGACCGCTGATAGCTACTATTTTAGTATCGGCAGCTATAGGTTGTGCCAAGAGGGCTTGTGCTACTGCTGTGAGTTTTTCTCTTGCTTGAGTACGTTTAGCAGCAAAAGCAGCAGCCTCTGCGGGCACTATATTGTCATTAAACCCGTTAGGGGTAATGCCGTCAGTTTTTCTATTTAAGAAGTGAAGTGCTTCCTGAGCGGTAATCTCGCTAACAGTAGTGAAGCAGTCGGCTACTTTGGCAGTTTCTTTTTCCAAGAAATGCTTGTGCTGTACGCCAAATCGGTAGGCCATTTCTTCGGGGTTGTAGCCTTTCATATGGTTGTATAGAGGGTAGCCATTTCCTGCAATAGCACGCCCTACTACAGTAGCGTGAGTGGTGAAAACAGAGCCAATTTTAGGCATTTTGTCTTCCAAATAGAGTAGGCCGCTACCTGTCATCCATTCGTGGAAGTGGCAAATAACATTCTCACGAGAGGCAGTATTAAACTTCACGAAACTCTCAATCACTTTTGCTGCTGCATAGCCAAAGAGTACAGACTCTACATAATCCCAAGGGCTATTGAAGGAATCAAGTTGGTACTTATCCCAATAATAACGTAAAATGTCGTTTTTAGAACTTACATAATGAGAAAAATCAACAAGAATGACAATAGGATTTCCTTCTATTTTCCAGTTTCCAACACGTACACGAAGCCCTTCGGAGGCTGCTTTAACACGCCACGATTTAAACATTTCGGGATTCTCAACGAATTCTTTGCTTTCGCTGTGTTGCCAAATATCTGGACCAATGAGAATATACTTGCTCCTAAACTGTTTGGCTATACTAGGTGCTTTAGTAGCAATAACGGTATGGATGCCTCCTACCTTATTGCACACCTCCCAACTGGTTTCGAAAAGATAGTCGGGATTAAGTTTTTTTGTAACACTCATTTTATATAATTAATTAGATTAGTATGAAGTCAAAAATAAAAAGTACCTTCGCGATAATGTTGCAAAGGTACAAAGTATTTTTAAATCTTCGGTGTTTTTTCAAAAAAAATTAATTGAGGTGTCTATTTAGCTATATACTAATTGACTTTGGGAAACGGGAGAACGTTCTACAATTCTTTTCATTAATT
>CAUQNY010000039.1:0-19126 GCA_963519425.1 uncultured Capnocytophaga sp.
TTCACTCATTGTGTTTTCTGTTTTTTTGTTATTTCCGCAGGCTATCATTAGCCCTATTGATGAAAGTAACAGTACGGTCTTAGTTGTCTTCCTCATCATAATTATTAGTTTTTATATTGACATCACAAAGATAATAATAAATTCTTAATTGAGAAGTAAACAGTACGTACTTCTCTCTCCTAATTTTATAAGCTTTTACTAACTCTTATTCATAAGTAGTTATTCTATTAGATTTTCTTTTTAGAGTAAAAGGTCTCGCATAATACAGTCCAGCATTACTTTACTTCTAACGTTCTTTCTTCATCAAAACCGTTAGGAAGTGTAAAAATCACGGTGTAACGCCCTTTTGGAAGGTATACATTGCCATCGGTAGCTATGGGTAAGAATATCCTTTGGAGACTTTTCTCATAAGCTACTTTTCCGTCAGATGATACAGTTAGGTCGTAGGGGATGTAGTTAAATCCTTTGTTAGTTTTGTAGATAAACTCTTGGAGTGTAATGCGCCCTTTCACTACTTTTATAGGTATTTCAGTTCCTTCTTCAGAAGCAAATGCATAAAAATAGATTTTAGGTTTTATGGGTTCTTCCCAATCATTAGCTGCATTGCCCCATAAAGGAGAATAAGATACTGCAACATGCGTTTCTAATGGATAAAACTCTTGAGAAGTAATAGCTACACGGAGCTCTTGCATCATCTTGATTGAGGTTCGGAAGATACCACGACCCAAGGTAGCTACTGTCATTTCGCCTGTAGCTTCATCAATTAGTAGGTCAGAGATTCCTGTTTCAGGAAGCCCTTTGCTAAAAGGCTGCCAACTTTCTCCTAAATTGAAAGAAATATAGAGTCCATTGTCAGTTCCTACATAGAGGATTTGTTCGTTTTTAGGGTCTTCTTTCAAGACATTCACACGACCATCGGGAAGATTGGAATGAATGTCTGTCCAACTCTTCCCATTATCATTGCTGATAAAGATGAAAGGGTCGGTTGTAGTCTCGTCAGTACTGACAAGAGAGGTCAGTACTCTATTGCGGTAATGCTGAGAAGCAACAAGCTGATTTACTTTTAGAGGACGGGGGAAAGCATTGTAAATCTGTTTCCAAGAAACTCCTCCATTGTCGCTAGTATAAATCATACCATCATCGCTACCTGTGTAGAGCAAACCAAACATAAACGGAGATTCGGCAATGACAGAAATTGTTCCATAAGCTTTGTTAGCCTGCTTGTTGCCATTGGTAACATCATCAGAGATAGTACGCCAATTACGGCCTTTGTCCATTGAGATATGCAGTTTGTTACTTCCTATATAAATAATATCCTTATTTTGAGGTGAAAGGAGCAACGGAGCATTCTTTCCGAAGCGCAAAGGTGCTTTGTTCTCTCCATAATACACACTTCCTAAAGGAAAAAGCTGGTCACGATCAGGAAAGAAGGTAAAAAAGTTGCCATAAGGTTCAGCTACATAGCCATCATTGCCAAAATCAATAGAGTGAATGTCTTTTCTAAAAGTATTCCAATGACTATTGTTTTGGGCTAAGAGTGCTTGCTGGCTAACGTAATAAGGTGTTTTGCGTCCTTTGTCATAGCTCAGTTGGCTAAAAGACATTGCTTGGGGAACATTTTTAAGCGCAAAAGAACTTCCATTGTCAAAAGAGAGCTGTAGTCCGTTTTTAGTAGTACAGAACAATATGCCTTGCTGCCAATAGAGCTGTTGGTAGCTATGGTGCAAAGAAACAGGCTGTTTGCTCTTCCAAGAAGCCCCTCCATCAGTTGATTCTAAAAGTGGATAGCCTGCGATAAAGAGGTGATTCTTATCACGTGTATCGACTGCAATACCACCAAAATGATTACCATTCTGATAATAGACATCGTTTAAAGGTTTCTCATTAGTTTTTTGCCAAGAGCCCCCCCCATCGGATGAGGTGTATACTTCAGCTCCAAATACTTCTTGTGTATTTACCCCCAAGTAACTGATAAGTTTAGCAGGCGAAGTAACATCGGCAGCTATCATATCTTTTAGGTTCTTAGGGCGATACTTTTTATCCAATCCTAGGTTGTGAAGAAAGATGTTCAAGCGGTTATCGTCTAAATTAAGGAAGTCTGCTTTGCCCATTGCATCGAAATCTTGAGCTACGAGGTGAATCCGAGAGAATTTTTGCACACTATTGTTACTCTCTTTTTTCTTATAAGTGCGATTATCCACTACAGCATAGTAGTTTTGCGCATCGAAAGCTACAACTCCTATTTTTCCTATATAGTTCCCGCGTAAAAAACCATTATTTCCTGTAATTTTCGTCCAAGTATTGCCTTGATCGGTACTTTTGTAGATAGCACTATTTGCCCCATAAGGCGCACTATCCCACTGGGTATCATTCACATCCCAAGCTGTAGCTAAAAGTACTGCACCATCAGGAGATGTTGCTATCTGACTAATCCCCGCACGAGTAGTGATGAAGAGCTTTTGTTGCCATGTTTTACCTCCATCGGTTGTTTTGAAAATACCGCGCTTCTCATCGGCTTTATAGCGGTTGCCCAAGATTCCTACTACTATCTCCTGAGGGTTAGCGGGATTGATATATAGGCTACTGATGTGTTGAGCACCTGCCAATCCTTTAAATTCAACCGTAGCTCCTCTGTCGGTAGAAAGAAAGATACCATAAGAAGTTGCTACTGCCAAAGTACCAGAAGGCCAATGCATTGCCAATGCCAATACACTTTGGGTAGGCAGATTAGAGCACAAGGGGACAAAAGTCTCTCCGCCATTCTGAGTAATCCATACACCACCGTGCTTAGGAGCTACTAAAAACTCATTAGCGTTTTGTGGATTGACATTAAATGCACTAATATGGTTGCCTACCTCCTTAATTGTTATCTGTTCGAAAGGTGTTTCTCGTACCCACGAATGTGCCTTAAGTTCTTCTTTTTGATGTAGAGATAGAGGAAGTAGCTCTTGTGCTGTAGTAAGAGAGGTAGTAGAGAAAAGAAGCGCAAAAGCAAAAAGGGTATTGGTTTTCAATGTCATTTTTCAGCTGTTATTTTACAAGTGCAAAATTACAACAAAATATTGACATACCCTAATAAGGAAGAAGTTTTTCAGTTCAAATAACTAAATTAGTAAAAGAAGTTTTTTTATACTTCAATGATGCTTTTAAGAGATTGGCTTCAAAGAAAAGGGAAGTTAATTCTTGCTTTTTTGTTCCTCCTGCCGATGTATTTCTTTTTCAGAGCATCTTATTTTCTAAAGCAAAGAGCATAGGAGATTTTTGTTTTAGAAAGTTTCTCATAATACTGTACTATGATTTGTAGTGCTTGATAATAACAAAAAAGGCTGTTCAAAATTGATGAACAGCCTTTTCTTAATGTTTTTCTTACTTGTTGTAAACATCTTCTTTTTTGAAATGTTTAGCCAACAAATAGTACACCACCGCGCGGTATTTGTTTCTGTTAGATTTGCCGTATTTTTCCAATACTTCGTCAATTGCTTGATCCAAAGCAGGACTGTCAGTAAGGCCTAACTTTTTGATGAGGAAGTTTTGTTTAACACGGTCTACTTCTGTTTTGTCTGAGCCTGATACTCGAGAAGCATCGGCATTGTAGATAGAAGGGCCTAACCCTACGGTTACCTTTGTCAAGAAATCAACATCAGGGGTAGCTTCTCCACATTTCTCTTTTAAATCTTGAGTGTAGAGAGCGATTAGTTCATCGCGTTTACTCATAATTTGTTATGTTTTATAAATTAATGCCGTAAAGGTAGTTATTTTTTTAGAAACTCAAAATATTTTAACAAAACTTTATCATTTATTTTTCGAGGGGTGTGAATTTCTAAGAGCTTAGGCTGCTGGCTTTCCTTGAAGAAACACTCTAAATCTCTCTGTAAATCAGTAAGATTACCAGCTTTCTGATAGCCGATACCGTACATCTTACACAAGTGTTCGGCTGTGAGCTTATGAGGGGTCTCAAAGAAAAATTCGAAATTAGGATCGGAAGTATCGCCAGGGAGTATTCTGAAAATTCCGCCACCTTGGTTGTTGAGCAATATAATGCGAAAACTGTTGGGCAGGTATCTGTTCCACAGGGCATTGCTATCGTAAAAGAAACTGAGGTCGCCTGTAATGAATACTGTAGGTCGCTGGCTTCCTACAGCCGCCCCAATAGCGGTGCTCATACTGCCATCAATACCGCTTGTACCGCGATTGCAAAACACTTGCCACGTAGGGTGTGTCTTAAACAGTTGGGCATACCTAATGGCAGAGCTGTTGCTACTCTGTACGAGGGAATTGTGTGGTATACAACTAAATATTTCAGCATAGACTTTAAAGTCAGAAAATGGCACTTTAGAAAGATAGTCTAAGTGTTTTTGTTGAATTTCAGTTTTAACAATCAACCATTGTTCCCGATAGTTGGAAGGGGTACGCAACAGATAATGCCCTGTTTTTCTTAAGAATACATTAAGGTCGGCTTTAAAATGTGCTGTGAGGCAAAAGTAGGAATCATAGCTTTGATGCCTATCTATATTGTAGTGGTAGTTGGGTTTGAAGGCACGTAAGAACTGCTTAATTTTTTTAGAGACTACCAAGCCTCCAAAAGTGAGAAGCAAATCAGGGCGGAGTGCTGCTCTTAAAGTAGCATTTTTTTCAGTGTAGGTAAGCAGCTTATCGATATAAGGGACAAAGTGCTCGTGATGGAGATTGGAAGTGGTTTCGGTAAGCACTAATACCGAAGGGTCTTGTGCCAACCACTCTACCCATTCTGCTTCTACACTATTAGGAGGCAAAACGCCTACTAAGACCATTTTTTTGGACGAAGCGTTCCAATGTTTGATGAAATTAAGCGCTTTTTCCTCTTCAATGAAATTCTTAGGATAATGAGCTGGTAGATTCTCAAACTGATATTGCTTGTCAGTAGTGAGGTAGAGAGGCTCTTCGAAAGGCACATTGAGATGTACCGGTAATTGCTCCTCTATAGCAGTATTTAGGGCTCTGTTGAGCTCGTAAAAGTTACTTTTGTCGGAATGAGAAGTATCAGATAGATTGGCATTATAGGCAGTATGGTTAGCTAACACATTCGCTTGACGAATAGTTTGTCCGTCGCCTATGTCTATCTTAGAAGAAGGGCGGTCGGCCGAGATAACCACTAATGGAATATTACTATAAAAAGCCTCAGCTACTGCGGGATAGTAATTCAACAGTGCTGATCCTGAGGTGCACACTACTGCCACCGGCTGATGAAGCTGCTGAGAAAGCCCCAAGGCAAAGAAAGCAGCACAACGCTCATCTACAACGCTGTAAGAGCTGAAATAGGGATCGTTTGAAAAGCCTATAGTCAGAGGAGCATTGCGCGACCCTGGCGAGATGACAATGTGTTTGATATTTTTAGCCTTGCAGGCTTCTATAACGTATTGGGCTAATTTTAGTTGCGGTCTTTTCATCTAATCAGTGAGCTTATTTTTATGCTGATAGTACTCGTAAAGGGCTACTTGCGAACGCAAAGCAGGAAGATTATGAGGTCGGTAAGTATTGTCTTGTCTCTGGCTAATAAGGCGAGCTTTTACATTGTCTGCCCAACCAATCTCAAAGGTGTCGAGCAATTCCTGTTTGATAGCCTCATTGTAGATAGGACAGCCTACTTCTACTCTAAAAGAAAGATTCCGTGTCATCCAGTCAGCCGATGAAATGAACACTTTAGGGTTCCCTTCATTGCCAAAGATAAACAGGCGAGGGTGCTCTAAGAACTTATCAACTATACTAATGACTTCTATGTTCTCGCTCATTCCCTCTATGCCAGGGACCAAGCAACAGATACCGCGTACAATCATTTGTATTTTCACTCCTGCACGGCTGGCCTCATAAAGCTTATCAATCATCTTATAGCTGGTAATGTTGTTCATTTTCAGCTTAATGTAGGCTTCTTTTCCTGCTTTGGCATTCTTAATTTCTTCATCTATGAGCTTGCGTAGTACTTTCTTGGTATAGTGTGGCGATACAATCAAGTGTTTGTACTTCTGTACATTGTAGTTTGTCTCGAAAAAGTTAAACACCTTATTGACCTCTTTCAGAATATCTTGATTGGCCGTAAAGAGCGTATAATCGGTGTAGATTTTAGCGGTACTCTCGTTAAAGTTACCTGTGCTTATAAAACCATAACGTTTCAATTCTTTGCCTTCCTTACGCTCAATGACACAAATTTTGCTATGCACTTTCAATCCGCGCACACCAAAAATAAGCTTTACGCCTTCGGCTTTGAGTTGTTCGGCATAGCGTATGTTAGATTCTTCATCAAAGCGAGCTTGAAGCTCTATTTGCACGGTTACTTTCTTGCCATTTTTCACCGCATTGATGAGTGAATTAACTACTTGCGAGTTCTTTGCCAAGCGGTAAATAGTTATTTTCACTGACTTCACCTTGGGGTCTAAAGCTGCCTCGCGCAAGAACCATATAATATTTGAAAAAGTATGATAAGGAGTAAATTGGAGATAGTCCTTCTCTGCTATTTTTTTCAAGAGACTCTCTTGAGAGTTAAGTCCTTTTACAGGCAAAGGTTGTATGGGAGCATAGGTCAAATCAGTACGCCCTAAGCTAGGAAAATTCATAAAATCGCGGCGATTGTGGTATCGCCCCCCTGGAATAACGCTATCAGTATTGACTATGCCCATTTTGTCGTACAAGAAGTGTAGAGTATCAGGGTCTATCATCTTGTCATACACAAAACGTACTGGCTCGCCTTTGCGTCTGTCTTCTACGCTCGTAGAGAGTTTCTCTATGAAACTTTTGCTCAAATCGTCATCAATATCTAACTCGGCATCACGAGTGATTTTTATCATATTAGCAGTAAGCGACTCGTAGTGAAAGATATTGAAGATTTTATGCAAGCAGAAGCGTATCACATCATCTATCATTATAATATAATGCTTGTCGCCTACTTGAGGCAGTTCGATGAAGCGATTCAGTGTGTTGGGTAGCTCAATTAGGGCATACTGTATCTTTTCTTTGTAGGCTCTTGAGGAAAAAAACTTCTGTACACCCAAGGCTTTTTTGTCGTCTTCTTTGAGAGTCATTTTTACAGCCAAATAGGCCACATCATCTTTCAGCTGAGGAAACTTCTCAAGGTCATTCAAGATAATAGTGAAAAGAGCTGGGCGTACCTTGTCGTAAAAATAAGTATTCACAAAGGTTTCGTGCTCAGGCAGGAGCGTTTTCTCATTCACCATAAAAATCTGCTCTTTCTCCAATTCTTTGGTAATGGAAGCAATAATTTGCAAACTCTTTTCTTGTAGTTCTATTACTTCCTTGGTGATTTCTTCCAAGAGTTCTTTGGCGTGTACTCCCAATTCTTTTTCTGAGGCTTCGTTGTTCATTGCTACCCGCTTTACAGTAGCATAACGCACCTTGAAAAACTCATCTAAGTTATTAGAAAAAATGCCTGCAAAGCGCAAACGCTCCAAGAGAGGTACTCGCTCATCAGCAGCCTCTTGAAGTACGCGCGCGTTGAAATTAAGCCAACTGAGTTCGCGATTGATATAAATATTGTTTGATTTCATTTTACTTCATTTTAAGCCACTTCCACACTTCGCGGTAGCTAGGTTTCTTGCCGTACATCAAAATCCCAATACGGTAAATTTTAGATGCTAACTTAATCACTAAAAAGAAAGTCAGATAGAGAATGAGTAACGAAAGGAGAACTTCCCACCACGCTACCCCAAAGGGAATACGCATCAGCATCACCACAGGCGAAGTGAAAGGTATGTAGGAGAACACAACTGAGATAGTGCCGTGAGGCTCTTCTATCACAGAAAACATTCCAACATAAAAAGCTAACATCAAGGGGAGCAAAATAGGCAGCATAAACTGCTGGGTGTCAGTTTCATTATCTACCATTGCCCCTACCATCGCATAAAGAGAACTATACAATAAATAGCCTCCTACAAAAAACAAAAGAAAGACTATAAAGGTTTCTGCAAAAGGAAAATGATAGAGTGCTGATACAATATGATTGATTTCTTGCAGATTCCCTTCTTGCAAGACTTGTGCAGGCGTATCTATCTGAAAGAAAGAAGGTGCCAAGCCTAACAGTACTGCAAAAATAAGCATCCAAATAGCAAACTGTGTAAGCCCCGCCAATGAAGTACCTAAAATCTTGCCTAACATCAGTGTAAAGGGCTTCACCGAGGAAATGATGATTTCTACTATTCTATTGGTCTTTTCCTCAATTACACTGCGCATAATCATATTACCATAAATGACAATGAACATCAAGATAAGATAACCAGCCATCCCTCCTATGCTTATTTTCATTACATTGTCCAACTCTGAGGTCTTCTCTCCCGTAAAATTTTGCACCTGAATAGCAATCTTAGTTTTAGCAGCTTCTATTTCCTTCTGGTCAATACCCTTTTCAGTGAGATTATACTTAAAAAGCGTCTTTTCGAGTATACTTTTTAAATCATTAGTGAGTGTTAGAGAAGGAGATTCCTCGCTGTAGAAAGAAACTTTCCAATCGGAAGTTATGTAAAGAAGAGCGTAGTTACCTTGTGCTAAGACTTCTGCCTGAGCCTCTTTCAGCGGTACCTTACCAAGATATTTGTATTGTACAGCTTCAGTATTTTGAAAAGCATCAGCACACAGACCGCTCTCGTCTACAATCACAATATCTTTTGCCTTGCTATTGTTGTTCATATTGGTTAAAAAACCAATGATTAACGCAAAAACAACTACTATCAATGGACTTACAAAAGTCATTATCACAAACGACCTATTGCGTATTTTATTTAAGTACTCTCTCTCTACTATAATTCTCAAATGTTTCATAATCTGTTTTTTGCTTACTAACAACTAAGTGCTAACGACTGACTTACTGCCCTCATAAATATCTCATTAGCTGTAGGGATAGCCTCTACAAAATGTGTTACTTCGGCACGAGCTGTAAGATATTGTAACAAATCATTGGCAGATTGCCCTTCTTTTTGTTGTATGTTTAACTTCAGTTCGTCGTAAAGCGTGCTAAAATGTGCCTCATTCACCTCAAAATGCTTTTTCAACTCTACTAAAAGGCCTTCTTTTTGCTCTTCAGGAAGTTTCAAAGCTACTTTGTACGAATTGTTCTTATAAGCGCGCTTAATGTCAATAAGCTTCCCATCCAATATCTTATGCGATTGGTTAATAAGAGCTATATGATCACAAAGTTCCTCTACCGACTCCATTCGATGGGTCGAAAAAATAATGGTAGCCCCTTGCTCTCTAAGATAAAGTATTTCATCTTTGATAATATTCGCACTGATAGGATCAAAACCACTAAAAGGCTCATCAAAAATAAGCAACTTAGGTCTATGTAGCACCGTTACCAAAAACTGTATTTTTTGAGCCATACCTTTCGAGAGTTCCTGCACCTTCTTGTGCCACCAATCACCAATGTTTAGACGATCGAACCAAAATTTAAGTTGTTCTTTAGCTTCCTCTTTACTCAGTCCTTTCAGTTGAGATAAGTACAAGGCCTGCTCACCTACTTTCATTGATTTGTACAAACCGCGCTCTTCAGGCATATAACCTATTTGTGCTGTATGTTTAGGTTGCAAAGGCTCTCCATCAAAAAACACCTTTCCTGCATCAGGCAATACGATTTGGTTGATGATACGTATAAGTGAGGTCTTGCCGGCTCCATTAGGCCCCAACAAACCAAAAATACTCCCTTGAGGGATATGTAGTGAGACATTCTCTAAGGCCGTATAATCTCCATATTTCTTACTGATATTCTCTATTCTGAGCATCTTTAAACAATGGTTAATGTTTAATTATCAAAACTTTTATTTTCCAACTGCAAATATACAACTTTTCTTTCATTTGTTCATTACTTGCAAAAGTTTTTTTAAGCCACGCCTATTTTCATTCTTCTCTTTTTCCAATCAGCAAATTAACACATCTCCAAATAGAAAAAAGCCGTCACTTCCCAGCAACGACTTTTCCTCATTAAAACAAAAAATTATGAAAAAAACTAAATTACTTCTCTTTTTCCATTTTGTCTTTCAATTCTTGAAGCGCTTCAAGATCTCCAAGAGTTGATTTCTCAATTGGTGTTGATACTGCACTGTTAGTTGCTTCCTTAGCGTTTTTCTCTTCTTCTTCTTTGAAGATTGCTGTGTGAGAAGCTACTACACGTTTAAATTCTTTGTTAAACTCAATGATTTTAAATTCCGCAGTATCTCCCTTGCCCAATTTCTTGCCATCTTCTTTCTCTAAATGACGTGAAGGAACAAAAGCTAATATATCTTCGTTAAAAGGTACTGTAGCTCCTTTGTCTACCATTTTAGAAACAGTTCCTGTGTGTACTGTTCCTACAGCAAACTCAGCTTCGTATTTGTCCCAAGGGTTAGGAGTAGTTTGTTTGTGTCCCAAAGAAAGTTTGTGTCCTTCAGCATCCAATTCAAGTACAACTACTTCAATTTTGTCTCCAGAGTTTACAAATTCTGATGGGTGTTTAATTTTCTTAGTCCAAGAAAGGTCTGTAATGTGGATAAGACCATCAATGCCTTCTTCCAATTCTACGAACACACCAAAGTTAGTAAAGTTGCGAACAGTACCTGTGTGTTTAGAACCTACTGGGTATTTTTCTGTGATGTTAATCCAAGGGTCTGGAGTAAGTTGTTTGATACCCAAAGACATCTTGCGCTCGTTGCGGTCTAGGGTCAAGATAACTGCATCTACTTCGTCGCCAAGTTTTACGAAATCTTGAGCTGAACGCAAGTGTGTGCTCCAAGACATTTCAGAAACGTGGATAAGTCCTTCTACACCGTCAGCGATTTCTACAAAAGCTCCGTAGTCAGCTATAACCACTACTTTACCTTTTACTTTGTCACCTACTTTAAGATCGTCGGCCAAAGCTTCCCAAGGGTGTTTGCTAAGCTGTTTCAAGCCCAACTGGATACGAGATTTGTTGTCGTCGAAATCAAGGATAACCACATTTAATTTTTGGTCTACCGATACCACTTCGCTTGGGTGGTTGATACGTGCCCAAGAAAGGTCGGTGATGTGAATCAATCCGTCTACACCTCCAAGGTCTACAAATACACCGTAAGAAGTGATGTTTTTCACCACACCTTCCAATACCTGTCCTTTTTCGAGTTGGCTGATGATTTCTTTCTTTTGTTCTTCGATATCTGCTTCGATGAGCGCTTTGTGAGAAACCACTACGTTTTTGAACTCGTGATTTACTTTCACAATCTTGAACTCCATCGTTTTGTTTACAAATTGTTCGTAATCGCGGATAGGCTTCACGTCTATTTGAGAACCAGGAAGGAACGCTTCGATGCCAAAAACATCTACTATCATACCACCTTTAGTACGACTTTTCACAAAACCATTTACGATTTCGCCACTTTCGTGAGCCAAGTTAATTCTATCCCAAGCCTTGAGCGTACGAGCTTTGCGGTGAGAAAGTACTAACTGTCCATTTCTATCCTCGCGGATGTCAATGAGTACTTCAACTTTGTCTCCTACTTTTAGGTTAGGGTTGTAGCGGAATTCATTGAGTGAAATAACCCCTTCTGACTTAGCGTTGATGTCAATAATCGCTTCTCTGTCAGTGATGCGAGTAACCACTCCTTCTACTACTTCATTGTCTTGTGTGTCAACGAAGTTGTTTTTAACCAATTCTTCAAAGTTTTTCAATTGGTCTTCTTGTACACTATCAATACCTTCTTGGTACTTTGTCCAATCAAAGTTCTGTAGGAACTCTTCTTGAGTTTGTTTGTTTTCAGCCATTTGCTGATGTTTAAATTTGTATTCCTAACAAAATAAATAGAGCGTTCCAATGGGCGATTTTATTAGGAAAGGATGAGACAATTCATTAACTCTATTTTACGCCCTTAAAAATTGCGGCAAATTTACGCATTATTTTCTAAATAACCAAATATTTAACACATTATTTTGCAATCATTTTTTCATCATATTGATTTTCAAAACCTATACCCCTCATACTCTCTACTTTTCTTGCTCTCCTTTTAACATTCTATCATTCCCCAACAAGTCTTTTCGTAAAACTACTGACTGAAAGCCCTTTCTTAAAAGCAGTTCTTTCATCTCTTGCCCAAAATACTGATTGATTTCAAAAAAGAGTTTGCCTTTCGGATGCAAATAGGCTTTCGCCAAATCGGTTATTTTGTCATAAAACAAAAGGGGAGTGGCATTAGGAACAAAAAGAGCTAAATGAGGCTCATAGTCCAACACATTAGGTTGCATATCTTCCTTTTCAAGTTCGCGAACATAGGGCGGATTAGATATAATGATATGATAGTATTCAGGAAGTGCCTCTACCTGCAGAATATCTTGCTGCCAAAAGTGCAGCTTTACCCCATTTAGCTGGGCATTGTACTGCGCTACTCGCAAGGCATCTACCGAGAAGTCTATAGCAGACACTTCCGCTTGAGGAAGGGCTTTAGCTATTGAAATGGCTATGCACCCACTACCTGTCCCAATGTCCAAAATGCGAACTGATTTTCCTTCTTTCCCAAAAGAAGTCCGGCACTCTTGCAATACCCAGTCTACCAACTCTTCTGTTTCAGGACGAGGAATAAGAACATTTTCATTCACCAAAAACCGATGAGAAAAAAAGGATGTTTCACCAAGGATATACTGTAGGGGCTTAAAAGTCTGCAAAGCAGTTACTGCTTCCCGAAGTTGAGACAGCAGGGTTTCAGAAAGAATTGTATCTGGTTGGGCTAAAATATCAGCCGTTCTGTAAGAGCCGTAATGGTTGAGAAGAATAAAATAAAACGACTGTATTTCAGCAGATGGGTAATATTCGCCCAACGATTGCTGAAAATACAGTCGTAAGTCTTTAAAAGTCATTAGTTCACGCGTATTTGTTGTCCTACTTTCAAGTTGCTGCTTGCCAAATTGTCAAAATTGTTTAGCTTCATTAGCTGCTGCACAGGCACTTGTTGTTCACGTGCTATCTTATAGAGGGTATCGCCTGTTTGCACTTGATAATAAACCTCCGAAATAGCCTCTTTTTTTATGGGAGACTCCTTTGTTTCAGGTTTCAAAACTTCTTTTCGAGCGATGGTTTTAGCAGGCTTAATTTCTTCAGGCTTAGGAACCTCTTTCACTATAGCTGGCTTAGGAGTCTCTTTTGCTACTAAGTTAGGACTTTCTTTCGCTACAGTTTTAGGAGTTTCTTTTACTATGGTCTTAGGAGTTTCTCTAACAATAGTTTTAGGGGCTTCCTTAATTTCTATTATAGGCTCTTGGGTAGCTACTTCCTTAGGAGAAGGATTAGAAATCACATCATTTTCAACAGGAGGATAAGCACTTTTAGCTTTCATCGCAACCACTTGTTCATCGTACTGATGCAGGTTAAACTTTTTAATTAGAGCAATAAGCTTTTTAGCATAAGCAGGATCGGTAGCATAACCTGCTTTCTTCAGACCGTGTGCCCATCCCTCATAGTCGGTAGGCGATAGCTCAAAAAGGCTACTGTACCTGCCGCGTTTCTTTAAGAAAGTAGAGTGGTCTTCAAACGATTCAAAAGCGTGTTTATAACGACGGAAGCATTCGCTCTTCTCATCATCATCGTGGGTAATAGTCTTGCCATTCCACGTAGCGTGGCATTTAATACCGAAGTGATTATTGCCATAGCGTGCCAATCTGCCTTGCCCAGAACCGCTCTCCAAGATACCTTGTGCTAAAGTAACGCTAGCAGGAATGTTGTAGCGCTGCATCTCCACCATAGCTATTTCTTTGTAATCTTGAATGTATTTTTGTGTTACCGAAGTAGTAACTTGCATAGGGGGAGGCACTTCGTGAAAATCGTCTTCTACGAAATCTTTGCTATTGAGCTTTGCTTCCATCAAGGCCTTAGTTCTTTGTGCTATCTCGTTGTGAGAAGGCTTCTTCACTTCTATCCCTATGTGATTGCTGGTGTGGTTGCGATGACCGCGATAGGATACCGTATGGGGATTTTTACTACTCTTATAATACTTATCAGAGCAAGATGACAGAATAAAAAGAAATAGGATGAAGAAACTAAATCTTATCATCATAGTTCAATATAATTTTTTGTTTTTTAATTTGACTGTTGTTAAAACCTTCTATACCTTGTAGGCCTCCTGTATGGATGGCAAGAATTTTAGTATTAGGAGCAAAATATCTCTCTTTTGCGAGGGCAAAGATAGCAAAAATCATCTTACCTACATAGATGGGATCTAAGGGTATGTGTGTAATTTTGTTAAAATCATTTAAAAACCGAACCAACTCATCACTCACTTTGGCATAACCGCCAAAATGGTAGTCGTGAATAAGTTCCCAATTAGTTTTAGTAGTATATTGCTTGATTACTTCAGATAAGAACTCCCCCTTAAGCGCAGGAAAACCAATAACTTTCTGATGATTAGCACTAGAATTAATCAGTCCTGAAATAGTTCCCCCTGTGCCTACTGCTGTGCAAATCACATCAAAAGCTGCATCTTCGGGCGTGAGAATCTCTTCGCAACCTTTTACAGCCAAAGTGTTTGTTCCTCCTTCAGGAGCTATGTAAATATCTGATCCATAACGCTTATACAACGATTCTTGAAACTCAGGAGTGTGTTTTTGCCGATACGCTTCCCTTGTAACAAAATAGAAGTCCATCCCGCATTTTTTAGCAAAATTTAACGTGAAATTAACGCAAATTTTATCATTTAATTCCTCCCCTCTAATCACACCTATCGTCTTTAAGCCTACTAAATGTCCTGCTGCTGCTGTTGCCGCTATATGATTTGAGTAGGCTCCTCCAAAAGTGAGCAGCGTATTCTTTCCTTCCTTTTGCGCTTGGGCAATATTGTACTTTAGCTTCCTTAGCTTATTGCCCGATACAAAAGGGTGATTCCTATCCTCCCGCTTGATAGTCAAACTAATCCCGTCAGGAAGAGGAATATTCACCGGTTGGTTTTCTATCTGAAGATTGTCAAATTGTAGTGCATTCATTAGGATTATGTTGTATGGTTATTTACTCATACCGCAAAGCTTCTACAGGATCTAATTTCGAAGCTTTTATAGCAGGATACAAGCCAGACAAAACAGCTACGAACAGCGCAATACCTATAGCTATAAAAATTACTCCCCAAGGAATTGTAAAAACAAAATGAGCAGCCTTAGAGATTCCCCACCCTATCCCAATTCCTAACAGAATACCACTTACAGCTCCTATTTGGGCTATAAGCAATGTCTCTGTAAAAAACTGCAAAGTGATGAATCGGCGTTGTGCCCCCAAGGCTTTGCGAATACCTATCTCTTTTGTGCGCTCTGTTACTGAGACCAACATTATGTTCAGCAAGGCAATAGAAGAACCCAGTATCGTAATCATCCCTATGAGGAAACCTGCAATAGTCAGCACATTGGTAATGTTTCCTATCCGGTGCAAGAGGTCATCACTGCGCTCTATGCCAAAGTTGTTTTCCTGCAAAGGGGCTAACCCACGCAAACTGCGCATCAGCAAAGTTGCATCAGCTACCATAGCGTCGAGTTTGTCTTTGTTGTCCACACTTACTTTTAGCTGGTAGTCTGGCTGGGCTACTACAAAAGCATTTCGTGCTATTCCCAAAGGAATGAGTACTTGAAAATTCTCATAATTGCCAAAAGAGGAACTCTGTTCCTTCAAAATACCTACAATAGTAAAAGAGAAACCGCGTACCGAAATAGTTTTCCCTATGGGGTCTACCTCTTTGAGCAACGTGTTCTGGAAATCTGAACCTATAAGGCACACCCTCGAATTATTAGCAAGGTCAAACTCGTTTAAGTCTCTTCCTTGAGCTATTTCGAGTCCCGAATTGGCTATGTAATATTCATCTATCCCCATCAGCACAGCCAATGGGTCGGTTTTCTTGTTCTCGTATTTTACTTCTGCCGAGGTAGCCACATTCAAAGCAATGCTCACCTTAGCAAACGGACTGGCCAACTGTTGTTTAAATTGTTCTGCTTCCCGATAGGTAAGGTAGGGATGCACTTTTTGAGTGGTACCACTGCCCTCTGCGCGATAGTTGTTCTCATATCGCGTTACCATAAAGGTATTAGCTCCCAAGGTAGAAAAATTCCCCTCCAAAGTGTTGCGTAAGGCTGTAATGACACTTAAAATACCCACTAAGGCTGTAATGCCTATGGCAATAATAAGAACTGTCAAGACCGTTCGCAAGAATTGCCCCTTAATAGCCTCCAACGCTATCTTGATGTTTTCACTAATAACAATCCACACAACTTTTCAGCTTTTTCTTACCGTTTAGTCATTTCGTAGGCCGCCCGTTCTAGTAGTTCGCGATGATTGGGGTGCGCAATAGCAATAAGTGCTTTAGCACGTTCATGCAAACTCTTGCCAAATAGTTCAGCTACCCCATACTCCGTAACGATGTATTGCACGTGAGCGCGAGTGGTTACCACCCCTGCACCTTGCTTCAGGAAAGGCACTATTTTGCTCTCTCCTTTGTTGGTTACCGATGGAAAAGCAATGAACGATTTACCTCCTTCGCTTAGCATTGCCCCGCGAACAAAATCTATCTGACCACCAAAGCCTGAATAGATAGTCGTACCAATAGAATCAGCACACACCTGCCCTGTAATATCTACCTCAATGGCCGAGTTGATAGATATCATTTTCGGGTTTTGGCGTATCACAGCTACCTCATTGGTATAAGAGGCTTCAGCTATTTCTACCGACGGGTTGTGGTCAATAAAATCGTATAGGTTTTGTGTCCCCATTGCAAACGAGGCGATAATCTTCCCTTTGTCAATCTTCTTTTCGTACCCATTGATAACTCCTTTTTTCACCAAATCTAAAACGCCTTCTGTGAGAAGCTCAGTATGAATACCCAAGTTTTTGAGGTGCCCCATCTCTGCCAAAGTAGCATTAGGAATATTGCCTATTCCTAGTTGCAGTGTACTGCCGTCCTCTATGTAAGGCACTATGTGTCGTGCTATTTGGGTCTCAATAGCATTAGGTTCCGGAAGATGTAACGAAAAAATAGGCGCATCGTGCTCCACAAGAAAATCTATTTCGTCTACGTGTAGCAAGGCATCTCCATAGGTGCGCGGCATTCTGGGGTTTACCTTAGCCACAACGTATTTGGCATTTCTAATTGCCGATTTTGAAGCTTCCACACTCACCCCCATCGAACAAAAACCAAATTTGTCTGGAGGAGAAACTTGTATGAGCACCACATCTACTTTCACGTGTTTGCGGTCGAAGAGAAGCGGCATATCACTTAAGAAAACAGGGGTATAAGAGCCATTCCCTTCCTTGATGATATGGCGCACATTGCGCGACAAAAAAAACGATTCTATGTAAAAACTGTCCTTATACTTAGGGTCTGCATAAGGTGCTTCGCCTTCTATATGGATATGTCCTATCGTTACGTTGCGCAATTCAGGAGCCCTCCTTACCAGTGCATCTACTAATATTTCTGGAACAGCAGCCCCTCCGTGAATATATACAAAATCGCCACTTTTTACTACTTTAAGTGCCTCGTCGGCTGTAGTTATTTTTGCCATTGAAGAGTATTTTTAATTAGAGCCTCAAAAGTACTACATAAAATGCAATTGACAAAATTATTTTAATACATTTTTTTTAGTATCTTTGCACCGAATTTAAAAAACAACTGATTATGTACCCACCCGAATTGGTCAAACCAATGGCAGAAGAGCTAACAAAGGTTGGCTTTCACGAACTTAAAACGGTTGAAGAGGTGAAAAATGCTATTGAGCGCGAAGGTACTACCCTTGTAGTAGTAAACTCCGTTTGTGGTTGTGCAGCGCGCAATGCACGCCCTGCTGTGCTCTACAGCTTGCAAAACGCCAAAAAACCTGATTTGCTAACCACTGTGTTTGCAGGGGTAGACCGAGAGGCTACCGAAGAGGCTCGACAGTATATGCTCCCTTTCCCTCCTTCTTCTCCTAGCATCGCACTATTCAAAGATGGAGAACTAGTACATATGCTAGAACGCCATCATATAGAAGGACGTATGGCCGAAACCATTGCTGAAAATCTACAACAGGCTTACAACGAATTTTGCTAAAAAATTACTGCAAAACTAAAAGGGCTGTCCGTTATTTTCGGACAGCCCTTTTAGTTTTCTATATATAAGTCTATAAGACCCTCTGGAGTATCTACAATTATTTTGTGCTGAGGTTTATCTACCTTCACTATGAAAGCATCATTCACTGGAATGAGAATTTCGTGCCCCTGTTCATCTTCTATTTCAAACAGTGCCTGAAAAGTTTGGTCGTTCACTGCTACTATTTTCCCCACATAGCCATAGTGCACATCTTCTACTGCAAAACCTATAACTTCGTGATAGTAAAACTTATTCCCCGACAACTTGGGCAAAGCCACCAATGGCAGGTAAATTTTGCTTTTCAGCAGGACCTCAGCATCGGCCTCGGTATCTACCTCTTCAAACTTTACCCGTAGCAAATCCGACTTGTGCAAAGTGCTCCGCTCTATAAAAAAAGGAACCAGGTTGTTGCCTAAGGCAACAAATACTGATTCCAATTCTTCGTACATTTCAGGGTTGTCCGAATCTAATTTGATGAGAACTTCCCCTTTAAAGCTAAACTTAGACACAATTGTTCCTACGAAAAAACAATCTTTTAACGTCATATCATTAAGCTTCTGTTTCTTGATTTTCAGCAGCAGCTTCGGCTTCTTGAGCAGCGGCAGCAGCTTCAGCAGCTTTAGCAGCAGCCTCGTTTTTGCGCTTCTCGTTTGCTTCTTTTTCAGCTTCTAACGCAGCAGCCTTAGCAGCAGCCTTGTCTTTAGCCAACTTTTGCTCTTTGTTAGAAACCTTGCTAGCTTTAGCTTCTACCCAAGCATTGAATTTAGCCTCTGCTTGTTCTTCGGTAAGAGCTCCTTTAGCTACCCCTCCAAGCAAGTGGTATTTAAGCAATACCCCTTTGTATGAAAGGATGCGACGTGCTGTATCGGTAGGCTGTGCACCGTTTTGCAACCATTTTACGGCTGTATCTACGTCGATTTCTATCTGAGCAGGATTGCTGATAGGGTTGTAAGTTCCTATTTTTTCAAGGAATTTACCATCTCTTTTTGCACGTGAGTTAGCGGCAACAATCCAATAGAAAGGTTTGCCTTTTTTACCGTGACGTTGTAATCTGATTTTTA
>CAUQNY010000040.1:0-18336 GCA_963519425.1 uncultured Capnocytophaga sp.
AATCTTTTGCTTTGCTTTTTTATTTTTTAAACTTTTCAACTAGCAAGTTAAATTATTTAGTTTTTTGTCTGTGTTTCCTTCAATCATTTTGAATTTTCTCATCTGATAGCATTTTAGCTAACTGGTATAGGCAGCTTTTAGCCTTCTTTTTCTTAAACTTAGCTTATCTTTTTGACTTTAGGCTTTTAATTATTAGCAAACAAAACTACCTTGATATTGATAGATTTTCAGCAGCATATCCTCTTCTTGCTCTACAGGCATCTTCTCTAATAGTTCTATCATTAAAATATCTGATAATAAATGAGAGTATTTGTTCTTCATACGGAAGTCTTCAATTCTTTTAAAAATAAGATTTTATATCCATAGTGCATAAATTAATGTAGAAAGACAATAAAAATTTCGTGCATTTGACCTATTGGCTTTTTTAAATTTTTTGGAGATTTAAAAAAAAGTATTACCTTTGCAGCGTTTTTTAGAATTCCCAATGGCTTTATCTCTTATTCAGAAGTACAATGTAGCAGGGCCCCGCTATACTAGCTACCCTACGGTGCCCTACTGGCAGGGAGATGCTTTTTCTACAGAGAAATGGTTGGATAGACTTGCTCGCGCATATGGTGAAAGCAATGCTACTGAAGGCATTAGCCTTTATATACACTTGCCTTTCTGTGAGAGTTTGTGCACTTTTTGTGGCTGCCATAAACGCATTACTAAACGGCACGAGATGGAAGCCCCTTATATTCAGGCATTACTAAAAGAATGGCAGCTGTACACCCAGTTTTTGGGAGAACGTCCGCGTATCAAGGAGATACACTTAGGAGGTGGTACACCTACTTTTTTTCAGCCTGCTCAACTGCGAAGACTTATTGAGGGGATTTTTGAACGTGCTGATAAGGCTGATAATTACGAATTTAGTTTTGAAGGGCATCCGAACAATACTACAGAGGCACACTTACAAACACTTTACGAACTAGGGTTTAGACGAGTGAGTTATGGAGTACAAGACTATTCGCCCCGAGTGCAAAAGGCTATCCATCGCATTCAGCCTTTTGAGAAAGTGCAACAGGTAACCCAACAAGCAAGAGCCATAGGGTATACCTCGGTGAGCCACGATTTGGTATTTGGACTTCCTTTTCAGACATTAGATGATGTACTCTTTACGATAGATAAGAGCAATAGCTTGCGTCCTGACCGCATTGCATTTTACAGTTATGCCCACGTTCCTTGGATTAAGGGTAATGGACAGCGCGGTTTTAAAGATGCCGACTTGCCTACAGGTGAGGAAAAACGCAAACTCTACGAAGAGGGCAAACAGCGCCTCTTGTCTGCTGGATATATTGAGATAGGGATGGATCATTTTGCTCTTCTGACTGATAGTATGTATACAGCTTTTAAAAATCATCGCCTACACCGCAATTTTATGGGCTATACCGCTTCAAAAACGAAGGTGATGATAGGGTTGGGGATGTCTTCTATCAGCGATAGTTGGTATGCTTTTGCCCAGAATGAAAAAGAGCTTGAGGCCTACTATGCTCGCTTAGAAAAAGATGATTTACCTATATGTAAAGGGCATATTCTGACAGAAGAGGATTTGATTATTAGGCGACATATTTTGAATTTGATGTGTCAGTTTGCTACCTCTTGGCAAGACCCTGCGATGGCTTTTGCTGAAATTCCTCAAGTACTTGATTCTCTGAAAGAGATGGAAGCAGACAAACTGCTGCATATAGGCGACCAGCAGCTTATAGTACCCGATGCAGGAAAACCTTTTATAAGAAACATTTGTATGGCTTTTGATTTGCGTTTGCGACGCAAAATGCCAGAAACTAAAATATTTAGTATGACCGTTTGAGGTTATACGAGTGTCATAGTGATTGAGTTTTTTAGTTAGTGATGAAAAGGGACAGTTGTGAAATTCGTCCCTTTTCCTTTTTTCTTTCTTCTGTATTGCGCAATGATATTTTTTTTCGTATCTTTGCCACCGAATTAGAACATTTAAACTAAAATCAAATCATTATGGGATTTTTAAAAGAATTTAAAGAGTTTGCTGTAAAAGGAAACGTAGTAGATTTGGCTATCGGGGTTATCATTGGAGCAGCCTTTGGTGCTATTGTATCATCATTGGTAGCTGATGTAATTACCCCTTTGCTACTGACACCAGCTTTGAAAGCTGCACAGGTAGAGAAGTTAGATGGTCTTATCTGGAACGGGGTAGCCTATGGTAAGTTTTTGGCAGCAGTGATTAACTTCTTGTTTGTAGCATTTGTATTGTTTATGCTTGTAAAAGGTATCAACAAAATGAACAAAAAGAAGAAAGAAGAGGCTCCAGCTCCTGCGGCTCCAGCAGGCCCTACTCAAGAAGAATTGTTGGCTGAGATTAGAGATTTATTGAAAAATAAATAGAAATCATACGCGTAACCGCTACGCTACACATTTCAATAATTGTTTCACTAAACCACGCCCACAAGGCGTGGTATTTTTTTAACAGATGCACAAAGATATTTTGCAAACCTTATGGGATACTCTTCCCACTAACAACCTAATGCGCGACTGGCAGATGTCCGTTGCTGAAATAGGGGAGGACTCGCTTACCCTATCGATGCCCGTAACAGACCGACTTACCCAAATAGATGGAGTTTTGCACGGAGGAGTTACCTTGGCCTTAGCTGAGACAGCAGGTAGTATAGCAGCCTACCTTTTCTGTAGGAAAGAAGGTGAGCAAATACGTGGTATAGAGCTTAGTGCCAATCACCTACGAGCAGGAAAAATAGGTGATACTCTTTATGCTCAGGCCGTATGTGTGAATGCTGGGCGTACTCTACAACTCTGGGAAATAAGAGTAACTAACCAAGAAAACAAACTGATTTCGTTTTGCAAATTTACAACGATAAGGGTTAATGTAGATGTTACTCAAAACAACTAAACACTAACTAAACACTAAAAACTAAAGAAGATGGCTCAATTTATTAAACTTTACAACGAAAATCCTAACGAAAAGGAGATTGTTAAGATAGTGGAAGTACTGCGCAATGGCGGTCTTATTATCTACCCAACAGATACTGTATATGGCTTGGGATGCGACATTACCAATACCAAAGCTCTTGAAAAGATAGCTCGCATAAAAGGTGTGAAGCTCGAAAAGGCAAACTTTTCATTTGTCTGCTCAGACCTCAAAAACCTGTCAGACTATGTGAAACAGATAGATACGCCTACCTTTAAACTCCTGAAACGTGCTTTGCCAGGCCCTTACACCTTTATTATGGAGGGAAATAACAACTTGCCTAAAGACTTTAAAAAGAAGAAAACAGTGGGGATTAGGGTACCCGACAATGCTATTGCTCGTGCTATTGTGGAGAAATTAGGGAATCCTATTGTATCAACTTCTATTTATGACGAAGATGATGTGATAGAATACACCACTGACCCCGAGCTTATTTTTGAGAAATGGCAAAACCGTGTAGATATAGTTATTGATGGTGGTTATGGCGATAATACTGCTTCTACCGTCATCGACCTATCGGGAGATGCTCCTTTGGTAGTGCGTGAAGGGAAAGGAGATATATCAATTATCTAATTAGCAAATTAGTAGCTAGTAATTAGTCGTCAGTCGTTAGGTGTGAGCTGCACAGACTACGCTTACTAATTAATGACTAACAGCTAATAACTAAAGATTAACATAGCTTTTTAGCACTTCAATATATTCTTAAAAAGCTGAAAGTCAGTGAGAGGTAAGTTGGGCTTCAGTATTAGGGAATTTTCTTTGAATGTTTTTTTGATACTGATATAGCCTGCTGCTTCTAACTTCTGAATTTCTACTGAGATATTGCCAGATGTGCTTTTATAAACTTCTTTAATATGAGCAAAATGAGCCTTTTCTTATGATGATGGAAGAATGGCTGATAAAATGTAAAACTACAACATTTTGTTTGTTACGTATAAAATTACTATTTTTGCACGCTCAAAACAAAGATTATTATTCATCGTCAGTTGTTAATTGAAAAATATATGACTTCACAAGAAATAAGACAGCAATTCCTAAAATTCTTTGAGAGCAAAGGGCATACTATAGTCCCTTCAGCTCCGATGGTTATTAAAAATGACCCTACCCTAATGTTTACCAATGCGGGGATGAACCAGTTTAAAGAGTTTTTTCTCGGCAATGCCAAGCCTAAACAAAAACGCGTGGTAGATACCCAGAAATGTTTACGCGTATCGGGTAAGCACAACGACTTAGAAGAGGTAGGGCGCGACACCTATCACCATACAATGTTTGAGATGCTCGGAAACTGGTCGTTTGGCGATTACTTCAAAAAAGAAGCTATTAGCTGGGCGTGGGAACTGCTGACTGAAGTATATAAGATACCTAAAGAAACACTATACGTAACAGTGTTTGAAGGTAGTGAAGAAGAAGGAGTACCTTTTGACCAAGAGGCTTACGACATATGGAAAGAGCGCATTGCAGAAGACCATATTCTCCTTGGAAATAAGAAAGACAATTTCTGGGAAATGGGCGACCAAGGTCCGTGTGGTCCTTGTACTGAAATACACGTAGACATACGCTCGGAAGAAGAAAAAGCTAAAATAGCAGGGCGTGACCTTGTAAACAATGACCACCCCCAAGTAATTGAGATTTGGAACAATGTGTTTATGGAGTTTAACCGCAAAGCTGATGGCACCCTTGAGAAGCTTCCCTCTAAAAACGTAGATACGGGTATGGGCTTTGAACGCCTCTGTATGGTATTGCAGAAAAAACAATCGAACTATGATACCGATGTGTTTACTCCTTTAATTCAGAAAGTAGAAGAAATCACTCAAAATCATTATTCAAATAGTGCTCGTGTAACTCCAGATCAAGAGCAAATAAATATTGCTATCCGCGTGATTTCAGACCATATTAGAGCAGTGGCCTTTGCCATTGCCGATGGTCAGTTGCCTTCTAACAACGGAGCTGGCTATGTAATACGCCGCATTTTGCGTCGCGCTATCCGTTATGGCTTTACGTTCTTAAACCAAAAAGAACCATTTATCTACAAATTGGTTGAGACATTAGCTAAACAGATGGGCAGCACTTTCTCTGAATTGGAGAAACAACAATTCCTAATTATGAGTGTGATAAAAGAAGAGGAAGCCTCTTTCTTGCGTACACTTGAACAAGGGTTATTAATGCTAGACGTAATGATTCAAAATAGCCCTGAAAAACAGTTGTCTTGCGGTAAAGCTTTTGAACTGTATGACACTTATGGTTTTCCTAAAGATTTAACAGCCCTTATTCTTTCAGAAAAAGGACTCACTATGGACGAAGAAGGCTTTGAAGTACAATTACAAAAGCAAAAAGAGCGCTCGCGTGCAGCAGCTCAAGTTAAAACTGATGACTGGGTAATTCTTCGCGATGACGATGAGGAAGAATTTATAGGTTATAACACCTTGGAAGCTATTGTAAGATTGGTAAAATATCGCCGTGTAGAGAGTCAGAAGGATGGTACACACTTCCAGTTAGTGTTCAATACAACCCCTTTCTACCCAGAAGGAGGTGGACAAGTGGGCGACAAAGGTACTCTACAGGGCGCTAATGGTGAAGTAATTTATATACTTGACACTAAGAAAGAAAACAACCTTATCATTCATATCGCTGAGCATCTCCCCACAGAGCTTAATGACCCATTTAAGGCAGAAGTACATTTAGTAGCAAGGGAAATGGCAGAAGCCAACCACAGTGCAACACACCTATTGCACCAAGCTTTACGAGAAGTACTAGGAACTCACGTAGAACAAAAAGGATCGCGCGTAGCTCCCGAAACCCTTCGATTTGACTTTTCGCACTTTGCTAAACTAAGTGATGAGGAACTCAAAAAAGTAGAACGTTTAGTAAACAAACGTATTTTCGAGAAAATACCGTTGCAAGAACACCGAAACATTCCGATCCAGCAAGCTGTAGAAGCTGGAGCAATGGCACTCTTTGGCGAAAAATATGGTGATCATGTACGTATGATTCAATTTGGAGATAGCAAAGAGCTTTGTGGGGGAACTCACGTGAAGAATACAGGTGACATTTGGTATTTTAAAATTATTTCGGAAGGAGCTGTAGCAGCTGGGGTTCGACGTATTGAGGCTATCACTCGTGGAGGAGCTATTCAATATTTCACTGAACAAGAGCAATTAGTAGAGCGTATTAAAGAAACTCTTAAAAACGCTCAAGATCCTGTGAAGGCTATTACCCACTTACAAGATGAGAATGCAGCTTTGTACAAAGAATTAGAGCAGCTTAAAAAAGAGCAAGCTAAACAACTTAAGGCAAATCTAAAAGCTGAATTTACTGAAATAAATGGCATTCAGTGCCTTGTGAAACAAGTAAACGCTGAGGTCTCTACCCTTAAAGATCTGGCTTTCCAATTAGGCAGTGAAATAGAAAATGCTTTTATCTTCTTTGCCTCAGCTCAAGAGAATGGAAAAGCACTTTTGTTATGCTACATTGACAAAGAATTAGCGCAAGCTAAAGGATTAGATGCTGGTAAGATTGTACGAGATTTAGGCAAATACATACACGGAGGCGGAGGAGGACAACCTTTTTTCGCAACCGCAGGCGGTAAAAATCCTGATGGTATTGCTGAAGCTCTCTCCAAAGTAAAAGATTACTTATAATACACTGCTAAATATTAGCAACTTTATCTTCTAATCAGTAGAAAAACAAAAATACCCCGTCGCACTTAAGCTTCGGGGTATTTTTGTTGTATCGTAAATCAGTAGAAAAGGCTAAACTGATTGGGATGAAATTTTTTCGGCTATCTCTTCAAAAAGGTCTAACTTTGTTTTTACATATAACTCTTGAAACTTCTTAGCATATTCTTTGGGAAACAGCTTCCAAAAATCAGCATCTTCTATCAGCGATCGGTAATAGTATTGTTGAGATTTCACCTTAGAGAGAGCCTCATACAATATTTCAAATTTATTGGGAATATTCCGATTGAGAAGCATTCTAAAAACTAATGACTTATCATAAGCTCCTATCTTAGGAAGTACTTTCAGAATAAGTTCGTCTAATCGTGGACTGTCCTTTTCTAAGGCATCTAATACAATAAGAGCTTTCAGACTGTAATTATCATCTATTTTTTTCAAACTTTCTAAATAGGTATAAAACAGTTCTGCCCAACGGAGATCTAATCTCTCAGAAACGATAGGTTTTAGTTCTTTGTAATAATACCCTATTGCATACATTCCTCGTGTTCCTGCTAGAGCATCAATCACATCATTCTTTGTAAGAATTTTTCCAAACTGAGGCGCAAAAACATCATAAATTCTTTCTTTGTCATAGTTCCCCTCTCCATTAACAACACGGTAAAAATAGTCTGTAAAAAGTGGATATGCCCAATCGCTATGCAACAAAGCTTCGGTGTACTGCTCATAGAAAGCAATAACTTTTCGTGCATTAAAACTGGCTATCACCTCTACAAGAGTTGGTACTATATGATAATTGCTTGCTGAACGTTTTTTTGCCATTGAATTAAAATCCTTATGACTAATCATATCGGCTAACAACTGGAAGGTTTCTGGATAATCTTTGTTTTTTAACACTTCTAAATCAACAGAAAAACGTTCAAAAGCAGCAGCTACGGCTTTCTCTTCAGTTTGATCCATTGTAAGCAATGCTTCAAAACGCTCATGTACTTTTTGAACAAATGGCTGATAGCACGAGGGAAGCGGAACTTTTGCAATAGCTGTAGCAAGGAGTTCCGAATTCCCTTTCTGTTTATTATTAGCATACAGTTCGTAAAGCTTATCTGTACTACGCTTAGTTGCCATTTTAGCCAAAGCTAAATAGACCGATGCACGTACAGTCTTGTTCTTGTCATTTACTAAACTGATAATGAACTCTTCTGTTTTTTCATCCTTCTTTTCTGCCAAAACATCTGTAATAGCCGCTGATTGCAATAAAGGTAGATTTTCAGCAAATATACTTTCTATCCAAGTAGTTAGATCGTAGCCTAAACGATTGAGTAGTCGAAATCTGCGCAAATTGGCTACTTTGTCTTCTAAACGAAATTCGGAAAGCAAAAAAGGTATCATAGCTTGACCACACGAAGGAATGAGAGTTTCTTCTACATAATCCCCTAATTCGGTGTACTTATCGCCTAAAGCAATATTCAGATAACCATAGGTACGTGAATCTTTAAACACCCCACGTTCAAAAGCATCTTTGAGGACTTCTAAACGTCCTGATTTGCTTTCTGTAAGAGCTTGTAGGACAGGTTTTAACTGAAGATATGAATAATTCGTATTCACATCGGCTAGAGCAATATTAGGTTGATACTCTCGTCTTTTAGCTTCTGGTAGGGTGGTAACCCCCTGAGTGTAAAGTACTGAATAGAGCAAAGTAGAAACATTCAGTAATTTCTCTGCTGAGTACTGCGTCTCTATCTGTAACAGTTCTTCTACCTCTTGAGCTAATTTGTTAAACACAGGGGCTTTTTCGCCTAACTTCTTTAAGATAGGAATATGCTTTTGCAAACGAGGGTCATTCTTTGCAAATTTACTTCCTGCGATGAACAAGCGATTAAGTTCTTGTTGTAAGTCGTATAGCGGTTTCATTTCTAATTTGTTAATTTGTTAATTTTCCCATTCATAAGGGAGCTATTAGCTAATACAGTAGACGAATGATTTTCTCAGAAGTAATAAGCGACAAAGGTTGTGCTGATAATAACCCTGTAACTACATTATTATGCATCATTACAGCAAGGCTAATTCCTTTTGCTTCTGCTGGTAAAAAGGCTCTCAAATTTGCTGTAGCTGAAATGGCTCTTTCTGTTATATCTTTTAGTGTAATGGTAAAACCGTTTGAATCTTCTACTACCAAATCCTCCCCATTTAAATAAGCTTTATGCAATGATAATAGTACAACAGGATGCTTATCAGCCAGCGGATTTTTAATTGTGTTTTTCACTGCTTTCACCGTATCAGCAAACTGTCCTGATACCCATTTCTCGATAGTAGCAAAGTCTTCTTTTTGTAGAGGGCGCTCTATGCTACCATCTGCCTCCCAACGGATACGAGGATTGGTATCTCCAGGATAAATATAAAGGTCTTTGAGTTGCAAAACACCAAATACACTATCATCTTCCTTGATATACTTAGTAGCTTTGTAAGGTCGATAGTTCATTGTTTTGAATATCTTTCCTGTTTTTAGGTTAAGCCATATCCCTTCATCTATATATTCTTTACGTGCAGGATTGTCATAACTATTAAATGATAGCTGTACAAGAGTAGCATTCTCTTCGTACTGTCCATATTGCATTAGCTCTACTAACTTCCAAGTATATCCTATTTGTTCTTCGATGGCTGATGAAAGTTCTGGAGTAGCTTCGGGGTCAGCTTTGCGCGCTGTTAAATAATCGGTAGCTCTTTTCAGTAGAGCAGAAAGATAGTTAAGATTATTCACTACTTCGGTATACTGTTCATCTTCTACAGCTTCTAAGGAAAGCAACAGATTGTTAAAAGTAGTTTGTATCCCTCCTATGTAATAGTTGCCTAATTCTTTGATTTGCCCTTTAAGAGTTAAACGCATCTTAACATCTATAGCCGATAAGCCTGTAGTTACCATATCGCGAAGAAGTTTCTGCGCAGTCTTTATGCCTATTAGTTGAGTATCTATTTTCTTAATGAAAGCTGCTTTGTTCACTTTCTTAGGCTTCTCTGCTTTTTCTTTGATAGACTCCTTTTCTTGAGCTTTTTTTTCTTGTTTTTTCTCTATTTTTTCTCGCTTAGAAAGAATATCTTCTGGGACTTCTGCTTCTACAAACTTAGTTGCATCGGCTTCATAGCTATACAACAATCCTACAGAGTGCTTGCAAGGAAACTGCCGGCTGGGGCAATTACAACGGAACACAGGATTGTGTTCATCTACATAATCGGCTGAACAATAATATGGAGTTTTGCCACTTCCCGCACACTCTCCCCATATTAGGTTCTTTTCAGCATTGATTTTCAGGTTAGCAAACTTATTCTTTTTCACCAAATCTCTTCCTTTTTTGGCAGCTTCGGCGTTAGGAGCAAGAGCTTCAATTTTTTGTTGTGTTAATTCAATCATATAAAGTAATTTGTTGTCATTTAAGGTATTCAGCAGTAAAACTTTTCTCGTTCTTAGCCACTTCCTCAGGTGTTCCGAAAGCAACGACCTCTCCACCACCTTTTCCTCCATCATAACCTATATCAATGATATAATCTACTTTTCGTATTACATCAATGTTGTGTTCTATCACTAGTACTGTATTGCCCTTATCCACTAATCGGTCAAGCACTTCCAATAGTACTTTTACATCTTCAAAGTGTAGTCCTGTGGTAGGTTCATCTAAAATGTAGAAGGTATTTCCCGTATCAATCTTTGAGAGTTCTGTCGCTAGTTTTACACGTTGGGCTTCTCCTCCAGAGAGAGTAGTAGATTGTTGTCCCAATGTAATATACCCTAAACCTACCTCTTCAATGGTTTTCAGTTTTCGATAAATTTTAGGAATAGGCTCAAAGAATTTCACTGCTTCGCTAATAGTCATATCTAATATATCGGCTATTGATTTTCCTTTGTAGCGCACCTCTAAGGTTTCTCGGTTAAAGCGTTTCCCTTTGCAAGTTTCGCAAGGCACATACACATCGGGTAGAAAACTCATTTCAATTACTTTCATTCCTGCCCCCTCGCAAGTCTCGCAGCGTCCTCCTTTCACATTAAAGCTGAAACGACCTGGTTTGTAACCACGTATTTGCGCTTCAGGAGTTTGAGTAAAGAGTGCTCGTATTTCATTGAAAACACCGGTATAAGTAGCAGGATTGGAGCGCGGAGTCCGACCGATAGGAGACTGGTCAATATCTATAACTTTATCAATATATTCCAAGCCTTCAATACTCTTGTAAGGCATTGGCTTTTTCACTCCATTGAAGAAATGAGCATTCAAGATAGGATAGAGTGTTTCATTGATAAGTGTTGATTTACCACTACCCGACACCCCTGTTACCCCTATCATCACTCCTAACGGAAATTTGACACTTACATCCTTAAGGTTGTTCCCTGTGCAACCTTTCAGCACCAACTCCTTACCATTCCCTTTACGCCTTTGAGAAGGAATTTCTATTTGTTTGCGTCTACTCATATAGTCAGCAGTGATTGTATTGGATACCTTCAGTTCTTCTGGCGTTCCTTGGAAAATAATATTGCCTCCATTTACACCTGCCTTAGGCCCTATGTCTACTACATAATCAGCCTCCTGAATCATCTCCTCATCGTGCTCTACTACTATAACTGAGTTGCCTATGTCGCGCAATGATTTAAGCGAATTGATGAGTCGCTTATTATCACGCTGATGTAGTCCAATACTCGGCTCATCAAGAATATAAAGTACTCCGGTAAGCTGAGAACCTATTTGGGTGGCCAACCGTATGCGTTGAGCCTCTCCTCCAGAAAGCGATTTGGAACTGCGACTGAGTGATAGGTAGCTAAGCCCTACATCAATAAGAAATTGCAAACGGGTAGTAATTTCTTTAATAACTTCTTCAGCTATTTTGCGTTGTTTAGAAGAAATGCGAGCAGGAAGTTCTTTGAACCATGCTAGCAAATCGGCAATATCTAAAGCTGAAAGTTCAGCGATATTCTTATTATCTATCTTGAAATAAAGAGCTTCTTTGCGCAAGCGTGTACCTTTACAATGCTTGCAGGGTACTGTATCCATAAAATCCTCAGCCCAACGTTTAAGACTTGCTGTATCGGCATTCTCGTATTGCTGATGGATAAAATTGATTACTCCTTCAAAATCAATCTCAAAATCACGGGTGATGCCAAGCACTTCAGATTTTACAGCATATTTATCTTTCCCACCATAGAGAATGATATCTAAAGCTTCCTTAGGCAAGGTATTAATTGGGTCAGAGAGCTTATGACCAAATTTCTGAACTATGAGTTCCAATTGCTTGAATATCCACGTATTCTTCTGCTCACCAACTGCTGTAATTCCTCCATTTTTAATAGACACCGAAGAATCGGGAATCATCTTAGCTAAGTTAATTTCTTGTACCTCTCCTAATCCATTGCAGTGTGGACACATTCCTTTTGGCGAATTGAAAGAGAAAGTGTTAGGCTCTGGCATTGGGTAGGAAATACCTGAAGAAGGACACATCAAGTGTCTGCTGAAATACTGAGCTTTCTTCTGCTCGTGTTCCAATATCATCAGCACATCATTGCCATAGTTCATAGCTATCTTGATGCTTTCTTGTAGCCGCTTTTGGGTGTCGTCAGTATCGTCTATCAGCATCCTATCTATCACGATTTCTATGTCGTGGGTCTTGTAGCGATCAAGCTTCATTCCTTTTTCAATATCGCGAATCTCACCATCGGTGCGCACCTTCACAAAGCCTTGTTTGGCTATCTGCTCAAAAAGTTCGCGGTAATGTCCTTTTCGCGATTGTACGACAGGAGCCAATACATTGATGCGTTTGCCATTGTATTCCTTCATTACCAACTCTTGAATTTGAGCATCGGTATAGCTTACCATCTTCTCGCCTGTCTCATAGCTAAAAGCATCAGACGCTCGGGCAAAAAGCAAACGCAAAAAGTCATAAATTTCAGTAATTGTACCTACTGTAGAACGCGGTGATTTGGAAGTTGTTTTCTGCTCAATAGCAATCACTGGCGAAAGCCCATCTATCTTGTCTACATCTGGGCGTTCAAGGCCTCCAAGAAACTGACGGGCATAGGCAGAGAAAGTCTCGATGTAGCGCCGTTGCCCTTCGGCATAAATTGTATCAAAAGCCAATGATGATTTTCCACTTCCTGAAAGCCCTGTAAAAACTACTAGCTTCTCGCGCGGAATTGTTAAATCAATATTTTTCAGGTTATGCACTCGTGCTCCTTGCACTTCAAGAGTATCAGTTGCTATTTCACTGGTTTTCTTTTTCATTTCTATTTAAGGTATTCTGGGCAAAAATACAAATTATTTTTCAACTAACAACTTTAAAAATTGTTTAAACACAAAGGTTGTTTTTAATGTCCTCATCTCCGTTTCTCACATACTATATTCCAAGTATTCAGAGATAACTTTCAAAAAGAGAGACAAAACTTAAAACCAACTTTTTGTAGCTTAAACAGCTTAATTGAGAAGATGCAAGTTTTATAGACTTCATTTTTGTAGTCTACTATATTTTTCTGAATGGAAATGTCATATCTTACTGCTCCATCATCTGTAACACTTTCAGAGCTTGTAGTACACTGCGAATATTGTCAAAAATAATAAGCAAACGTAGTCCGTTGCGAGTTTCCTTCTCTTGAATACGACACTTGTCAGGATAACGTTGCACAAAGAGAAGTACCTTCTGAAATCGGGCACTGCTATAAAAAGGATTCTTAGGGTCGCCTATAAAATACCCCGTCATCTGCCCTTTTTTCATCACGAGTTTCTCTATCCCCATACGTGTAGCTAGCCACTTGACACGCACACTATTCAGCAAATCAATAGCTTGAGGGGGAAGTTTACCAAAACGGTCTGACAAATTGTGCTGATATTGCTGCAAAGCAGCTTCATTAGATAAATTGCTAAGCTCATTATAAAGGTTCAATCTCTCAGCTACTCTGTTTACATAGGTATCCGGAAAAAGCAGTTCAAAGTCTGTATCTATCTGGGTGTCGCTGAGGTATGTTTTTTCTTCCTCTTCTGTCTGATATAGTTCAGAAAACTCATTTTCTTTCAGTTCAAAAATTGCTTCTTGCAATATCTTCTGATAGGTCTCAAATCCTATTTCATTAATAAAACCGCTTTGTTCTCCTCCCAAAAGGTCTCCTGCCCCACGAATCTCTAAGTCTTTCATTGCAATATTGAAACCACTTCCTAAGTCCGAAAACAAGGCTATGGCTTCTATTCGCTTACGAGCATCATCGCTCATCGCTATCAGTGGAGGAGTGATAAAATAGCAGAACGCTTTCTTGTTGCTACGCCCTACGCGACCGCGCATTTGGTGTAAATCTGAAAGTCCAAAGTTATGTGCATTGTTGATAAAAATAGTATTAGCGTTCGGAACATCCAGTCCACTCTCAATGATAGTAGTAGCTACCAATACATCAAAAGCCCCTTCCATAAAGGCAAGCATTGTCTCTTCCAGCTTCTTCCCGTCCATCTGTCCGTGCCCTATAGCAATACGTGCATCGGGTAACAGTCGCTGAATCATTCCTGCCACTTCTCGAATGTTTTCCACACGATTGTGTATAAAGAATACTTGCCCACCTCGCTGAATCTCGTAACGAATACCATCTCGTATCACCTCTTCGCTAAAAGGGACTACTTGTGAGTCAATAGGATAACGGTTAGGAGGAGGAGTATTGATTACTGAAAGATCTCGTGCTGCCATTAGGCTAAATTGTAAGGTGCGCGGAATAGGAGTTGCAGTAAGTGTTAGTACATCTAAGTTCTCTTTGAGGGCCTTGAGTTTATCCTTCACGCCTACCCCAAATTTCTGTTCCTCATCTACTATTAGTAGTCCCAGATCCTTGTATTTCACTTTTTCTCCTACTATCTGATGAGTCCCAATTACGACATCCAACTGCCCTTTTACCAATTCCTCTAATATGTTTTTCTTCTCCTTGGCAGTGCGAAAACGGTTCAGGTAATCAATGCGTACCGGAAAATCTTTCATACGCTGACTAAAAGTCTGGTAGTGCTGAAAGGCCAATACCGTAGTAGGTACTAATACCGCTACCTGCTTGCCGTTATCAACCGCCTTAAAGGCTGCTCTGATAGCTACTTCTGTTTTTCCAAAGCCTACATCGCCACACACTAACCTATCCATAGGTTTAGGGCTCTCCATATCAGCTTTCACATCGGCAGTAGCCTTACTTTGGTCAGGAGTATCTTCGTATAAGAAAGAGGCTTCCAGCTCGTTCTGCATATAGCTGTCGTGTCCAAAAGCAAAACCTTGTGCTTCTTTGCGTTTGGCATACAGCTGAATGAGGTTGAAAGCTATTTCTTTTACACGTGCTTTAGTCTTCTGCTTCAGTGCCTTCCAAGCGCCTGATCCTAGCTTGTAAATCTTAGGGGGCTTACCATCTTTACCGTTGTATTTAGTGATTTTGTGTAGTGCGTGAATACTAACAAACAGTACATCGCGATCGCCATAAATCAGTTTAATAGCTTCTTGCTGTTTGCCCTCTACTTCTATCTTTTGCAAGCCTGCAAATTTACCTATACCGTGGTCTATATGGGTTACATAGTCGCCCACTTGTAGCTGCATCAGCTCTTTTAGAGTAATGGCTTGCTTCTTGGCATAACCATTCTTAAGCTGAAATTTATAGTAACGTTCAAAAATCTGATGGTCTGTAAATACATTCAACTTTTGCTCGTTGTCTACAAACCCTGCGTGAAGTGATAGCAATAGTGTTTGGTAGTGCACTTTCTGCTCCATTTCCTCGAAAATATCGTGAAAACGCTTGGCTTGCTGCTCTGTCCCACAGAGAATATAGTTCTTGTAGCCCTCACTATGCTTGTCGTTCAAATAGGTAATGAGTAGGTCAAATTGTTTGTTAAACGACGGTTGAGGCGTAATAGCAAATCTTTCTATTAGTCCGCTTGTAGCTTCTGAAGGGGGATAGCTTACTCTAACTAGTTGAAACTTTTCCATTTGTGCTAGCAAGTCTGAAGCTTGGCTATAAAGTTCTATAGGAGGGGTGCGTTTCACCTCTTTAGAAAGTTGATTGTAAATACTTGTTGCTTTGTCAAAAAGTTTGTCTATCTTCGTGCTAAAGCTATTCATTTCCTTGACTACTAACAGTGTATCCTTACTAATGTATTCTAAAAACGACTGCCGTATTTCATCGCTCCCCTTGTTCTCAACATTCGGAATGATCGTAATTTGCGAAAGTTGTGCTGTAGATAGCTGACTTTCCACATCGAAGGAACGAATACTCTCTACCTCATTGCCAAAGAACTCAATGCGGTAAGGTTCATTGTTAGAAAAAGAAAAGACATCTACTATTCCTCCTCGTACAGAAAACTCTCCTGGTTCGGTAACAAAGTCGGTGCGTTGAAACTGATAAGAGAAAAGTACCTCATTCAAAAACTCAATAGTCAGCTGGTCGCCTTTGTGTATCTTAAGGGTATTCTTTTCTAATTGCTTGCGTGTAATGACTTTCTCAAAAAGTGCCTCTGGATAAGATACTACTACCAAAGGTTGAGCACTATGACTTAACTCGTTGAGCACTTCTGCGCGCAGTAGTACATTAGCGTTATCAGTGTCTTCTATTTGGTAAGGTCGACGATAGCTATCAGGGAAGAAAAGTACCTGTTGTTCACCTATCAAAGCCTCTAAATCGTTTAATAAGTAGGCACTTTCTTCTTTGTCTGACAAAAGTACCAAAAGCGGCCTATGAGTGGCCGCAAACATATTAGCAAGAAAGATTGAAAGCGAGGCTCCTGCCAAACCATTGGCTGTAACCGAATGCTGCGTCTCAATTTCAGCTAACAGACGCTTATAAGTAGGGTTGTCAGAAAATAGTTGTAATAATTCTTTCACGGATAGATTATTATAAGGCATCTACACTGATGTCTGGATAGTTTAATTTGTCTTTTAGAAGTAGTTCAATTCCTTTTTTAAGGGTTTGGGTAGAAGAAGGGCAACCGCTACAAGCCCCTTGCAAAAGCACTCTCACTTGATGTGTATCTGAAGAGTACGACACAAACTGAATATTGCCTCCATCGGCTACTACTGCAGGAGCAATATGTTCTGCTATTAGAGCTACTATTTGTTGTGAAACAGCATCGGTAGTAGTATGGCTCAGCCAGTAGGCTTGAGCAGCCGCTTGGTGCTTTTTCACCTCTGTAGCTTCTATTAGGAGGCGACCTTCTTCCAAATATTTTTTCAGGAATGTTCTTATGGTGGCAATACTTTCTTCCCATTCTACCGACTCTTTTTTGGTAAGCGATAGGTAATTGTCATCACAAAATACTTCTCTAAGAAAAGGAAAAGCTTTCCATAAAGCCACTACCAAAGGAGCTCCCTTAGCCTCTGCTATATTCGCATACGTAATAGGGATAGGAGTCAAACGCTTAGAAAGTACAAACTTCATCACCGCGGGGTTGGGGGTAGTTTCAGAGTATACACTTGCAGCTATCATTAGGTTGCCTTCATTGTCTAAGAGAGGCTTCCCAGATTGCAAATACACCAAAACCTGTTGCCTTACCTCCTCTTGCACATCTTGCCATTCCACTATTGGGAAACGCTTCAGCGCAATAAAGTTGCTAGAGAGGTAGACCGTTTTCACAAAAGGCAAATAAAAGAGCTCCCTCACTAAGGGAGCACTTTTAGCTGCATCAATATTCTTAAACTCATAGCTCCCTTTCACCAAAGCCCGATTGGCTTCTAACTTGATGATATCAGGATTAGTGGTGGCTTGCACTGTAAGAGTAAAGTCTGTCATTCTCATTTGTCTTTTCTGCCAAAGTCAGCAGGAGATTCTCCCCACGCTTGGGTTTCCCATTTCAGGATAGGATTAGAGTAAGAGTGCTGTCGCAACCATAGCTCGGCACGAGCTATCAGCTCAAAAAGCTTAGTGTTGTGAGGGGTATGTGGGACTTTGGTCTTGCATACTTTTTGGCGTACCCAACTAATAGCTATCTTGCTGTCCGAATAAATTGGTAAGTTCAAGTTGCGCTGCTTTAGGAAAGCCAAAGCGTGTACGATAGCCAAAAACTCACCTATGTTATTCGTGCCGTCTTTCATAGGCTGCAACCTAAATAGCTCAGCTTGAGTTTCGGTATCTACCCCTCGGTATTCCATTACCCCAGGGTTACCACTACAAGCGGCATCTACCGCTATTGAGGGCAGTATAGGGGTACCTATGCGTTGCAGCTCGGCAGCAGAGAGTACAGGGGTATTACTTAGTTTCTTGCCTTTGTACTGCTCAAAGTCCTCACCAAAGGCTTTTTCGGCCATTGTCTGACTCTCAAAACTCTTGAACTTAGCATACGGATAGCCCTCAACGGCTTTCTTGCACTTATTCCACGAACTAAAGATACCCGTTTGGTGTCCTTCCCACACTACGTAATACTTTTTCTTTGACATTTTATACCTAATTACTATCGCACTAATTTTTTGTACTTGATGCGGGTAGGGGTTACTTCTTTGCCAAGGCGTTTTTTCTTGTTCTCTTCGTATTCCGAGAAGCTGCCTTCAAAGAAGTATACTTGCGAGTCGCCCTCAAAAGCTAAGATGTGGGTACAAATACGGTCTAAGAACCAGCGGTCGTGCGAGATAACTACCGCACAGCCGGCAAAGTTTTCCAACCCTTCTTCTAAGGCGCGGAGGGTATTCACGTCCAAATCGTTG
>CAUQNY010000041.1:0-17958 GCA_963519425.1 uncultured Capnocytophaga sp.
GGTATTGTGGGTCGTATTGTACTTTTAGGATATGCGAATGCCCCGAAATGAAGAGCTTTGGAGGTTGTTTTTGTATTTCGCGTTTGGCTAAAGGAGTGTATCGGTTAGGGTAGCCTCCTATGTGTATCATCAGTACCTCTACTCCCTCGCACTCAAAACGGGCTACCTCTGGAAAATAGCCGCGCACATCTGCTCCATCTATATTGCCATAGACTCCACGCAAAGGTTTGATAGCTTGTAGGGCTTCTATCACAGCTACATTGCCAAAATCGCCGCAATGCCAGACCTCATCCGCCTCATTAGCGTAATGCAATATACGATCATCTATGTAGGAGTGGGTATCAGAAAGGAGAAGAATTTTCATTTTACATCTAATTTTCGATGTTGTTTTCCCTGAATCTTATAGCAAGCGCGTTTAGCAGCTATCTCTTCTGCCTTCTTCTTGGAGGTAGCTCTCGCACGGGTTACCGAAAACCCTTGTACATTTACCTTAGCTATAAAATATTTGGTTTCTGAACGGTCTTGCAAATCTTCTTCTGCCTCAAAAGAGAAGTCTAACTTGTGTTTTTGACACCATTCTATCAGCAAGCTCTTATGGCTAATCACTTTTTCTTCTAAGTGCTTGATGTTAATATTAGGCAAGATGAGTTTGCGTTCAATAAACTTAAAACAAGCTTTATAGCCCCTATCAAGGTAGATAGCCCCTATCAGAGCCTCAAAAAGATTCCCATTAATATTATTCCCTAATTGCCTTGGGGTGAGTTTAGTGCGCAAAAAGTCCAACAGGTTCATTTCCTCTCCTAATTGGTTTAAGTTGCGCCTTTCTACTATTTTAGAACGCATTTTGGTCAAGTAGCCTTCATCTTGCTCTGGTGCGTTGGTAAAAATATAATCGGCAATCACTGCCCCTAAGATTGCATCGCCCAAAAACTCAAGACGCTCATAGCTTTTGCGTGTTGTTTTTTGGTATTGGTAGGAAGGATGTGTGAACGCCTCGCTGTAATAGGACATATTCTTAGGCGAAAAACCTAAAAGTTCCTTTAATTTAGTATGAAAAATCCCGTCTTTCTTCTTGGAAGTAAGACGGGAAAAGGACAATATTTTCTTTAAAATGAACACTTATAGTCTTAAATCTTCTTAAACAATAAGCAGGCATTATGCCCTCCAAAGCCAAAGGTATTGCTCATCGCTACCTTCACATCGCGCGCTTGCGCTTTGTTGAACGTAAAATTCAAGCGTTGGTCTATTTTTTCATCTGGAGTCTCAAAGTTGATAGTAGGAGGCACGATACTATGCTTGATAGCAAGGATAGAAGCTACTGCTTCCACTGCTCCTGCTGCTCCCAACAAGTGGCCTGTCATTGACTTAGTAGAGTTAATATTAATGTTGTATGCGTGCTCGCCAAAGACCTCTAATACAGCCTTTGATTCGGCTATGTCGCCCAGCGGAGTAGAAGTTCCGTGCATATTGATAGCATCTACCTCTTCAGGAGCTACGCCTGCATCTTTTAGGCAGTTGCTCATCACCAAATTAGCTCCTAATCCTTCTGGATGAGGTGCCGTCATATGGTAAGCATCGGCAGAAAGACCTCCTCCTGCCAATTCGCAGTAGATAGTTGCTCCTCTGGCTACCGCATGTTCGTACTCTTCTAAGACAATAGCCCCAGCTCCTTCGCCTAAAACAAAACCATCTCTATTGGCGTCAAAAGGGCGTGAAGCTTTTGAAGGATCTTCGTTAAAAGTTGAAAGGGCGTGTAAAGCATTAAAGCCTCCAATGCCCGCAATGGTAACTGCAGCCTCAGAGCCTCCTGATACCATCACGTCGGCATAGCCAAAACGAATGTAGTTCAGCGCATCAATCATTGCATTAGCGGCTGAAGCACAAGCCGATACGGTAGTGAAGTTAGGTCCTCTAAATCCGTAACGAATAGAAATCATTCCCGAAGCAATGTCAGCAATCATTTTAGGAATGAAAAAAGGGTTGAAACGTGGGGTACCATCGCCTTGGTTGAAAGTAGTAACCTCATTTTGGAAAGTTTCCAAGCCCCCAATACCAGAGCCCCAAATCACTCCTACGCGGTCCTTATCAAGTGTATCCACCTCTATGCCAGAGTCCTTAATAGCTTCATCAGAAACTACTAAAGCGTATTGGGCAAATTTATCAAGCTTGCGAGCTTCTTTCCTGTCCATAAAGTTCTCTACGTTGAAGTTTTTCACTTCGCAAGCAAACTGGGTTTTGAATTTAGAAGCGTCAAAATGGGTGATAGGTGCCGCGCCACTCTTACCGGCTACGAGTCCTTCCCAAAACTCTTGGGCGGTATTTCCAATAGGGGTAAGTGCCCCAATACCTGTAACTACAACACGTCGTCTCTGCATATAGTTTATTTTATTAGCATTTAGGTTTTAAAAAAAGAATTAGACAGTAAGCTATGAGCTAAAATAGCTGATAGCCTACTGCCTATTTGCCAATTATTGTTTAGCGTCTTCGATGTATTTGATTGCCTGACCTACTGTTTGGATGTTTTCAGCTTGGTCATCTGGAATCTGGATGTCAAATTCTTTTTCAAACTCCATAATCAATTCAACGGTGTCCAATGAATCTGCCCCTAAGTCGTTAGTGAAGCTCGCTTCTGCGGTTACTTCATTTTCATCTACGCCTAATTTATCAACGATAATGGCTTTAACTCTTGATGCAATGTCTGACATAATTTTTCTTTTTTTATAACTATAATTACTGAGGGCAAAGGTAAGACTTTTTTTTGAATAGCAATCTTTTTCTTTGAAATATTGTACTTTTTTTTGAGCTAAAAACAGTAAAACTATTCATTATCAAAGTTTTAATCACCTACTATCTACCCTTTATCTGTAGCGTTCAGCTCTCTAAATACTTCCGAAACATTGCTAAAAACGCCTTCTCCAACGCCTTTTCTCGTCTCTAATCAGTTGCCTTAGCCTTTAAAATTAGCGTAATGCCATTGCCGCCAAAGCCCACAGCGTTGAGCATCACTGTATTGAGTTGGGAAGGCTCCTCGCAAGGGGCATTCAGATAAGGCACTCCTTCAAACCGATTGTTTTGCAGCATTCTAATAGCCATTGCAAGGTTAAGTGCCCCGCTGGCACCATACGTGTGCCCGTGTTGCCATTTGTTGTTGGTCAGCAGCGGAACCGTCTCTCCAAAAACAGCCTTAATAGCGTTCAACTCAGCTTGATCTCCTTTGATAGTCCCTGTACAATGGGTAACAATAGCATCTATTGTAGGATGCCCAGCACTTGCCAATGCACGCCGCATAGCTGTTTGCAAGCAGTCTCCTTCTCTCGAAAGCGACACACTATGGGTGAGCTTTTCAGTCGCGAACCCCAAGCCCACAATATAGGCCAAAGCGTTAGCCTGTTCTCCTTTTTCCAAGCAAAAACACCCTGCCCCCTCGCCCAACACCATCGTATTTTGTCGCTTAGTGGTATCCATCGCTCTACAAGGGTAAGGCAGTGGCAGACTGCTGTAAATTTTCAGTGCTTTCACTTGTGCTATCGTAAAAGGAGTTAAAGGCGCTTCAGCCCCTCCCACCAAAAAGCGGTCTTCCATTCCACTTTGCAGCCAAGCCACCGCGTTGGCCACCCCGTGTAGTGCCGTAGAACAAGTGATGGAATGCGATAGTTCAAAACCCTCATTTCCTAAATCTTGCGCCACCCAAGTACTGATGTTGCCCAAAGTGGTTGTTGGCGAAGCCAAAGTTTGGCAGCTGCCCTCCGCTAAAAAGTAATTAAAATGCTTTTCAAACAAGCTCGTTGCGCCTCTCGAAGAACCTATGTTAATGCCAAAACGCTCTCCCTGCCAGCCTGCTTGCTCTACCGCCAAGCGTGCTGTGTGCAGCGCATAAAGCACAGTAGGGTCTAGATTTTCATAAATGGGAGCAGAAGAGCGAAGTGCCTCTATAAGAGCTCTTTTTTCATCCGAAAGTCGCCCTTGGGGCACCCCCTCATAAAGCGACAATGTCTCAGCGGCTAGTGTACTTGCCCCCGTAATGGCTATTTTCATTCGTAGATGATTTTCCATTTTCTCCCTTTGCTAATCTTTTGCACAAGTTTTTGCCAGAAGTTCATCTGTTTGTAAGCAAGCTTCTCTCTGCCCATACGCTCAGGATTGATTTTTGCCGAAAGAGCCACCAATGCATCAAAAGTCTTCCCTTTGTTTTCTTCCAAAAACTGCGCTATAATGCTTCGGAACTCCTTGAAATACCAATAGTGGTGAATATGAGGCTCTACTTCGTAGATAGCACCTTTCTGTTGCAGTAACACTGTAAAAGCAAATTGTTCTGTTACGTGGTTCTGAATATCTGGGTGAAGAAAATCGGTGAGCTGAAGTACCTGTTTTACAACAGGCAAATCGGTAGGCGCAAGCCCTATGATGCCTGCATTGTACATTGCTTGGTCTGCCGCTACAACTGTAGGAGGGGTAGTTCCTATCTGGTAATGATGCTTTTTGAGATAAGAAGCCAATGTTTTAAAATGCCGCAACGGACTTTTGGCTATCACTCCTTCTTTCAAACTCATCAGCGGAGTACCTTGTCGAATCTTTTCTTCTAAAAAAGAAATGTTTTGTTTAAAACAAACATCGCTATCCAAATAAAGAATATGCTCATTAGGAAATCGCTGCAAAGCATCATTCAGCACCTCTATCTTCACTCGGTGCACAAAATCAATCGCTCCATGCCATTGTTTCACTTGTGCAGGACTGACATTCACATAGCGAACCTCAGCAGGAAGAATTGTGCGAAAGTAAGCTTCATTATCCGTATACACTACTATGTTGTTCTCGCCCGCCTTATGGTGCTGATAATAGGAAAGAACAGCATAGGCTACCTCATTGAGAAAGTCCTTGCTGCCGTGGGTAAAAAATAAAATTGTCATAACTTCTGTATAGAATAGTGGTTAAAACCTCATTAGTAAGAATTAGCCTTTCCTTAACTCTTTGATGTATTCTTCTATGTGCCTTTGGGCTTTCCAACCCAAGGCTTCTGTTTTTTGGGTTACCACCTCAGCAGTCATTCGGTTTCCCTTGCGCTCAGGCAACATTTCTATAGTCCCGCCGAAAAGCTCAGCTATCTGCAAAACAGTGTAGGTTTCAGGACTGCCAATGCCGTAGCCATCTCCCTGTCCTTTCTCTCCTACCAAAAGCAGTCCTGCTACAATATCCTCTATGTGGGTAAAATTGCGCTGCTGCGTACCTGGAGAAACTACCGTCAGCTTAGCTCCTTGTTTCATTTTCTCAGCAAAAAGAGCAATCAGGGTCGCATACTTGCCTGTGCTGATTTCTCGCTGCCCGTACACATTGTAGAAATACACTATTGCATAATCAATACCGTACCACAGCCCGTAGTTTTTCACCAACTCTGTATTCGACGATTTGCTCCACGCATAAGGGCTTTGGTCTTTTCCCAATCCCCCATCGCCAAATTTAGTACTACTGCCCGCATAAATGAGTTTTGAACCTCGCTTCCTACAAAACTCCAAGACTTTCAATGTCCCTATTTTATTAAAAAGCAACACCTTATCAATATCCTCAAAACTCTGCTCTACCCGCGAGTACTCCCCTAAGTGGAAAATAATATCGGGCGAAAAACTGATGAGCTCAAAAATATGCTCTGTGCTACCCTCTATATAGGTAACACCTGCCACATGGTTCTCGCGTTTGCCTGTAAAGTAATTGTCTAACGAATACACTTGGTGGTTAGGGTTTTTGGCAAGCGCCTCACAGAGGTTAGAGCCTACAAAACCTGCCCCTCCTGTTACTAATATTTTTTTCATCGTTTAAAAATCAGTTTTACAGCGATGATTAACACTGCAAATTTAGTCGAATTATTTCTTGACTTTCTAAAAAAGACTCGGTTCCCCTGCTACTTCTGTTCTCTCCAATAGTCAAAAAAGCTGACAACGGCCTACAGAAAAAACAATATCAAACAACCTACCCCGTAAGCAACTATGTCGCCCCACGAAAAATGATTGCCTAAAAGAATATATCCCAAACTTCCTTTAGTAAAGCCTAAGTAAGTAGCCACCCCAAAGTATTGCAGCACTTCTACCGCCACTGCAAAGAGGAAAATCGCACCTATCAGCTTCTTAGGTTGTCTTAGTTTGACGAACGAAAGAATTAAGTAGTACAATAGTATGACTACGAGCACATCGCCCAAATACCCCCTGACAAATCCAACCGACCTCAGGACTGTAGCGATGAGCATTTCTACCCCCAACAAGGCCAATGCCCAAACAAAGTATTTCTTGTTAAATGTTAGTTTCATCTCTTCTTTCTTTTCTCCTACAAAAGACGCTCTCCATTGAGGTTCGTCGTAAGAGCTTCTGTCATAAAATCAAAAAAAGGACGCATTGCCAACAGGCCTTGGGTCATCTTCTGGTCAAGTTCCTGCGTCAAAGCCTCTTGCTGTGTGTAGTCGCGTTTGAGTAGAAACTGCTTTTTGCGCAGGTAGGCTATCATAGGGTCGTCTTTCTCAAAACCCTTAGGAGCTGTTTTCAACTCCTCGCCCCAGACCTCTCCGCCAAACTCTTGCTGAATAGCCTTGCTATTCATCACTTTTTCAAACCCTTGCCCGTCCAACGAAATTTCTTGGCGTATGCGCAAAAGGTCTTCCTTGTTAGGCTCAAAAAAACCACCTGCTATGAAAGTCTCTTCTGGACTGAGGTGTATGTAGTAGCCCCCGCGATAGTGCGGCTGTTTGCGCTGAATGTAGCAACCAAAATGCGTTTTGTAGGGAGTTTTGTCCTTAGAAAATCGCAAATCTCGGTAAATGCGATACACTTTCAGAGGAGAAACAGTATCACAAAGAGCTATCTCTGCATAAATTTTCTTAAAGAAAAGTGTAGAGATATTCTTAGCCTGCTCATAAGTATCCTTATGCGCGTCAAACCATTCTTTGTGGTTATTTTTAGCTAAGTCAGAAAGGTAGTCAAAAACGGGAGAAAGCATACGCAAGGAAGTATAATATTAGAGCGGCAAAGGTATAAATAAATTAGTAAACTGACAAATTAGCAAATTACCCCTTACATCAAACACCCGTGCCACTATCTCGTGCAGCTCGCTCTTTACTCCTCTGGGAATACCAGTTTCAGCTGTATGTACTGAGGACGAGAAGGCGGAAGATGTTCAGGGTCATTATTGAGGTTAGAAAGAGACACCCCCAGCAGTCGCACCGAATCGTGAAGACGGTCTTGGTAGAGAAGTTCGCGCAGGGGGTCCATCAGCTCCTCGTGGGTACAGATAAAGTCCTTGAGCGTCTTGCTACGGGTGTGGGTACTGAAGTCGCTGTACTTGATTTTTAGTGTAATAGTCTTGCCCGCCACTTGTTGTTTTTGAAGCCTTTGAACAACCTCTTGGACAATGAGCGAGAGCTCGCGTTCCATATAAATCTCACTGGTTAGATTCTCTGCAAAGGTCTGTTCTGCCCCTACCGATTTGCGAATCCGGAAAGGTTGCACCTCACTCCGATGAATCCCTCGCGACAACTCGTAGTAATAACGACCACTGTTGCCAAAGTTCCGCTCGAGAAACCCTAACGATTTACTCCTCAAATCTTTGCCTTTAAAAATACCGAGAAGGTACATTTTCTCAGCAGTTACTTTTCCTATTCCGTAGAACTTTTTAATATCCAGCACATCCAAAAAGTCTTGAACCTCAGCTTCAGGCACTGTTTTTTGCCCGTTCGGTTTATGATAGTCGCTAGCTATCTTAGCTACAAACTTATTCACCGAGATACCTGCCGAGGCAGTAAGCCCTGTTTCCAAGAAAATGCGTTGGCGTATTTCTTGAGCGATAAGCGTTGCCGAAGGGTTTCCTTTCTTGTTCTCTGTTACATCTAAGTAGGCTTCGTCCAGAGAGAGAGGCTCTACCAAGTCTGTATATTCGTAGAAGATAGCACGAATTTGCATTGAAAGCTGCTTATAGCGGTCAAAGCGAGGTTTCACAAAGATAAGATGCGGACAAAGTTTGCGCGCTTGCACCCCACTGATAGCACTCCGCACTCCAAACTTCCGCGCCTCGTAGCTGGCAGTAGCTACCACCCCACGAGGTTCCGCTCCACCTACTGCGATGGCTTTCCCGCGAAGTGCAGGAAAATCTAACTGCTCTACCGAAGCGTAGAACGCATCCATATCTATGTGTATAATCTTTCTGTTCAATTTACCCTATTATCGTACTTCGAAAACTTTACCGGGGAGAGGTGTTACAACCCCTTTGATTTCTAACTGAAAGAGAAGGTTAGTGAGCAAGTAGATAGGCAACTCGCAACCTAAGGAGAGGTTGTCTAAGGTCTGTTTGCCGTGAGCGTGCAGGTAGTCCGCAACAAGTTGCTCTTCAGGGGTGAGGCTCACAAAGAGCTCTTGCTGTACCGCTTGAGGGGCAGGCGTATCCCACTTCAATGTCTTGATGAGGTCTTCAGCCGAAAGCAGTAAGTGTGCCTTGTGCGACTGCAGCAAATGGTTACACCCCAAACTGTATACATCGTTAGGGCGACCTGGAACAGCAAAGACTTCACGCCCGTACGAAAAAGCAAGGTCAGCAGTTACTAAACTTCCTCCTTTGCTGCCCGATTCTATCACCACTGTTGCTTCAGAAAGCCCCGCAATAATACGATTCCTACTGAGGAAGTTCTTCCGGTCAAACGGACTTTGGTACCCAAAATCGGTAATGAAGCCGCCATTTTCTTCCATCTCGTCGCAGTACTTTTGGTGGGCAGGAGGATACATAAAATTCAGTCCGTGTGCTAAGCAGGCTACTGTTTGCAGTCTGTTTTTCATCGCCGCCTTGTGGGCTGTAATGTCTATCCCATAAGCATACCCACTGACGACCACTACTCCTAAAGGGGCTAATGCCTCTACCAGTTGCTCACAAAAAGCCATTCCCGTATGGGTAGCATGCCGAGTGCCCACTATGGCCAAAAGGCGTTTGTTTTGCAACTGGATATTCCCTCTTTGGTAATACACCACTGGGCTATCCACACATTGCTTCAAAAAAAACGGATAATCAGCATCGGCATAGCTGACTATCCTGAGGTTGTGCTGCTCAGCAAAACGCAATTCAGCCTCTGCTTCGTGCAAATACTGAGAAGAAAACAGATGATGAGCTATTTTCTTGCCTATCCCTGACACTTTTTCAAGTATTTCCTTCCGCTGACCAAAAACACTCTCCGCACTTCCAAAATGCGCTATAAGCTTCTTGGCCGTAACATCGCCTACTAGGGGCGTTTTCTTAAGTGCAATAAGGTATAGTAAATCGTTTTTCATAGCTTACGTAATGTTACAAATATAACAAAACAGTGCTTATTTGTAGAATTGTGCTTTTAATTTTTGTAGATAGATAAATGATAGCTACCTTTGCAAACCTTTCACGAACACGTAAATTTTGTAATATAATGACAGAAAACAAAAGAACCTTTGCAGACACGCTCAAAACTTTCTCTCCTAACTTCTGGGTAGCTAGTTTTCTCCAACTGATGGAGCGTTGGGCGTTTTATGGCATTTTCACTCTTTTCGGATTGTACTTAGTCGCCTCTACCGACGAAGGCGGATTAGGCCTTTCTCATACCCAGAAAGGAAGTATTATGGCCAATGTAACAGCCATACAATACTTTTTGCCCCTCATCTTTGGGGTGATTGCCGACCGTATAGGCTACAAGCTCTCCTTGACCATCTCTTGCGCTATTATGGCAGTAGGCTACTACCTAATGGGCGAAGTGAATTCCTATTGGTCAATGTATATGGTATTCCTTTTTGCGGCCATTGGTGGTGGTTTCTTCAAACCCGTGGTAAATGGCACGGTTGCGCGAAACACCGATGATAGCACTAGCACAATGGGCTTTGGCATCTTCTATATGATGGTAAACATAGGTGGTTTCTTAGGCCCTGCTATGTCCTCTTACTTGCGCACCGAACTGGGGTGGCGCATCATCTTTGTTCAAGCTGCCGTTGTAATGGTCATCAACCTATTGGTTGTTCTCTTCTTCTACAAAGAGCCTAAAATGGCGCAAAAAGACCGCAAACCGCTCTTGAAAGAAATCAACGAGTCTATTATGCACATTTTTGAAGCCTTAAAAGACCGTAGGCTCACCATATTGCTGCTCCTTATGGTAGGTTTCTGGACGATGTTTAACCAGCTGTTCTACACCTTGCCCAACTTTATTGAAGACTGGGTAGACTCTTCTACTATCAGTCAGTGGATTAACCGCTACCTCCCATTTCTAGGCACTACCCTTACCGAGGGCGGACAAGTAAAAGCAGAGTGGTTCATCAATATCGACTCCCTAATGATTATTCTCTTGCAAGTAGTCGTGTCTTACTTCGTTACTAAGATGACTCACGTAAGTGCTATGATTCGCGGTACTATCATTGGTACCATTGGGGTAACACTCACTTTTGTTTTCAACAATGTGTGGTTCACTATTATTGGAACAATGATTTTCTCCATAGGCGAAATGGCTGCAAGCCCTACCCTATCAGCTTTCATTGCTCAAATCACTCCTAAAGGTAAAGAAGCGCTCTACCAAGGCACTTACTTCTTGCCGGTAGCTCTGGGCAATTACTTCACTGGATTCATCTCTGGCAATCTGTACGAAAAATGGTCTGATAAGTATCAACTACTTCAAACTGAAATGGCAAACCGTGCTATCGAAATGCCTGCCAACCTCACCAAAAGCGAGTATTTTGCCCTTGCTTCAGAGAAATTAGGCCTTAACCAGCAACAGATTACGGCAATGCTTTGGGAAACTTACAACCCCAACAAGTTGTGGTACGTCATCTGTGCTATTGGCATCTTTGCCGCTATCTCGCTGTACCTTTACAACCGAATAATGGTACGGAAAGAAGCAAATTAGCCAATGTAAGATTACCTAACTAACTTGGCTATCTCCTTAAATTTAGGGTGCTGAGCGGTGCCCAAGAGGTTAAAAAGTACAGCCTCTGTGCTAAAAGTCTTAGCCCCTACCTCACGAAGCATCTGCAAACCGATACGGCGGTTGCTCTCTGTACGAGATGACACTGCATCGGCAATTACATATACGTCATAGTCCCGCGCAAGTAGGTCTACTGCTGTTTGATAGACGCAAATATGCGTTTCAATGCCAAGTAGCAGTACCTGCTTGCGCTTATTTTGTGCGAGCTGTTCCACAAAGGCAGGCTCTCCACAAGCCGAAAAACAGCTTTTCTTCACAGGCAGATGTCCTTCTAACACTGCTGCTACTTCGGGGTGTGTTGCCCCTAATTTGTCTGGCATCTGTTCTACCCAAACAATGGGTACTTCTAAGGCTTTACAGCCCTGAACTAATATATTGGTATTGCGCAACACGGCTTCGCTGTCGTGTACTATCTGCGCCAATTTGCCTTGTATGTCCAAAAGGACTAACTGTACGTCTTCTATCTTCATCATAAAAAGAGTATTTGCTATTTGAGTATCTTCCTAATATAGTTCGCCTGACGAATATCCTCCGCTATCCCTTGCACTTGGTCTGTTTCCAGTAGGTGTTTGAAGTGTTCTAAGTTTTTGAGATATTCATTCAGGGCTTTGAGTACGTTTACTTTGTTTTCAAGGAAAATAGGACACCACATCTGTGCGTCGCTTTTTGCCAATCGAACGGTAGAGGCAAAGCCCGTACTTGCCAAGTCGAAGATTTGCGATTCGTCTTTCTCTATTTCGAGCACTGTTTTGCCCAACATAAAAGAGCTGACGTGCGACAGATGCGACACGTAGGCTGTGTGCAAATCGTGGTCGGCAGGCGACATCATCTTTACTCTCATATGCAGAGCCTTTGCAATGCTCAACGCGCGATCAAGGAGCTTCCAATGGCTTTCTCCTACTTCGCAAAGAGCCATCACTTTGCCGTCGAATAGGTCGTAGAGGGCTGCCTCAGGGCCAGAATGCTCAGTCCCTGCCATCGGGTGGGCAGCTACAAAGTGCTCTCGCCGAGGGTGCCCTGCCACCGCAGCGCAAATATGCCCTTTCACCGAGCCTACATCCATTACTAGCGTGTCCTCGCCTACCCTATCTAGCACCTGCAATAGCACAGTACTTATATGGTTTACAGGCACTGCTACCAGTACTATCTCAGCATCCCACAGTTGGTCATAGGTAGTTTCTTCATCTATAATCCCTAATTCTAAGGCTTTCTGTATATGCTGGGCATTGAGGTCTATCCCCGCAATGTGGTAGCCTAAACGCTTCTTCCATTCCAAGGCCATTGAGCCCCCTATGAGCCCCAAGCCTATTACAACTGCTTTTTTCATTGCCTAATTCTCTAATTGTTTCACTGTATAGAGCACCAGTTCGGTAGGAGTCTTGGGGGCTACCAACCATATGGTTCTGTCCAAATCTACATCTATTGCAATAGGAGTAACCGATTCCACAGGAAAATTCTTCACTAAAGTTCCTTTCTCGTTGTACAAGTAGGCTTTTTGGGTATTAGTATCGGTAACGCTCACGTAGTTCACCCCGCGAAGCCTAAAGAGTTTAGGTCGCGTGTAGTTCCCCTCCAGCAAATTGATTTTTTGGTTCCCTATGCTCAATTCAGTCCCTGAGAGCGCGTAGAGAGCATACTTGTTGCCTCCCCAATAGAAAGGAGGGAGCAGCGGCTTTTTCTCTTGGCGTATCTCGCCTTTCTCGTTTACTGACACTATTTTCCCGTCGTCAGTAGCAAACGTAAATTGTTGGTTCCACAGCAATGGAGGGTTGGCCGAAAAGCGGTATCTATCCTTCACCGTGATGCGGTTCTCGCCATTGCGGTGCAAGATGTTAAAAGTTCCATTGTCAGAAGAATAAATCAGATAGTCTTTTTCGTTAAAACGTACGTGCTTAGGGGTGAACAAGGGGTTGCCATTAGCACGCTGAAAGAAGCCTTTTACGGCTTGCCCTTTTCTGTCTAACAGGTGTAGCGTTTGTTTTTCAGCTACCAAAAAGCGGTATTCGCGATTGCTGTCGTAGTCAAACACTTCTAAGGGTGAAATCTCAGTTTTGAACTTTACCGGAAAAGGAGCTACCTCGTTGCCATTGCGGTCTAATACCCAAATGCTCTTAGAGGTAGAAAAAGCCATCTGCAAGAAGCCATTCTTGAACAAATCTACTTGATAGATGGGGCTTTGTATCTTCCCGTCTAAGTGTTTTTTCCAAAGAAGCGACCCATTGTTGCCTATGAGGTAAAAATCGTTGTTGGCATCTTGCACAGCTATTTCCAAGTGCTTGGTGCGGTGGTTGAGCAAAAGGGTCGGAGGCATTACTATTTGGTCGTCCAAAGCAAAACGGAAACGCTCGCGCATCTCGTCAGAAAGAGTGTTGGGCGACTGTCGTTCGCAAACAAAATTCAGCACGTAGTAGTCGTTTTGAGGTGTTTGCTGAAACATTGCCCAGCGGTAATGCTCCGCAATGTATGGATAATGCGTGCTAAATAGAGGCAATTCGTACAAGTTGGCCAGCTGGGTATAGCTGACATTTGAGGCACTGTGCTGCTCCAAATGCTCGTAGGCCTTATTGGCAGAAAGCACATTGCCGCGCTGCATCTCGTTGAGTACCGAGATGAGGAGCTCTTTAGTAGGAGAAAATACAATATTGTGTTCGTGCACCCCCGCATATTTAGGCACAAAATGAGGCACAAAGTTCTTGAAGAAATGCAAAGGCAGTTGCGAATTGAGCTCGTAGAGGGCAAAGTTGTACTGAAAGTCTTCTGAGAGAAGAGGTAGTTGTGCTATTGTTTCATCTACATCAAAAGAGGAAGTTACCGCAAATTGGCCGTCGAGCATCTCAGCAAAAGCCACTCCGTTAATCGTAGAAAGAAAGCTACTACTGCTGATGCTGTCGTTCGTTAGTAGTTTGTCCGCATCTTCAAACGTATAGGCCGAGAGTTGCCGCACGTTGGCAGGCATTGTGGGCAGCAAAGCTGTCTGATAGGGAGTGGTGTGCAGCATTGGGTCTGCTCCTTCTTTGTCTATAAAGGCTATTCCACTCATTCGTACACTGTTCTCTTCTAAAAACAAATCGAGCGACACCCAGTCCAACGCATTGGGCAGCACTGCCGTGTTAAAAAAAGTCTCAAAATAGCGATTTGTTACTGCTTTGGGCAGGTATACATTTGCTACGCTATTAGGACTGCTGAGTTTCTGCAGTTCCTGCAAATGCTGTTGGCGTGGCGTGGGTTTGGTCTTCTTAACATCGTGGTAAACCGATACCTCAGGGGTATCACCTATCAAGAGATATTTCTCTGTAAGAGTGTAATACCATTCTTTGCCAAAAAGTTTTTGCTTCTGCACTTGCTGGTTGGCGTTATGCCAAACAGAGAGTGAGTCGCTTGCAATGTGGGGCAGTAGTACCGAAAAGTGCCCTTGGGCATCAAAGGCTACCCACAAAGGTTCGTGGTCAGGAAGTGCTTTGAGGAGCTTCAGCTGCTGGGGTTGTAAGGGCAGCGGACTGAACTGCTTCCAAAAAGAGTTGTTCGCTACAGCACTCAAAAAGTTGTCTTTGTCGTTAATGCGATAGAGGCGTTCTACCCCATCGGGGAAAAGAAAAGGCTGCACTGTCGCCTTCTTCTCAGTGGTTTGACAGGCTACAAAGCAAAAAAATAGTATGTAAACGAGATAAGATTTCAAGATGATGTGATGATTTGCCAATGTGGCAATGTACTAACTACTATTGGGCTACTATTAAACTCTTCCTTTCAGGGCATTGAACACCCACGCTATGGCCAAAAAACCTAAACCTACAGCTCCAAAGCCAAAGCCGGCTACTTCTTCGTATCTAAAAATGCCAAGAGCTATAAGCCCTAAACCTACTACTATCATTATCAGGGTTGCCCACCCTAAAACGGTATTCTTATTCATTGTCGAGAGTGTTAATTACAGGGGCAAAGGTACAAATAATTTGTCAATTTGCCAATTTGATAATTAGCTCAAACGCACGAAATCAGAAAACAGAAATGAGAAAAGTAATATCTATTCCCAACCCTACATTTAACAGAAAGAAAAACTGTTTGAGGCTCCTTAGAGCTACTGTGGAGGAATAGTGGAGACGAAGCGAAGAACAAGACTACTCACACTCAAAACCGACTTTCTGCCAAACCTCCTAAAAACAGAAAAAACAACTACCTACCTCAAAACTGTGCTAATTGACAGTCCCCCGATGAAAATAGCACAGCTCTTCTCCCCTAACCTCGCACATTGCCATTGGCTAATTTGCATTTGTCGATAACGCGAATTGAAAACGGAGGAATTTATGAATGCAGCGAGTCGAATTTAAAAGATAGCTATGCGAGAATAAGTTTCGTTAAAAGTTTCTTTTTCTAAACTTGTAGTTTTAAAAACTTTTCGTACTTTTGTCTCACTTTAAAAAACATCTCATTTTTATCATAAAAAATCACAACCATTATGGAAAATCAAAAGAAAAATCCTATTCGTTGGGTGCCTACCACTTATTTTGCTATGGGGCTCCCTTTTGTAATGCTGTCGTTAGTTTCTCCTATCTTGTTCAAGGACTTGGGTATCCCAAACGAACAAGTAGCTTTCTGGACTTCGCTTCTTATCCTCCCTTGGTCGCTAAAACCTATCTTGAGCGTCGTAATGGAGCTATACGGCACCAAACGCCTCTACATCGTACTCACCGAATTGCTCTCTGCCATCGTTTTTGGTTTGATTGTCTTTTCCTTGCCACTGCCTAATTTTTTCACCCTTAGCTTAGCGCTAATGGGGGTAGTAGCCCTTAGCGGTTCCACCCACGACATCGCTGGCGACGGTATGTATATGGAACAGCTGGACGCCGATACCCAAAGCCTCTACTCTGGCTGGCAAGGAGCTTTCTACAACTTAGCCAAGGTTTTAGCCAATGGCGGCCTCATCTTCTTGGCTGGCTGGTTGGTAAACTCGCAAGGAATGAGCGTTGTAGCCTCTTGGCAACTCATCTTGAGCCTTTGTGCCTTGATTTTAGGATTGGTAGGCCTGTACCACTTGTACGCGCTCCCAAAAGACCTCAAAAAGCAAACAGAAGGCTCTTTTAGCGAAAAAAGCAAAGAGCTATGGGGCATTTTCGCAGCATTTTTTGAGAAAAAACACATCTTCTACTACCTCTTCTTCATCTTTTTATACCGTTTTGCCGAAGGATTGGCAATGAAAATAGCACCTCTTTTCCTAAAGGACTCTTTAGAAGTAGGAGGCTTAGGACTTAGCAATGAACAATACGGATTGGTGTACGGCACCGCAGGTACAGTAGCCTTCATCATCGGCTCCATAGTAGCAGGCTATTTTGTATCGCGTGTAGGACTCAAAAAAGCCCTCTTCCTCTTGGCTTGCGCTTTCAACATTCCGTTTGTGGTGTACCTGCTCTTCGCCTATTTTCAGCCTACCCACCTCACTACCATAGCTGTGGGCATCGTAGGAGAATACTTTGGCTATGGCTTTGGCTTTGTAGGTCTTACTCTGTTTATGATGCAGCAAATTGCACCAGGAAAATACCAAATGGCACACTATGCTTTTGCCAATAGCCTTATGAACTTAGGAGTGATGGTTCCAGGAATGATTAGTGGCTACCTAAGCACCTATTTGGGCTACGAACATTTTTTCCTCTTAGTGATGGCTTGCACTGTCCCTGCCCTCATTGTTACTTGGAGAGTACCGTTCACCTACGAAAATAAAAAATAACGGCAAAAACTTGACTGCTTAGAAAAAACTTAATATCTTTGCCCCCGAACAAAAAAAGCTGTTTTACTACTTTCACAACAAGCAGTAATATATCACACAAAAAGGACAACCGTAAGCAAAGGGCTTTATGACGGACATTTTACACTATCAGCTGACCGATTTCATTACTACCTACGGAGTGCGCATCACTTCGCTCAAGGTGTTCTACCAAGTATTTGGACAACCTTTGGGCACAGCCCCCGTGGTAGTAGTAAACCACGCTTTCACTGGAAACTCACAAGTAACAGGCGAAAACGGTTGGTGGAAAGAAGCCATAGGCGATGGAAAAGTGATTGACACGCTGCGCTACACTGTGGTTGCTTTCAATATTCCGGGGAATGGCTTCGGCACTACCGAATACCAGATGATTACTAACTATCAGCACTGGGCAGCTGCCGATGTAGCTCGCATTTTCAACGAGGGACTCACAGCCCATTTGGGGCTCACAGAAGTCTTTGCGCTAGTAGGATGTTCGTTGGGTGGAGGAATCGCTTGGGAGATGGCCGCCTTAGCTCCTACCCTTTTCAAAGAGTTGGTCATAGTAGCTGCCGATTGGAAGGCTACTGACTGGATTATAGGCAACTGCCTCTTGCAAGAGCAGATACTCAAAAACTCTACCCGTCCGCTACACGATGCCCGCCTGCACGCTATGCTGTGCTACCGCACCCCACAATCGCTGAAAATGAAGTTTGAGCGCACGACCAACACTCCGCTGCAACTCTACAATGTAGAGACGTGGTTGCTGCACCACGGCGAGAAGCTGCACAAACGCTTTTCCCTCTCTGCCTACAAACTGATGAACCAGCTGGTGAAAACGATAGACATCTCTAAGGAGCGCGGCAGTTTTACCGAGGCGGTAGCGCCTATTACAGCTCACATTACGATTGTAAGTACCGACTCTGACCTCTATTTTGTTCCTCAAGAGAACCGCGACACCGTAACCGAACTGCGCGAAATGGGCAAACCTGTTGATTATTACGAAATCCACTCCATACATGGGCACGATGCTTTTCTGATTGAACACAAACAGTTAGAACAGTTTTTAAAGAAAGTGTTTAATTAATCATTAATGATAAATTATTGATGGATAATGGGCTCAATATTATAGCTAAAAGCAACGGAGCTCAAAATGCAAATAAAAAACTCCTCTTATTATTGCTATTTTTTATAAGTGCATATGCGTTTACTTTTGCGCAGAGAAAAATAGAAGGTAAGTATTATATAAAGGAGAAAGAAATGCACATAGAGT
>CAUQNY010000042.1:0-17860 GCA_963519425.1 uncultured Capnocytophaga sp.
ACATATAAGTAAGTTCAGGGTCTGGGTTTTCTACTCCTACATTTAGGATAGCCTTGCCGTCGCAAGCATAGAATACCTCTGTTTTAATAGTAGGTTGTGCCAAAGCAGCTGGTACCGTCACGCTCATATCGTAAGCGCAGCTCTTGCTAATGCCGTCGCGCACTGAAACTGTATGAGTACCTGCTGGCACCCAACCTGCATTGGTAGCCACCCAGCTAAGACCATTGTCAAAACTGTACTCGTAAGTTCCTGAACCACCTTCTACATTGGCAATAGTTACCTCGGCTTTACCTGCCTGAGCTGCTGTGCCGCAGCCTATCAGTTTGGTAACTCCTGCAAAGGCTTTTTGTACTTGGTTTGCTACTGTAGCGGTAAGGGTTGTTTGGCAAGCTATGGTTTGCTTCACGATGATATCGTCTACTGCTAGGTCGTGGCCTCCAGGTACGGCATTAAGCATTCGCACTACTATATAGAGTGAGGTCAAGTTGCCTACTTGGGCAGCTGTAACAGGCAAACTCTGTATGTGCCAACTATTAGCATTCGTTGAATGAGGCACCTTAAACGAAGTAGTTTGTGTAATAAGAGAACCTAACATCTTGTCGTAAACAGCCAATTGTACATAAGGTTCATCGTTTGGATTCTTCAGTAAGTTATAAAATGCAGCCGAAAGGGTCAGTGGCTGGTTAGGCAATACATCTACCTTTCGCACATATATATCTTGCACTGGTATAGTAGTAGGGTTCGCAAAGAACATCCTACCATTAGCCCTACCGGTATGATCGTTAGGTACATTCCAGTTACCGTTATTGTCTATTAACTGATGAGCTATTGTATATTCGTATTCTTGTAAGCCTCCATTGTTATTATGGGCACGTCCTTGTCCATTGGCATTATAAGCTGTATAAGCTCCTGGTTTGTTCGTATTAAAATGAAAGTTCTTAGCTGTATAAACACTCTTTACAGCCTCAGTTCCCGCTCCAAAGTCTTCGTTTAGTAGTACTATCGTATTAGAAACAGGTGCATAGTTTACCGTAAAGGTATAGGTACCCGTAGCCAAACCATTAAATACATTCGAGCTAGTAGCGGTACCTCCTTGAATAGTATAGGTGTAGGTATAGCCAGTAGTAGGCGATACTACCCAAGTGATCGTGCTATTGGTGTTGCTACAGTTGCTTATACTTGCATTGAAAGTAGGAACTCCAACAGGGTTTGTGGTTACATTTGTAGTGGCAGAAACTATTTGGCCACAAGCCTTAGGCTCTACAAATACAGTGATGTCGTCTATACAGAAATCGTTACCCCAACCATTGTTTACGCTCTGATTTGCTCTAAACTCTATGGTAAATTCAGAGTTATTGCCTGAGTTAAGAACTGTCTGCATTCGCTTCCAGTTATCTAAGTCTGCGCCACAAGTAGAGTTAGAAACTTCTCCTGTATCAAAATGTGCAATTTCATTATTTGATGTATCTTTGAGAAGTACTCTAATATTAGGTAGTACAGCATGTCGTTGATGTACAGGAAGCCCTGCATTATATTCTTTATCCTGACGGAATAAGTTTAATATAAAAAACTCTACATTAATATTAGAATTGAGCGGTATATCTTTTACTGTCTTTTTATAAAATAAGTCACCAACACCACTTGAGTATTTAGCATCTACCATAAAGAAACGACCATTAGTATCTGCTCCCATAGAAGTATGATCTTTTACTGGTACCCAAACATCACTAGGATGTGAGGTTGTACAAGGTGCTCCTCCTATATTCCTATTTAAAAGTCCTGAATGACCGTTAATGATACCATATCCTCCCTGTATTGGAACTGTTGATTTTCCTGCCTCACATACGTAGGTAGTCATACTTGGGTCAACTAAGCAACCATCTGCAGTATCACTGCCAAAAGTCTCTTTTAATAACATCACCGGTGAAGGCGCACTTGCGTACTCATACTGTACGCTCACTTGGTGAGTACCTGTAGCAATATTGTTGAAAATGTAAGTGGTTGTAAAGGCTCCTCCATCTAATTTATAAAGATAGTTGAGCGCTGGGTCGGGGTTTTCTACTCCTACTTTTAGGATAGGACGACCATCACAGCCGTAGAATACTTCTGTTTTAATAGTAGGCTGAGCCAAAGCGGCTGGCACCGTTACGCTCATATCAAACGGACAACCATGAGTAGCAGCATCGCGTACCGAAACCGTATGCGTACCAGCTGACAACCAACCGGTATTAGAGGCCGTCCAAGTTATACCGTCAAAACTGTATTCGTAATTACCACTACCACCTTCCACATTAGCTATGGTTACCTCTGCTTTGTTTGCATTAGCACTTGCACCACAACCTATCAACTTAGTAACCCCTGCAAAGGCATTGGTTACTGAAGTATTAATAGTAGTAGTAAAATCTTTAGTACATTCCGCTAACTGTTGGGTTACAACAATGTCATCAACAGCTATATCATTACAGCCTCCTAAGGCAAACAAGTCTAATACAAAATACAGAGAAGTATTAGCTCCTACTTCTGCTGCTGACAAACTTACTGTAAGGCGTTTCCAATCATTAGGAGTTGTCGAAAGGGGCAATGCTAATGTTTGAGATTTTATAGGGGTTTGATTAGCTTCAAAAGCAGCTTGCGAAGAATAAAAGCGTACTCGTATCTGAGTACCCGTTCCATTACAAGGAGGAGAAACTGTTGTTTTTAGCAAATTAAAAATAGCTGCTGAAAAGTCTACTCGCTTGTTAGGCAATACGCTTATAGGGCGCATATAAAATGCTGGATTAGCTGTACTTAAGTCTATAATCAACTTCCTACCATTAGTAGTGCCTGAAGCATCAGTAGGGTTATGCCAAATAGAGGCAAGACTTGGAGGAATATTAACACTAATAGCATACTCTCCATCAGCTGTTTGATTTATATAGGCTTTAATTTTAGGTACTCCATTTCCATTATAGATAATATTAGCCCCATTCATTGATTCAAAGAAGTATTTACGGTTTACATAGCTATTGGCTACAGCATTAGCTCCTACCCCAAAATCTTCGTGAACTATAGTAACTACCGAAGCTACCGGTTTGTAATGTACTTTAAAGGTATGGGTACTACCCATTGCTAAACCTGTAAACACATTGCTGTTTTGTAGCGCTCCTCCATCCATTTGGTATTTATAAGTAAACAGCGAAGAGGTAGGCGTTACCACTAAGTTAAGGGTATTATTAGACGGACTACAATTGCTCAAGTTTGCCGAAATAGTAGGCATCTGTAGGGTAGTAGCTGTTACGGTATCTGAAACTTCTACACCGCAATTATCAGGAAGTTGAAATACTTCAAGATCATCCATAGCGAGATCGTTACCATGTACACCCGCTACATCAGAGTAAATTACAAAATCTAAATTTGTATATCCACCTGAAGGCACCGTAAAAGCATAATCTATCCAACGCACCCCTTCTGGAACTGTAAATTGAGGAATAGAATGAACAGTTGTAGCTCCATTAAGAAATTTTATACGTAAAGTAGGAAGTACTTTATTAGCTCCTGCAGGAATAGGATTAAACATTTTAACCCTTACTTCAATATTTTTTGAAGGATTAATATCTTTAATAGATTTTCTAAATATCTCTCCTGTAGTGTTTAAGTCAATAAAAAAATATCGCCCGTTAGGTACTGAAGGATCTCGAGGTACACGACCTGGATAAAGAGAAGTTAGCCCATCTAATGGGGTATTGTAATAAGGAGGATTGGGATAATTCCCCCAACATAATGATTCAATTACTTTCTCTCCATTAGTAATATAGTAAATATCTACAGTTGCAGGAGGTGTTTTTCCACAACGCCCTGGCGGATTAGGTGCTTTTTGATAGGTAGTAGAAGCTCCTGGTGATACTTGAGACAAACTCATATTTTCAGGCCCAACACCAAAATCTTCTCTCAACAGCATTGAAGGAGAAGGCACTGTAGTATCTTCGTATTTTACAGTAATAGTATGAGTACCCGTACTTACATTCTGAAAAATATAATTAGAAGAAAAAGCAGCCGCATTATCTAACTTAAAATAGTAGCGATAAGACGGTTGCAGGTTTTGCACCCCTACTTTTAGGGTAGGTTTCCCATCGCAATCGTAAAGTACCTCTTTGGTTATCACCGGTACTACCGAAGGGGCAGCTGGTACTGTTATGGGCATAGCGTGCGTTAAAGAATGATTGTTGCGATCGCGCACCCAGATAGTATGAGCACTAGGAGACAACCAAGATTTATTGGTAGTTACCCAAGTAGTGGTATTGTCAAAACTATACTCATAATTTCCCGAACCACCTGTTGCATTGGTAACACTCACCTCTGCTTTACCTGCATTGGCACCGCTACCGCAGCCTACCAATTTAGTAACACCTGCAAAGGCCCTCACTTGTGCTTGCATCTCTGCCAAGCCTAAAAAACTGAAAAAACAAATACATAGCAAGCGCAACACCACCGTCCTGCTTGCAAAGGGATGCTTCATCCTATTCATCGCGTGTAAAACTTAGTTTATTTTGGGGACAAATGTAAAGATATTTTTTTAACCAACTCAATTTTTAACAAACCTTAACAATCAAGGGTTTTAATAACGAATAAGTTTCAAGCCCTTATTAAAAAGTTACTTTTATTACTTGAATCTACCAACAGTGGTTGATTTTTCTGTGATGAGCGCTTTTGGCAGAAAGAGGATGTTTGAAGAAAATACGCTTGCGCTTCGCTTCGTCTTCGCTATGTCTCCACTGTATCTCCAGTATGCCCCTTACAGAAAATTTTTCTTTTTTGAAGATTTTGTTTAGATTGGGCTGTGATTTGGTCTTTAGCTGATTTGCTAATTTACAAATTATCACTACCTTTGCAGCCTATTCTATAATGCCCAAATGAAAAAAAACATCCTCCTTGCGCTCCTCTCAGGGGCACTCTTGGCCGCTGCTTGGCCTACCTATGGCTTCGCTGCGCTTCTTTTTGTAGCCTTTGTTCCCCTATTGTGGGCAGAAGCGCGCATCAGGCAGCAAGGCCTCCATACCAAACGAAAAACCTTCGCCTTAGCCTATCTCACTTTCTTCTGTTGGAACTTCCCTACCACTTGGTGGATATGGAATTCTACCCACATAGGAGCCGCAATGGCACTGCTGACCAACTCCCTGCTAATGACCCTTACCTTCCTCCTCTACCACCTCGTAGCCAAACGTATGCCCCGCAAGGTAGCGCTCCTCTTCTTGGCAGCTATATGGCTTTCTTTTGAAAAATTCCACCTCAGCTGGGAAGTCTCTTGGCCTTGGCTAAATTTAGGCAACGGCTTTTCCGAACTCCCCACTTGGATACAGTGGTACGAATACACAGGTACCTTCGGCGGTAGCCTATGGGTATGGCTGTTGAACATCACCCTTTTTGTAGCGTTCACCGACTATCTGCAACACCGAAACAGACCACAGCTCGCCCAGCGGGTAGGAATAGCTGTACTGCTATGGGCTGTCCCCGTACTGATTTCGCTATTTCTCTACAGTCGCTACACCGAAGAAGGACAACAGAGAATCAGCGCAGTAGTATTGCAACCCAACATTGACCCTTATGCCGAAAAATACGACCGCTCTAACAGCCAAATAGCCGAGCTTCTACTCCAGCTCGCTACCCCTCAGTTAGACAAAAACACCCAATTCGTCCTCACTCCCGAAACTGTCTTTGCCCAAAACATACGCTTGCACGAACTGCCCTTTACGCACGAGGTCGCCCAGCTACGCACCTCTACTGAGGCCTTTCCACAACTCAACTGGATAGTAGGCGTGGCAATGATTGATTTCATCAAGGACAAAGCCCTCACTACCTCGCAGAGCAACTACCTCCCCACCTATGGTTTGTGGTACAACGACTACAACTCTGCCTTACTCCTCAACCGCCAACCCTCTCTCCCTCTCTACCACAAAAGCAAGCTGGTAGTAGCCGTAGAAAACTTCCCCTATCAGCAACTACTCAAGCCCCTCATTGGCGAAACGCTCATCAACTTAGGCGGAACGGTAGCCTTAAAAACTACCCAAGCACAGCGCACTGCCTTTGCAGGAGTAGACACCCAAGGGAAGGCAGCTCCCATCATCTGCTACGAGAGTATCTATGGCGAATTTGTAACCGACTACATCAAACAAGGTGCTAACTTTCTGGCGGTACTGACCAACGATGCTTGGTGGGGCGACACCCAAGGCCACCAACAGCTGCTCAGCTACACCCGCTTGCGCGCCATCGAAACACGCCGCAGCATAGCGCGCAGTGCCAACACCGGCATCTCGGCCTTCATCAATGCCCGTGGCGATTTGGTTAGCACGCTGCCTTACGGTACTCAAGGAAGCCTAAAACACAGCCTCGCCCTGAACAGCGAAATTACTTTCTATGTCCGTATGGGCGACTACATTGCCCGCATCGCCTATTTCTTGGCGTTCTTTGTGTTTCTTTACGCAATGCTGAAGAAAAGAGAAGATGTCAGATGTTAAAAATACGAACATTGCACTTGCTCATTACAGAACAATATTGTATATTTGCCACTGACCTCACCCCCCTTTAATTTGTTATGTTTCACTATATTTCTAATGAAGTCCTCCTTTTAGAACAGCTGAATGCTATCATAGAGGACAACACGCAACTTAAACTGTCGGAAGAAGCCCTGCTGAACATCGAAAAGTGTGAAGCTTTCTGGCGCGAAAAAGCTGCCGACTCTTCCAAGGAGTTCCCTGAGAGCGAAAACGCTGATCAGCTACTCAGGCAGTACGCTTGTGGTATAGGCCAACCTATCCCTCGCACCATCGTTAGGCTAATGCTATTCCTCAAGATACAATCCTTTTCCTATGGCTTCAGCGGGGTGCGCTTAGAGGTAGTCGAGCGCCTCATACAGTTCTACAATGCAGGGGCACTGCCCATCGTCTATTCGCAAGATATCCCTGACGAACGTATCGCATTGGCACACCTTGCCCTCCCCTTAATTGGCGAAGGAGAACTTCATTACCAACGAAAAACCTATGCTACCGAAGAAATAGACGACAAAAACGGTTGGCAGCCGCTAACGCTAAACACGCGCGAGGTAGAAGCGTTGCTCAATGGCACCCAGCTGACTACTGCCTACAGTGTGTACAACTTGCTCAAAGCCCTCCGATTGGTGCAGTGGGCTGATTTTGTAGCGGCCGTCTCTACCAGCGTTTTTGGAGGCAACCTCTCCCCTTTCTCCGAGCTGATGCAAATAGTACGCCCGCACAAAGGGCTCATAGAAACAGCCGAACATCTGCGCGCGCTCCTCAAAGAAACTCCACTGACCGAACTGCCCAACAGCGGACAGCGTATGCCTGAAGCCTTCTGCTCCATTCCTCAAATCCACGGGGCTGTTCGAGAGGCCATTGCCGCCATTCGCAAAGTTGTAAAAACTGAAATCAACTCGGTTACTGATAATCCTATCCTCTTCCCAGAGCAAAATCAGATTATCTTCGGAGGCAACTCTCATACGCTGCCCCTCACTTTGGCGATGGACTTCTTGGCAATCACCCTTACCTCTTTGGGTAACATCAGCGAACGGCGCTTGTTCTTCCTTTTGGCCAATAGTATCCAAACAAAGGACGACAACCCCCAATATGCCCTCTTGCAGCGCATCGTAGAAGGACTTCTAAACGAAAACCGACGCCTCTCTACCCCCGCTAGTATCGAGAGCCCTATCCTATTTGAAAAAGCTATGGACATCAAAGGAATGGGGGGCAGCGGAGCTATCAAATGCTTGCAAGTGCTGAAGAATGTAGAAAAGATTATCGCCATAGAACTCCTCTTGGCAACTTCGCTGTGCAAAAAAGAAGATTTGTCTACTCATTCACCTCTCTTTAAAGACTATCTTGCTTTCCTTGGCAACGAAACCACTACCTTAAAGATAAATATCGAACAAACCCTTCAATTTTTTAATGACTATGAGTTTCCCAACAGACCTTGAAATCGCTCAAAAGGCATCTATGCGCCCCATTAGGGAGATCGCTCAGAAGCTGAACATCGCCGAAGACGACTTAGACCCTTATGGCAAGTACAAGGCAAAACTGCCTTTGCACCTCATCAACTCCGAAAAGATGAAAACCAGCAAACTCGTGCTGGTAACAGCCATCACCCCTACTCCTGCGGGCGAAGGAAAAACTACTGTTAGCATAGGCCTCACCGAAGGGCTCAATGCCATCGGCAAACAGACCATAGCAGTGCTGCGCGAACCTTCCTTAGGCCCTGTATTTGGCATCAAAGGAGGGGCGGCGGGCGGAGGCTACTCGCAAGTGGTGCCTATGGAAGACATCAACCTGCACTTTACTGGCGACTTTTCGGCTGTCGAAAAAGCTAACAACCTCCTCTCGGCCGTCATCGACAACAATATCCAAAGCAAAACCCATTCTATCGGCATCGACCCCCGCACTGTAGTTTGGAAGCGCGTAATGGATATGAACGACCGCGCGCTGCGTCATATTGTAGTAGGTTTAGGAGGCACTACTCACGGTGTCCCTCGCGAAGAAGGGTTTAACATCACCCCTGCCTCCGAGATTATGGCCATCTTGTGCTTGGCCGAAAGCTTCTCCGACCTTAAAAGACGCATTGGCAATATTTATGTAGGCAAAAAGTTCGACGGCACCCCCGTTTTTGCCCGCGACCTGAACGTGGTAGGGGCTATGGCACTCTTGCTGAAAGAGGCTATCAAACCCAACCTCGTACAAACTCTTGAAAACAACCCTGCTATCCTCCACGGTGGCCCCTTTGCGAGTATCGCTCAGGGTACCAATACCGTACTAGCTACCAAAATGGGACTCTCCTTAGCCGATTATGTAGTTACCGAAGCAGGATTTGGGGCTGACCTAGGGGCTGAGAAGTTCTTAAATATCAAATGCACCGCTGCTGGCTTAGCCCCCGATGCGGTAGTGCTTGTTGCTACCATTCGAGCCTTGCGACATCACGGAGGAGCTAAAAAAGACGCCTATAATACCCCCGACTTAGATAAAGTGAAACGTGGCATCGCCAACTTAGAAAAACACATAGAGAATGTCCAACAATTCGGACTCAAAACGGTAGTAGCCCTCAACTACTTCCCTAACGACAGCGAAGAGGAAATTGCCTACGTGAAAGAAGTATGTGCCCAAAAGGGCGTACAAGCTATTGTAAGCAAAGGTTTTAGCGACGGAAGCCGCGGAACCCAAGAGCTCGCTCACGCAGTAGTAGCGATTGCCGAAAGCGGCGAAAGCCATTTCGCCCCTCTATACGACCACGCCGATAGCATAGAGAACAAAATAGCTACCGTAGCAACCAAAATCTATGGCGCTACTAAAGTGAACTACAGTTCCAAAGCCCTTAGCCAACTCAAGCAAATAGCCCTTTTAGGCTTTGACAAGCTGCCTATCTGTATGGTGAAAACGCCTAAATCTCTAAGCGACGACGAGAAAAAACTCGCTCGCCCTACCGATTTTGAAGTAACAGTACGCGAATTTGAGTTCGCTTCAGGAGCAGGCTTCGTGATTCCTATTTTGGGCGACACTGTGCGAATGCCAGGCCTCCCTAGTGTTCCTGCTGCCGAAGGAATGGACATTGACGACAATGGAATTATCACTGGGCTCTCTTAAAAAAACCATAAGCAAAAAAAAGAAGCTCCAAGAAAGGGTAGCATCCCTTCCTTGGAGCTTTTTTATGCCTGAACTTACTGGCTGCTGCTCACGCTCTTATTTTCCTCATTCTGTCTATAAGGCTGCTTTTTCTTCCCCAACTAAGAATATTGTTTAAAAAGGATAGTTAATGCCAAAGTTAAACACCATCTCTTTAAGTTTAAGTTTTTTAATCCACCTTTCTCCCATAGCTTCAGCAGGGTTATAGGTAGGGATACCCATATCCAACCGAATGACAAAAAAGTTAAAGTCATAGCGCATTCCCAGACCTGTGCTAAGCCCTATGTCTTGAAAAGAAGCTAAATTCTTAAACTTATTTTCTTCTAGCGGAGTGCTATCAGCTACATTCCAAATATTTCCTACATCGGTAAACAATGCCCCTTTCAGTGCCCCCAGTACCGGAAAACGATACTCCAAATTCAGCGTGAGCTTCATATTGGCCTCGTTGTAGTCCAAAATAGATTGGCTAGCCCCTGGGCCCAAGTGGTAAGCCTTCCAGCCGCGGTTGTCAGTAGTTCCCCCAGCAAAATAACTCTGCGAAAACGGAATGTTGTCTGAGTTCCCATAAGGAACAGCTATCCCAAAGAAAGAGCGAAAAGCCAAGGAACTCTGTTGCCCCAAGGGCCAGTGCTTGATGAAGTCCAGCTCTGCTTTGGCGTACTGAGAGTATTCCACCCCAAAGATTTTGTTCTTGTTGTTGTTCGTCTTCACCACATTGTAGGTAGTTGCAAGTGTGTTCAGAAGGCCTCCTGCTGTCTCTGCCTTAATGCGAAACTGAGAGAAATTGCGCTCAAAAAACTGAGACTTGCTGTTGATGATGTATGTAAAGCTTGTCGAGACAATAAAGTCATTGTTTGTAATCCTATTATAGCGTTCCAAAATGCCAAAAATAGGCCATACATCGTCTGGCTGAAGGGTAATTCTCTGATTCAAAAGGTCGCTTATAAACTTAAATGTCCCTGTAGCAGGAGTCAAGTTACCGTGCGAATCTACATAGTCAGTACTTAGCGAATACTTTTTAGCAATGTCATTCAGGCGTTCGTAAGTGCTCTGGTAGATGTTAAAAAAGTTGTAAGGGTTGATGTTGTTCACATACTGAACGTTCACCAAGTCAAAAATTACCTTGTTCTTCTGTTCCCTTGGGTTCCAAATGTAGCGCAACACCCCCGAAGTAGTGCGCTTGTCTAAGCCTATGTTCGTCTGGTAGCTCATCCCTCCTTGCAAGATTGTTTGCGGAGTCATATAGTACGGAATGAGCCTACGTGTATTCAGCGGAAAAAGAATCGATGGGAAAATAAGCCGAATATCACCACTCACTTCCGAAGTGTTGAAAAAGCGCGTGTCGTTCAGTGTTGGTTGCGAGGCAAAAGTACCTTGCAGGTTCAGTTCTAATGTCTCTGCCCCCTGAAATACGTTGCGCGCTGCAAATGATGTCCCCAAACCAAAACCTATCGCCTCTATTTCGCTGCGCTTCAACTCATTGGTTACCCGAAGCGAAAACTTATCCAACGACGACAGATAGATATTCGCGTCCAACTTGTTCTGCAACGTGTCGCCCGCAGGATATTTGAACTCCATATTGGGATACCTAAAAACCCTCAAATTGTTAAACTGCCTGTAAGTATTCCCGCGCTCTCTGTCTGAGTAAAGCTGACCTTTCTTTAGCCCTGTAGCGTGTGCCAACACCCGAGGGCGGTAGCGCAACTTGTCCTTGTAGTAAATCACCATATCGCGGTAGACCAAAGAATCCAGCGCCCGCTTATCAGTCTTCGAGTCAAAGTCAGTGTACAGACGTATCTTGTTCAAAAAATGCTGCTTGTATTTCTTTGTTGTAATCACATCGCCATCGCGTTCTATTAGGTCGCCTATATGGGTAGTAACTTGCAGCCTAGGGTCTTTCTGTGCGGCCAGCGTGTCCCGCTCTATCTCAAAATTGATAGAGCTCTGTTGGAAAGTGTAAAATCCTTGGTTGCGAAAAAGCTCGTAAAGTCGGCTTCGTTCATTGCTGAAATCAGTTAATTGGTAGGGCGCGCCTGCTTTTAAAAAAGTTTTAGCTTTGTGCTGTTGGTAAATAGAATCAACCTGTGGCGAGGTAATATGCGTCTTGAGGCTGTCTAAAAAATATTGCGCCCCTGTATTGATGAAGTAGCGCACCTCTGTGCGCTTTTTGTGCTCACGAGGCAAAAAAACTACTGTGTCGGCTACCTTCACATTAAAATAACCTATACTTCTGAAATAGGCAGCCAGTTGTTTGGCCGATTTGCGCACCTTCAGGCTGTCCAAAATAGCAGGAGCCTCGCCAATGCGCTGCAACTGGTGGTCTATCCCCGAAACTAAAAACGATTTTTGAAGCCTCCCTACCTGTTTTTCAGAGAGTGCTTTAGTCAAAAAACGATGCCAGCGAGGGTGGGTTTGGAGCCAATAGGCAAAATCCTTTTCCGCTCTCGGGTTGGCCAAATTGTAAATGTACAAACTCAACGGCATTCCCAAAATATACGAATTAGGCTTTTGTAATAGAAAATTGTTTATCTTTGCATCGTCAGTCCGCACCCCATTTACAAAAGTCTTATTCTCTTTAAGCAAATACTGCTGTGCTCCCACACGCTTGGTTGCATCGCAGGCCGCTACTGATAGTAGTAAAAGAATAACTATTTGAACTATGAGGAATCTAAGAAGTATGGTTCTCATCAATACAACTGTTTTTTAGGGCTCAAAATTACATAATATATTTATGCTTAGCAAAAACCAAGTAAAATTAATTCAGAAATTAGCGCAAAAGAAACAACGCAACCTCCTGAAAATGTTTGTAGTAGAAGGACGAAAAAGCCTCTTAGAATTTGTGCAAGCAGGCTATCGCCCACACCTGATAGTCGCTACCGAAATATTTGATGCTCGACTTGAAAACCTCCCCTTGGTACTCACCTCCCCCGAAGAATTACAGAAAGTCAGTTTCCTCAAAAACCCCGACGAAGGATTGGGCGTATTCCACTTCCCCGAACTCCCTCCTTTCACACACCAAGGACTCATTTTAGCCTTAGACAACCTCCAAGACCCTGGCAATCTGGGCACCCTCATCAGGCTGTGCGACTGGTTCGGGGTCGAACAGCTCTTGTGCAACACCCAAACAGTAGACTGCTACAACCCCAAAGTAGTACAAGCCTCTATGGGCTCTCTCACGCGGGTGGCAGTGCACTATCTCCCCTTAGCCGACTTTTTAGCCCATACGCCACTGCCTATCTACGCTATGGACTTGGCTGGAGAGAACCTATACCATACTTCCCTCCCCGAAAATGCTATCCTCCTATTGGGCAACGAAGCCAACGGGCTCAGCCCCGAAGTAAAAGCCCTTGCGCAACACACCGTCAGCATCCCCCGATTTGGCGCATACCAGCAGGCCGAAAGCCTGAATGTAGCAATGGCAGGAGCCATTGGCCTAAGCCAAGCAAGAGCCCCCAAAAAGTAACTCCCCTATTTTCTTAACGAACACAAAAGCGAGACCGTGAAAGGCAAACTCCTTGATTCACTAACACGGCGTTCGCATTTAAAAGCCTAACCCCCGTTCCCCTCACATACTCCGCTCTTGCGGACTTTCCGAAAGGAAGGGGCAATCCTCAAAAGTGACTTTTTAAAGAGAAAATATCTAATATTTCCTACTATTTTTTGTGGTTTATTAATAAAGTATAAACCTATTATCTTAAATGCGAATGCAGTGAGTGGCAATCAACAAATTTGCTAATTTGCCAATTAGTTTGTACTTTTGCGCCAAGTTTAATCCTAAAAGAAGAAAATACCTATGAGAAAACTAACTGTTTTGGCTGCAGTAGCCATAGGAATCGCCGCGTGCAACAATAGCACCAGCACACCCCAAAACACTGAAACAGAAATTACTACCCTTACAGAGGAAATGCCTTCTGTAGGCGGCGACAGAGACGAACACGGTTGTATAGGCAGCGCCGGACAATCGTGGAGCCAACTCCTACAAGACTGCGTACAAGTATTCGAGCTAGGCACTCGCCTCGACCCTGTAAACACTACTGTAGGCGAAACTGTTATCAGTGCTTTCGTTCTTTTCAATGCCAACAAAACAGGAGCAGAACTCTTCTTGGCCAATGAAGGCAAAAGTCTCCTCCTTAACGAAGACAATACCTCCCTTAAAAACACCAGCGTTTTCAAAAGCGGAAAATACCTTTACAATCCTAAAACACAAGAGCTTTCCATTGATGGCAAAGTAACTTACAGAGGTGAAAAACCTAAAATATAAACTCATAACTCCTTCTTATTCTGTATCTTTGAATAAGAAGGAGTTTTATTAATTGTTAATTATTAATTGAAAAAGATGCTTCTTTTCTTTAAAAACCCCAAAAACACGCTTTACGCAGTAGCTACCAGCGCTCCACTTAGCGAGGAAAACCTCAACAAACTGAAATGGCTCTTTGGCAATGCCGAACAGCTCAACCAGCCTGCCCTCAGCGGCACCTTCATCGGGCCTCGCGCCGCTATGATTACTCCTTGGAGTACCAATGCTGTCGAAATCACCCAGAATATGGACATCCAAGGCATCTCTCGAATCGAGGAATTTTACGAAGTAACCGACCCCGAGACAACTTTTGACCCTATGCTCTTTGAGCGCTACAATGGGCTCACTCAAGACAGCTTTACTATCGACATCAAGCCTCTATCTACCCTAGCTATTGACGACATTCAGGCCTACAACCAGCAGGAAGGTCTTGCTCTTAGCCCCGACGAGGTAGCCTATTTAGAGAAACTCTCCAAACAACTAAATCGTAAACTTACAGACTCGGAAGTATTTGGTTTCTCTCAAATCAACTCCGAACACTGCCGTCATAAAATCTTCAATGGTACTTTCATCATCGATGGCGAAGAAAAACCCTCTACCCTTTTTAAACTTATCAAAAAAACCTCCGAGGAAAACCCTAATAGCATCGTTTCTGCCTACAAAGACAACGTAGCTTTTATCAAAGGTGCTACCGTCGACCAATTTGCACCAAAAAGTGCCGACAAACCCGACTTCTACGAAGTAAAACCTTTTGAAGCAGTACTCTCGCTCAAAGCCGAAACGCACAATTTCCCTACTACTGTCGAGCCTTTTAACGGTGCTGCTACAGGCTCTGGAGGCGAAATACGCGACCGTCTAGCTGGCGGACAAGGTTCCCTGCCCTTAGCTGGAACCGCTGTGTATATGACAGCCTATCCCCGATTAGAAGAAAATCGCCCTTGGGAACAAAGTATGGCCGAACGAAAATGGCTCTACCAAACGCCTATGGACATCCTCATCAAAGCCTCCAACGGCGCAACCGACTTTGGCAACAAGTTCGGGCAACCGCTCATCGCTGGCTCGCTCTTTACTTTCGAGCACGAAGAAAACGGACGCAAATTGGGCTTCGACAAGGTCATTATGCAAGCAGGCGGTGTAGGCTATGCCAAACAATCGCAAGCCTTAAAACACACCCCAAAAGAAGGCGACAAGATAGTAATCATCGGGGGCGAAAACTACCGCATCGGAATGGGAGGTGCCGCTGTGTCGTCAGCCAATACGGGTGCTTTTGGCACTGGCATAGAGCTGAACGCCGTACAACGCTCTAACCCCGAAATGCAAAAACGCGCTGCCAATGCCATTCGCGCAATGGTAGAGTCTGATGAAAATCCTATCGTCTCTATACACGACCACGGAGCAGGCGGACACCTAAACTGCCTCTCCGAACTCATCGAAGAGACAGGTGGAAAAATAAACTTAGACAAACTCCCCCTAGGAGACCCTACCCTATCAGACAAAGAGATTATAGGCAACGAATCGCAAGAGCGTATGGGCTTAGTACTCCCCGACCACGCCATCGCACAACTCAAAGCCGTAGCCGACCGCGAACGCGCCCCTATGTACGAGGTAGGTGTCGTAACCAACGACCATCATTTCTGCATCGCTTCCGAAAAGAAAGGCTCTCGGCCTATGGACTTAGACCTAAAAGCCCTCTTTGGAAGCTCTCCAAAAACGGTAATGGAAGACGCCTCTTGCCCTATTGCCTACGAAGGTCTTACCTACTACGAAAGCAACCTACGCCGCTATTTAACACAAGTACTCCAATTGGAATCCGTAGCCTGCAAGGACTGGCTCACTAACAAAGTAGACCGCTGTGTAGGCGGAAAAGTAGCCAAACAGCAATGCACTGGAGCACTACAACTCCCCTTGAACGATGTAGGTGTAATGGCCTTAGACTACAACGGAAAAGAAGGAATCGCTACCAGCATAGGCCATTCCCCTCTCACTGCCCTTATCAACCCTACAGCAGGTAGCCGTAACGCTATCGCCGAAGCGCTCACCAACATTGTTTGGGCTCCGCTAAAAGATGGGTTGCAGAGTGTATCGCTTTCAGCCAACTGGATGTGGCCGTGCCGCAACAAAGGAGAAGATGCACGCCTATACGAAGCCGTAGAAGCAGCCTCTTCCTTTGCCATACAGCTGGGAATCAACATTCCTACCGGAAAAGATTCCCTCTCTATGAAACAAAAATACCCCGAAGGAGGCGATGTCATTGCCCCTGGTACCGTTATCATCTCTGCTGCAGCCCATTGTACCGATGTGAAAAAGGTGGTAGAACCTGTTTTCCAACGCAATGGAGGAAATATTTATTACATAAACCTATCATCCGATGAATACCTATTGGGTGGGTCAGCCTTTGCTCAAATTCTAAACAGAGTAGGTACCGAAGCGCCTACCGTGAAAGATGCCAAAGCGTTCAAAAAAGCATTCAATGCGCTGCAAACCCTCATTGCTCAAGGCAAAATACAAGCCGGACACGACATTAGCAGCGGTGGACTCATCACTACCCTTTTAGAAATGTGCTTCGCCGACAACGAACTCGGAGCTACCCTTGATTTGACTCCCCTCTCAGCCGATGAAGATATCATCAGACTTCTTTTTGCCGAAAATGTTGGGGTAGTTTTCCAAGCCGATAGCAGTGTTGAGGCATTCCTAAACGCCGAAGGAGTAAAATTTGCTAAAATAGGAACTGTTAATTCATCCGAAGAGCTTATCATCCAGCATTGGGGCAGTACCCACTACTTTAATATCCCCGAACTGCGCGATGTGTGGTTCCTTACCTCATACTTGTTGGACAAACAGCAAACCCAAAACGACAAGGCTACCGAACGTTACCAGAATTATTCCGAACAGCCTTTGATATACACATTCCCAAGACATTTCACTGGCGAGAAACCCGTGCGTCCTGAGGGCAAACGCCCCATAGCCGCTGTGATACGCGAAAAAGGAAGCAACTCCGAACGCGAAATGGCAAACGCCCTTTACTTAGCCGGATTCGATGTGAAAGACGTACACACCACCGACCTCATCACAGGCCGCGAAACACTCGAAGACGTGCAGTTCATCGGGGCTGTAGGTGGTTTCTCAAACTCCGATGTTTTAGGCAGTGCAAAAGGATGGGCTGGAGCGCTCCTCTACAACGAAAAAGCAAAAAAAGCATTAGACAACTTCTTTGCGCGTCCCGATACACTTTCTGTAGGTATCTGCAACGGCTGTCAGCTGTTTATGGAACTCGAAGTTATCAACCCTGAACACGCAGAACACGGCAAAATGCAGCATAACGACAGTGGCAAACACGAAAGCAACTTCGTATCCGTAGTTATACCTATGAACAACTCCGTGATGCTCTCTACCCTAGCCGGCAGCACCTTAGGCGTATGGGTATCGCACGGAGAAGGCAAATTCCACTTGCCTTTGCCAGAAACAGAGTACAACATTGTAGGAAAATACGCCTACGAGGAGTACCCTGCCAACCCCAACGGTTCTGACTATGGCACAGCAATGCTCGCCGACAAATCTGGCCGACATTTGGTTACGATGCCGCATATCGAACGCTCTGTCTTCCCTTGGCAATGGGCTTACTATCCAGAGGAGAAAACAGCTGTAAGCCCTTGGTTAGAAGCCTTTGTTAATGCGCGCAAATGGATTGAAAAGCGCAATGCTGAACAAAAACAGCAAACAAACTCTTAAAAAAGAACCATTCTCTACTATTAAAATTACGCTAAAAGGGGCTCTGAGAGCCCCTTTTGTATTAAACTTTTGTTAAAGTACAAAAATCGCTTGACAAATAGCCTTTTATTCGTACCTTTGCAGCGCAATGAGGGTGGTAGCTCATTGTAAACTTCAAATAATAGTTTTCATAATTTAA
>CAUQNY010000043.1:0-17841 GCA_963519425.1 uncultured Capnocytophaga sp.
CTTGATGTAACTTGGATTGGAATGCTCCTATTAGGGTTTATCTCCAAGTTCCTCCAAAAAGTTTAAACACGTTTGTTACTTTGTTTCAAGAAGTTTATTTATGTAGCGAATTGTTTTGTAAGTTTATAAAGCGAGATTGGCGTGAAAGAATGTTTTGTTGTATCAAACTGAGACAGTTTTAGTTTATCTTCTTTGTTTAATTTTATGAAAAAATCTGTTGTTTTTTTCTATTTTTTGTTTGTTTTATAGCATCTTGCTTTTTACTTCAAGTTCGCTTCTTCTCCACTATGAATACACTATGTCTTCACTTTAGCTCTAAGATGCTTCCAACAGATTTTTTTTCTTTTTCTTAAGGAGCTTTTTTTAAGAGAGGGTGAGACTTTTTTAGATATTTTTTTGAGGGTGTTGCTCAATTTTGGATTGGTTTTCTGTATTTTTTCAGTTTTTTATTTTGTGTGTTTGACTTAGCTGCAGATAAGACTATTATATTTTCCATATTTTTTCAGTGGAAAGCTTGCATAGTTTCTCATTTTTTGTACATTTGCAGCATTATTAACATTAATTATTAAATACCTTCCCATTATTAGTATTTATTCGACATTCATACAAGTCTTAAATCATTTATATAATCATTTAATAACTAAACAATAATGAAGAACTTTATTTTTATTTTTCTACTACTATGCGGACTGAGCAAAGGGTCTGCTGGGTTATGGGCTCAAGAGCAGGTGCTTGTGAGAGGTTTTGTGTATAACACAGCCTTGGAGGGCATCAGTGGAGTTGCCATTAGAGTATTAGATGCTGAAACGAATGTAGTAGTAACAAATGCTATAAGCGGAGAGGCTGGTGTTTTCAGTTTTTCTTCTGCTGCACGAAAACTGCGTTTGTACATAGAGGGAACCGAAGAATACCTCTCGTTTACAGGAGAACCTTTTGGAGTGTACAAAGGTATGGAGCTATTGCAAGTGCCTCTACAACAATCGGTAGACTTAGATGAAGTAGTATTAACGGCTCATAAAGAACGGGCTGCGGTGTTTATGGAACAAGGAAAGATTGTGTTCTCGCCACAAAACAGCCTAACTCAGGCTTCTGGAACAGCCATTGACGCACTGAAAAGTATGCCTAATGTGATGGTAGACAGCCAAAATAGGCTTAGTATTGGAGGTAAAGGGAATGTACTGGTACTCATCAACGGGAAAGCTACCTATATGCAACCAGAGGATTTGGCTAATTACTTAAAATCCATTCCTATTTCGCAAATAAAACGCACAGAACTAATGTTAGTGCCACCTGCTGCCTACGAAGCACAAGGTGGTGCCGGAGCAGTAAATATCGTACTTGACAAAAAGGCTATGGAGGGCACATTTGTATCTTTGAACAATGGTGTGTCGTATTGGTGGCACCCACGCCAAAACACAGAATTGCAACTGCAACACAGTGTTAAAAAGGGTATCCTGCGGTTGGGATATAACCACCAAGTAGGGCACTATGGTATGGATTACGGCAGTGAGCGCCTGCAAGACGGACGACGCTACGAAAGCCCAACAGACGATACAGAAAAGCGCAAAACTATGGCTGGACACTTAGGTTTTGACTATTTGCCTGACGACCATCATACACTGGGAGTGCAACTATCGGCTAATGGTCTGTTTGGCAAAGGAACTACCAGCACAACGACGAGAATTTTTAGTCCTGCTAATATGTTGGAAAAGACGTTATGGGGGTATAACGATTATTTTATGCAAAAGGCCAATCGGTATAGTGTGAACACTTACTACACCTTTCAGCCTTCAGAAGAAGAGCACTATCAAGTAGATGTGGATTATGCATTTTTTGACGGAGGTTCTGGCAATAGGCAACCGAACGTATATTGGGATGCCAATGGTGTAGAACTCTCGAGAGAATTGTACCTCTCGGAAAACGACCGAAAGATACATATTTTGGCAGCCTCTTTCAAATCGGAATTGCCTTTATGGGGTGGTAGTTTAGGAGCTGGCACCAAGTTCTCGCAAGTTTTCTCGGCTAATAGCTTTCAGTTTTACAAACATTCGTCTGCAGGAGATGTGTTAGATAAAAACAGAAGTAACGCTTTTGATTTTAAAGAGGGCATCTTTGCTGTTTATGCACAGTATCATTATCCATTCAATGAGCACTGGAGTGCTGAGGTAGGAGTACGCAATGAGACCACTTTCTCAAAAGGAACTCTTCGTCCTGAAATAGGAAGTGGGCATCTTGCAGAGGTAAACAAAAAGGCTTATACTAACTTTTTTCCTACAATGAGTGTACAATACCAATGGGAAGATGGAGGGGAACTATTTTTGGGGTATAGTACGCGCATCAATAGGCCGGAATACCAAAACTTGAATCCGTTTGAATACCTATTGGATGAGTTGTCGTACTGGAAAGGGAATCCGTTCTTATTGCCAGAGAAGATTCAGAAAGTTACGCTATCGGGGTCGGTTAAAAAAATGTCGTTTAGTATGGTGTACAGCTATTCTGCGGACTTTTTCAGCAGTATGATGGAGGCTTATGAGCACAATAAGATTATTTCAATTCCACAAAATATAGGGCAACAGCACCATTGGCTCCTATCGGCCTATAGAGCTATCGATTGGGGCGAAGGGTGGCAAACAGTATTGACCCCTGAAGTAAGCTATATGGAGAACCGAGGAACAGTGGTAGAAGGCACTTCCCTACACTTGCACCGATGGCAGTGGGGAGCTACAATAGAACAGCGTTTCAAGTTGCCTTGGGCAGTGAAAGGAGAACTAACAGGCGTTTACCACTCTCGTAGGCTGACAGGTATCAATGAGATAGCTAAACCATCGGGGGGAATAGACCTCGGGTTGCAAAGAAACTTTATGGGAAATCGACTCACTGCAACGCTTAGTTTTACAGATATTTTCCACACCCAGCGTTGGGACAGCGAGAGCCATTTGCCCAACTTAGACGTGTATGCTTGGGGAAATAGCGAGACACGACAACTGAAACTGAATGTGCGTTATCAGTTTGGAAAGGCTAAAGAAGAACACGTAAGCGAGGTAGAAGAAATAGGACGGTTGTAGAGAAGTGACATTTTGTCAGTTGCAGAAGGTTTGGTACTGTTTTGGATAGAGAAGAGAGGAATTTAAACGAACCTATTTTATGAAAGGAAATATAAATGTTTCGGTGGAGAATATCTTCCCACTGATTAAAAAGTTCTTGTACAGCGACCACGAGATTTTTTTGCGTGAACTTATCTCTAACGCTACTGACGCTACGCTAAAGCTCAAACACCTAACAAGCATTGGGGAAGCAAAAGTAGCATACGGAAACCCAGTGATAGAAGTAAAAGTAGATAAGGAGCAGAAAACACTGCACATCAGTGACCAAGGTATTGGGATGACTGCCGAAGAGGTGGAGAAGTATATTAACCAAATTGCTTTTTCGGGAGCTGAAGAATTCTTAGAGAAGTACAAAGATACCGCTAAGGATTCAGGAGTAATCGGTCATTTTGGTCTTGGCTTTTACTCGGCCTTTATGGTTGCCAAAGAGGTAGAAATCATCACCAAATCGTACACTGACGCTCCTGCAGTACGCTGGGTGTGCGATGGCAGTCCTGAGTACAGCCTAGAAGAAACAGACCTTCGCACTGAGCGCGGTACAGAGATAGTGCTGCATCTTGCTGATGACTCCCTTGAGTTTTTAGAAGCCTCTCGCATAGAGGAGCTATTGCGCAAGTACAATCGGTTTATGCCTATTCCAATAAAATTTGGGACTAAGCAAGAACCGCTACCAGTACCCGATGATGCCCCTGAGGACTACCAAACAGAATATGTAACGGTAGATAACATTGTAAATAATCCTACCCCTGCATGGACAAAACAACCATCAGACCTCAGCGAGGAAGATTACAAGGCGTTCTATCACGAACTTTACCCTACACAGTTTGACGAACCTTTGTTCTACATACACCTGAATGTAGACTATCCGTTCCACCTTACGGGGATACTCTACTTCCCTAAGCTATCGAAGGATATGACCCTGCAAAAGGACAGAATACAACTGTACCAAAATCAGGTGTTCGTAACAGATAACGTAGAAGGTATTGTTCCAGATTTCTTGACAATGCTAAAAGGCGTTATAGACTCTCCGGACATTCCGCTAAACGTATCACGTTCGTACCTACAAGCCGATGGCAATGTGAAAAAGATAGCTAACTACATCACCCGCAAGGTAGCAGACAAGCTAAAATCACTATTCAACAACAATCGCGAGGACTTCGAAAGCAAATGGAACGATATTAAGATTGTGTTGGAGTACGGTATGCTAACCGATGATAAGTTCTACGAAAAAGCGGGCGACTTTATGCTCTACCCTACTGTTGATGGAAAGTACTACACTTTGGCAGAGCTAAAAGAAGCTATTAAGGAGCAACAAACTGACAAAAATGGCAACTTGGTAGTTCTATACGCTCAAAACAAAGAGCAGCAATACACTGCTATAGAACAAGCAAAAGAGAAAGGCTACGAGGTGCTAGTATTGGATACTCCTATTGTATCTCACCTCCTTCAAAAGTTGGAAGGGGATAATGAGAAACTGACTTTCAGTCGAGTAGATGCTGCCCCTATAGCTAAACTGATAGCCAAAGAAGAGCCCGTACTTGCCAAACACTCGGATGAGGAAAAACAAAATCTAAAAGCAGCCGTAGAGAAAGTACTCCCCAAAGAGGGCTATATGGTACAGTTGGAAGATTTGGACAGCGATGACACCCCTGTTGTAATCAACCAGCCTGAATTTATGCGCCGTATGAAAGAAATGAGCGCGACAGGTGGTGGAGGTATGTTTGCAATGGGCGGCTTCCCTGATATGTATCACGTAGTAGTAAATAGCAACTCGGCCTTGGCAGAAGCTATTTTGCAGACCACTGACGAAACAGCTAAAGAAAATCTTATTAAGCAAGCTTTTGACTTAGCACGATTGTCGCAAGGGTTGCTTAAAGGCAAAGAACTATCCGATTTCGTAAAGAGAAATTGGGAATTAGTAAATTAGGAGATTTGTTATGACGTACAGGCCTCATAGACAATAACTACCTCAAAAACTTTGTCAAAGTCTTAAGGCTTTGACAAAGTTTTTTGTTTGTATTTGTACAACAGAAAGAGTTTACTAATGAATATGGGATATTTGTACTATAGTAGAAAATAAGATACAGTCGTGAAGCTTGTTGCACTATAAATTCACCTGAAAGATATTTCATAACTTTGTTACTTGTAATTTTATAGTACGACAATTATTTTATACCTTTGCGCCAAATTAAAATGATGATGGCAAATACTAAATACATATTTGTAACAGGAGGGGTTACTTCCTCTCTTGGCAAGGGCATCATAGCAGCATCGCTAGCTAAGCTCTTGCAAGCACGGGGCTATAGGGTAACGATACAAAAGTTTGACCCTTACATCAATGTAGACCCAGGCACCCTAAACCCCTATGAACACGGAGAGTGCTACGTAACTGAAGATGGTGCTGAAACAGACTTGGACTTAGGGCACTACGAACGTTTTCTAAATGTACCCACCTCGCAAGCCAACAATGTAACTACGGGGCGCATCTACCAAAGCGTGATTGAAAAAGAACGCCGCGGTGAGTTCTTAGGAAAAACGGTGCAAGTGGTACCACACATTACCAACGAGATTAAGGAGCGTATCCAGATTTTAGGTAAGACAGGAGAATATGATATTGTAATTACCGAAATAGGAGGTACTGTAGGCGACATTGAATCTTTGCCTTACATTGAGTCAGTACGCCAACTGCTATGGGATCTAGGAGAGCACAATGGTATTGTGATACACCTAACCTTGGTGCCCTACCTATCGGCAGCAGGCGAGCTGAAGACCAAACCCACCCAACACAGTGTGAAAATGCTGATGGAAAGTGGTATTCAGGCAGATATATTGGTGTGTCGCACTGAACACGAACTATCGGACGAGCTACGATATAAGTTGGCTCTGTTTTGCAATGTAAAGCGCGAGGCAGTCATCCAATCTATCGATGTTCCTACTATTTATGATGTCCCTAATATGATGCTCTTGGAAGGGCTAGACAAAGTTGCGCTCAAAAAGTTAAACCTTCCTTACAAAAACGAACCCGACCTGACCCAATGGAATGCTTTCTTGCAACGCTATAAGAACCCTAAACACCGTGTAAAAATAGGATTGGTAGGCAAATATGTAGAACTTCAAGACTCGTATAAGTCTATCTTAGAAGCTTTCATACACGCAGGTGCAGCCAATGAAGTACGGGTGGATGTAGAAACTATCCACTCTGAACATCTGAACGAAGAGAACATAGCTGCTAAACTAGGACACTTAGATGCTGTTTTGGTAGCTCCTGGTTTCGGAGGGCGCGGCATAGAAGGTAAAATAAAAGCTATTGAGTATGTGCGTACCCACCATATTCCATTTTTAGGCATTTGCTTAGGAATGCAAATGGCTGTAATAGAATACGCGCGCCATGTAGCTGGCCTTGAGAGAGCAAACTCTAGCGAGATGGATGAAAATACTCCTTACGCCGTTATCAATTTAATGGAAAGCCAAAAAGAGATTACTCAGAAAGGAGGCACTATGCGCTTAGGCGCTTGGGATTGCCAACTTCTCCCCGGCAGCAAGATTTTCGAGGCCTACGGGAAAGAATACATCTCTGAACGCCACCGCCATAGGTATGAATTTAACAATGACTACAAGGATATTTTGGAAAAAGCAGGCTTGCAATGTACAGGTATTAACCCTAATACGGGCTTGGTAGAAGTAATAGAACTTCCTTCAGAACCTTGGTTTGTAGGAGTACAATATCACCCAGAATACAAGAGTACTGTAGCCAATCCGCATCCATTATTTATTGCTTTTATAAAAGCAGCCTTGGCATATAAACTGAAAAAGAACTAAATACTGAAATAACAAATCTCATTATATGGAAGAAAAATCGTTTGACTTTAAAACCATCCTTGGTTTTGTCCTAATATTTGTTTTACTCCTATGGGTAATGAACAATAACAAGCCTACAGAAGAAGAGTTAGCAAAACGCAAAGCGCAACAAGAACAAGCTGCAGCACAAGCTAAAAATAACGAAAAAGCAACCGCTGTAGCTACTATGCCGCAAGGTACTACCCCTACCGACTCAGTAGCCTTAGCTCAATACAAAGCTACATTGGGAGCTTTCGCCTACTCGGCTTCATTACCTTCTGCTCAAGGAGGTGTAACAATACTTGAGAACAAAGATCTTAAGCTTACCATTAGCAATAAGGGAGGCGAAATACAAGAAGCTCTGTTAAAACGTTTTGAAACGTATGACACCTTGCCTGTATACCTTATTAAGGACAAAAATGCTTCTTTTGCACTAAACTTTGTTACTACCCAAAATCAGAAATTAAACACGCAACACTTGTACTTTGAGCCTTCAGTGAGTGAAAAAGAAGGCAAAAAAATAGTCTCTATGAAGTTAAAGACTTCAGAAACTGCTTTCTTAGAGTACCTCTACACCCTTCCAGAAGAAGGCTATATGTTAGATGTGGCTGTGCGCTCTCAAGGCCTATCTGGAGTGTTCTTAAGCAATGAACCCATCAGCCTAAATTGGGAACTCAAAGCTCGCCGTATGGAAAAAAGTGTTACCTACGAGAATCGCTACACCCAAGCTGCTATTCAATACGAAAACCAAAAGATAACCCGTTTGAGCCAAGGAGGCAATGACGATGGCAAAGAAGATGAAGTACATTGGGTAGCCTATAAACAGCACTTATTTACTTCGGTACTCATCAGCGACACTCCTTTTGCAAAAGGAACATTCAACTCCGAAAACATTGCTACCGATGAAGGTAAAGATGTAAAGTTCACTAAGAATTTTGCTACGACCTTACCTATTAAACCCAAAGGAGGAGAGTTGAGTGAATCCTTGCATTTTTACTTTGGCCCCAGCGATTACAACATTTTAAAACAATACAATGAAAAATATGAGCTCACTGACCTTATTCCATTAGGATGGGGAATCTTTGGTTGGCTGAACAAATGGTTGTTCATTCCTCTCTACAACTTATTAGCTCAGTATTTTTCAGTTGGTCTTGTGATTATTTTAATGACTATCATTGTACGTTTGCTCTTGTCGCCTATTGTGTACAAGTCTTATTTATCGCAAGCTAAAATGAAGGTGCTACGCCCTGAGATTGAAGAAATCAACCAGAAGTACACCGAGCCAATGAAACGCCAACAAGAAACAATGGCCTTGTACAGTAAAGCAGGTGTAAATCCTTTGAGCGGTTGTATTCCAGCCTTGTTGCAATTGCCTGTATTCTTAGCTTTGTTCAACTTCTTCCCTACTGAATTTGGATTACGACAAAAGAGCTTTTTGTGGGCACAAGACTTATCATCTTACGATGCCGTACTTGAACTCCCTTTTTCAATTCCTTTCTACGGAAGTCATGTAAGTTTGTTCCCTTTCCTTGCTTCAGTAGCGATTCTTATCTACTCGCTAATGACAATGGCGCAGACTGTACAGCCTCAACAACCAGGGATGCCTAATATGAAGTTCCTTATTTATTTATCACCTGTTATGATGTTATTTTTCTTTAACAACTACGCTAGTGGATTGAGTTTATACTACTTTGTTTCAAACTTGCTAACTATCTTCATAATGTTAGCTATCAAGTATTGGATTATTGATGAAAAGAAGATACACGCACAGATACAAGAGAACAAGAAGAAACCTAAGAAAGAAAGTAAATTCCAACAACGTATGCGCGAAATGATGGAACAAGCAGAAGCACAACGCAAAGCGCAACAACGAAAATAGAACCTCTCTAGAGACTTAAAAAAGGCTGCCTAAAATGTTTAGGCAGCCTTTTTTAATGTTTAAGAAAGAATTTTCATTATCTTGTTAGCTCAGCAAACAATTCTTCTAAATCCTTATGTTTATAATTGATTTGAAGTATTTTAAGCCCATTAGCGTTAGCAAAATCAAAGACAATGGGACGCATATCCTCTGAAGTAGTAAATTGCAACTGGTAGAGAAAGTCGAATACATTAGTTGCAGAAACAATATGTGGCAAGGTGCGCAAGAGACGTTCTTCTACACGAAAATCAAAAGCTACTTCTATAATTTGCTCCTTTCCTTGTAAGTCTGACATCTTTTTATCTAATACAATATTGCCTTTATGGAGTACTATCACACGGTCAGCTACAGCTTGTATTTCCTGCATAATATGAGAAGAAAGCAAAACTGTTTTGCTCTTGCCCAGCTCTTTGATAATATGACGTATCTCTACTAATTGATTAGGATCAAGCCCCGTAGTAGGCTCATCTAAAATAAGAATTTCTGGGTTATGAATCAAGGCTGATGCTAAACCTACTCGCTGGCGATACCCCTTGGAAAGAGCTTCTATTTTCTTATTGCTCTCAGGCATAAGCCCCGTAAGAGCTATCACCTCCTCTACTCTATCTGCAGGTACTTTAGGATAGAGTCCTGCCATAAAGCGTAGGTACTCTCTCACATACATCTCAGTATACAATGGGTTGTGCTCAGGTAAATAGCCTATCGTTTTTTGAGCTTCAATAGGATTTTTAAGCATATCTATACCATTGATTACCACAGAGCCTTTGGTAGGTGTAAGAGCCCCTGTTAGCATCTTCATTGTAGTGGATTTCCCTGCTCCATTAGGGCCTAAGAAACCTGTTATCTCGCCCTTCTGAAGCTGAAAGCTGATAGCATTCACAGCTACTTGCTGCCCATACTCTTTTGTTAATTGGTTAACTTCTACTGACATCTTTCTCTAAGCCTCGCAACTACTGCAATTCACAAAGTTCATTATCATTTCCTTAGCTACAGACTGGCTGCGTTGGTAGTAAAGTGTTTTGACTCCCAACTTCCAAGCTTCGATCATTACCTTGTTCACATCTCGTATGGGCATCACCGAAGGGATATTTAGATTCAGACTCTGAGACTGATCTATATAAGCTTGACGTTGGGCTGCTTGCGAAACAATCTCCATTGGAGAAATTTCTTTAAAGGTTTTAAATACGTTCTTTTCTAGCTGCGTAAGCTCCTGCAAATGTTGTACTGAACCGTTATTCAGACGGATAGAACGCCAAATATCTTCATTGTTTAAGCCTTTTTCATCTAAAAGTTGAGTCAAATACTTATTCTTTCGCATAAAGTTCCCTTTTGACAAGCCTACTTTGTAGTAATTACTAGAATAAGGCTCTATGCCAGGAGACACTTGTCCTAGTATAGCAGAGCTAGAGGTGGTAGGGGCGATTGCCATTGTAGTAGTATTCCTACGACCATAACCTTTCAGCAATTCAGGTTCGCCGTAAATATGCGCCAACTCACGAGTAGCTTTGTCTGCTTCTTCTTTGATATGCTTAAATGCCCGTGCATTGAACTGTGTTGCCTCAAAACTTTCAAAAGGAATCATATTGCGCTGCAAATAGGAGTGATAGCCCAATACTCCTAAGCCTAACGCTCTATGGCGAATAGCAAAATTGCGTGCAGACTGCAAATAGTAGTTGCCTTTAGTCTTCTCAATAAATTCTGATAGAACGGCATCCAAGAAAAAGACAGCTAGCTTAACTGCTTTGGTATCTTTCCATTCGTCAAAAAGTTCCAAGTTCATCGAAGAAAGGCAGCAGATGAACGATTCTTCAGCACTAGAAGGGAGCATAATTTCACTGCACAAGTTGCTTGATCGGATAACCATATCATTATCCTTATACACTTGTGGGCGATTGCGGTTGGCATTATCTGTAAAAACAATGTAAGGCAAGCCTTTTTGTTGTCTTGATTCAAGCACACGTGCCCATAAGCGGCGCTTCTCCACATCGCCGTCAATCATTTCTTGCATCCAATAGTCAGGTACACAAATGCCAAAAAAGAGGTTCTGGATAGGGAATTCTACATCTTTAATCTGTAAAAACTCCTCAGCATCTGGGTGGTCAATATCTAAGTAAGCAGCAAAAGCACCACGTCTTACCCCTCCTTGTGAGACTACATCCATTGCCGAGTCAAACAATTTCATAAAGCTAACAGCTCCACTAGATTTTCCATTATCGGTAACTGCTGACCCGCGACTACGCAACTCACCAAAATAGCCAGAGGTGCCACCCCCTATTTTGGTTTGCATAATCACTTCGCCCAATTTGTGAGTGATACCCTCAATGCTGTCAGGCACATGTACATTAAAACAAGAGATGGGCAAACCGCGCTCGGTACCCATATTTGCCCAAATAGGTGAAGAAAAACTAATCCACCCTTTGGTAATCATTTCCTTAAAAGCAGGTTGTAACTCAGGCTTGTACAAACGACGTGCTGCAGCGTGAGTGATGCGGTCTATCGCCCCTTCTACACTCTCTCCTTTTAGCAAATAACCTCTGTTAAGTATTTGTTCGGACTCTTCATTGAGCCACCATATTTCCTTTTCTTCGTTCATAAGTTTTATTTTTCAGGGTGCAAAGTAACGGCTTTAATTTGAATTTACAAAACATAAGTTATCAACAGTTTTTTTAACAAAATACCTTTCTATAAAGTACAAACTTCCTACATACCAAAGGAAATTTAACTTCAAGTATATATAGTTAGACATAGAAAAAACACACAGAATTAGGTTTTAGTTTTATTGTGAAGCAAAATCATAATTCCGTACGTTTGACCTTTTTTAGATAAAACTTATTTGGGTATTTCGAGATAAAGTAATACTTTTGCAACATTACTCTGTTTTTTATGAAAATCATCACTTTAACCACTGATTTTGGGCTTACCGACTATTCGGTAGGGGCTATAAAGGGGGCTATCTATAGTCGCTGCCCCGATGCTTGTATTGTGGACATCTCTCATTTCATCTCTCCTTTCAATGCTTTTCAAACAGCCTATGTCTTAAAAAACGCCTTTTGCCATTACCCTAAAGGAAGTATCCATCTAATAGGGGTAGACGATGAAAGCCACCCTAGAAAAAAGCACCTACTGATGTACTTCAAAGGCCATTATTTCATTGGTGCTGATAATGGTGTATTTCATTTGATTGCCGAAGATAGCTCCGAAGCTGAATTGTATGAACTCACAGATGAACGAAGCGAAAAATTCTTTCCTACCCTATACTTCTTTCCCTCAATAGCTCAAAAAATCGTAAACGGAGTTCCTCTTGACCAAATAGGAAAAAGAGTAGACCGATGGGTAGAGAACTTCCGGTTGGAACCCAATGTCTCTGAAAAGAAAGATGTTATTGAAGGTGTAGTCATCTATATAGACCATTATGGGAATGCTGTGAGCAATCTTTCCAAAAAGCTATTTGAAAAGATAAGAGGAGGGAGAAATTTCGAGATAATTTTCAACTCGTATTCTTTTACAAAAATCTATCAATATCACAGCGACTTGCTCGTAGAAAGGAACTTTTCTTTTGTAGATGGGGAAAGAATGCTTTTGTTTAACGACCTAGGCTTGCTTCAAGTAAGCATTTACAAAAGTAATAAGGAAACAGTGGGGGGAGCATCCTCTTTATTAGGCATTTACTACCTAGATAAGGTTACAGTGCTATTTGATAAAAAATAGATTACAGGAAACTTTTTTTGTTTATTAAGTTTTTTTATGTACCTTTGCGCCCTCAAAATCAGTATTTCAATTTTTCAAAAATGAAGAAAGTTATTATCTCTATTATTATCATTGGTTTAGTGGGCTTTATGGCCTACAAACTATATTCTAACAAAGAAAAAAATGCTCGAGAAGTAGCTATTGTAGCACAAAAAGAAGCTCAAGTAGCAGTACGTGCTGCCAAGGCTACTCAAGAAAGCGTAGCTGAGCTATTTACAGCCAATGGCACTTTTGTAGCAGAACAAGACCTAAATGTTTCTTCTGAAGTAGGAGGACAAGTCGTTAAGATTTTTGTCAAGGAAGGCGATTTTGTCCAAGCAGGACAAGTATTAGCTCAAACCAAAGCCGACAGAACCAACGTTCAATTAGACAACGCAAGAGCTGCCTTACAAACAGCACAATCTGACTTAAAACGGTTTGAAAGTGCTTATCAAACGGGCGGGGTTACAGCTCAACAATTAGAACAAGCCCGCTTGCAACTGAAAAATGCTCAAGCAAACTTTAATTCTGCTTCTATCATTTCTGGAGATACCTCAGTACGCAGCAAAATCAGTGGGATTGTTAGCAGCAAAGAAGTAGAAGAAGGCACCCTAGTAAACCCTGGACAACCACTTTTTAACATTGTGAATATCAACCTTTTGAAGCTCAAAATTACTGTAGACGAAGCACAAGTAGGCAGCTTAAAAGTAGGAGATATAGTAAAAGTGAAACCCTCATCGTCTGCTGAGGTTATTGAAGGAAAAGTTACCTTTATTGCTCCTAAATCAAATGGAGCTCTAAAGTTCCCTATTGAGATAGTAGTCCCAAATACCAACCACAAGCTAAAAGCAGGAATGTATGCTACTGCTCAGTTTGGCAAAAGTAATGAGCAAAGCACCGTCTTGGTAGTACCACATTCAGCTTTTGTAGGTAGTGTGAGTCAAAACAAGATTTTTAAGATTGAGAATGGCAAAGCTATTCTGCTCACTGTAAAAAGCGGTCGCAACTTTGGCGATAAAGTTGAAATTATCAGTGGGCTATCTGCAGGAGACCAAGTAGTCATCAGCGGCCAAATCAATTTGGACAATGGCACTCCTGTAAAGATTGTAGAATAGCAACTACCGCTCTACAAAATAAGAAGTCTGCTCCGAAAAGTGTTCACTTTTCGGAGCAGACTTCTTATTTTGCAAAAGGATCAGTAGTTTGGGTTACCAAACTTCTCCTAACAAGCCACCGAATCTCAGGCGAGATAAGTTGCTGGTCTCTGAGTTCACAAATCAAATCATCGGCTTGTCCAGAAAGCGCGTAAAGCTGCTCTGTAGGCTGATGTATCCAACAAGTGATGGGCAATTTTGTCCCTTGTGGCAATGTAGCCGAAAGAGTTCTAAGTCCACGTAGTTGCTCTATACATTCAAAAGCATCAGAGTGCCAAGAGAACAAAAAATAAGTCTTGCTATTCGGCTGCCAATACTTTTTCAATAAGTCTTGTTGCTTCTCATTTTGAAATGCCTCTGCTTTTAAATAAATCCTATGTAACTGTGGTAAAGATAACAATGAGGGCAATAGCGAAATCTCCTCAGTTACTATTGATTTGCACGAGTGTGTACAGACTGTAAAATCAGCTATTGTCGGGCAAATACACTCCTCTGCCTCCTTCGCAAGGGGCAAAAATGGATCATACCATTGCACTACCCGCAGTGGTGGCACTCCTTGAGCATAGCCCATAGCACGGTAGCCGCGCTCATAAGGCGGAAAACCCGCTATAGGAGCTTGTTCTTTTTCCTTCATCTAAAAATCTTTTTGTATAAGGCTGACCAACTCTTCATTGTTCTTAAACTTCACAAAAGTACCATTCTTAAAATAAGAAATATGCCCTGTTTCTTCCGATACTACTACTGCAGTTGCATCAGTCTTTTCGGTAATAGAAACCGCTGCACGGTGCCGCAAACCATAGCGTTTGGGTAAACTGCCCTCTCCTGCAATGGGCAAAATCACTCGCGTGGCCACAATACGGTCGCCTTTCACTACAATAGCCCCATCGTGTAGCGGACTGTTTTTATAAAATATACTCTCAATAATAGGCTCTGAAAACTCAATATTCATCTTGTCGCCTGTCTCTGTTACAAAGTCCAAAGGCATATTGCGCTCCAATACAATGAGGGCTCCCGTATTGGTAGTGCCCAACTTCTGACACACATTCACTAAACTCTCTATGTTTAACAAGGTATCTTTCTGTTTAAAAAAGTGAAACAAACGGTGCAGTTTGTTGCGTGCCGTGATATTTGTCGAACCAATCGTGAGTAAGAAACGGCGTATTTCCTGCTGAAAAACCACTATCAAAGCAAAAACTCCTACTCCTATAAATTGCCCTAAAATACTGCTAAGTAGCTGCATTTGCAGAGCTTCTGTTATCTTCCAAATCAGGTAAATAATAACAATACCCATAAAAATATTGATGGCCACAGAGCCCCTAATCAGGCGATAGAGATAATAGAGCAAGGCTGCAAAGAGCAAAATGTCTATTCCATCGGTAATAGTAAAGTCTAAAATATCGAATAGTTTCATTGTATGGCTTTAAATATTTCTATACATTCTTTAGCTTCTTTCACATCGTGTACGCGCAAGATTCGAGCTCCTTTGGTCAGTGCCAAGGTATTGACTACAGTTGTAGCATTTAGTGCTTCAGAAGGTGTAGTACCTAACAGTTTATACAACATCGACTTCCGAGAAAAACCTACCAATAGAGGGCACCCCAGCTGCTGAAATAAGTCTAAATGTTTCAGTACTTCGTAATTCTGTTCCAATGTTTTAGAGAATCCAAAACCTACATCTACAATAAAGTCATTAATTCCTAAGGCAAGGGCCTTTGCTTTTCGTTCAGAGAAGTAATACAGCATTTCGGTAATGATATTTTGGTATTGAGTGTGCTGTTGCATTGTTTGAGGAGTCCCTACCAAGTGCATCGCAATATATGGCACACGGTAGTGAGCTACAGTAGGCAACATCTGTTCGTCTAATAATCCTGCAGAAATATCATTGATAAGGCAAGCTCCTTCTTCAAGGCTCTGGCGTGCCACTTCACTGCGAAAAGTATCTACCGAAAGGCGCATCTCTGGAAAATGTTGTACCAAAAAGCGCACCATAGGCACCACTCTTTGCAACTCTTCCGCTTCTGAGACTTCGGGGGCATTGGGTCTTGTACTATACCCACCAATATCTATAAAGTCAGCACCTTGGGTCAGCATTTGCTCTGTGCGCACCAAGATGTTTTCTTGGGTTACACGACTTCCTTGGTAGAAAGAATCAGGAGTGTGATTCAGTATCCCCATCACACGGGGGGTATCCATAGAGAGCAATTCTCCTTTGCAATTAATGGTCATTTTTATGATTGTTTCTTTTGATTTTCAGTGCTATGAAACTCTCTTAACAGTCTGCCATATTCACGGCTACTGCCAATCCTCCTTCCGAAGTTTCTTTGTATTTAGAGTTCATATCTTTGGCCGTTTGCCACATTGTGTCAATCACTTTGTCCAAAGGCACTTTGGTATTTTTAGGGTCTGTTTCTATAGCTAACTCTGCAGCATTGATAGCTTTCACAGCCCCCATAGCATTGCGTTCTATACAAGGCACTTGCACCAATCCACCTATGGGGTCGCACGTAAGCCCTAAGTGGTGTTCCATTGCTATTTCCGCAGCTATAAGCACTTGCTCTGGCGAGCCTCCTAACAATTCACACAAAGCCCCTGCCGCCATTGCCGATGACACCCCTATCTCTGCTTGACAGCCTCCCATCGCTGCTGAAATAGTTGCCCCTTTCTTAAACAAGCTACCTATCTGGCCTGCTACCAGCAAGAACTGTTCTATTTGTGCTTCAGTAGCCTCTTGGTTTTCAATGGTTACATAATAGAGCAATACAGCAGGAATAACCCCTGCACTACCATTGGTCGGAGCAGTTACCACACGCCCCAACGAGGCATTAACCTCATTCACTGCCAAAGAAAAGCAACTTACCCATTTCAGAATCTCACGGAACTTAATGTTTGTCTTCTTGATAGAGCTAAGCCAGCGGGTAGGGCTATCGTAAGTTACTACTCCTATGAGGTTCTTGTGAATATCGTAAGCCCTGCGGCGCACGTGCAAGCCCCCTGGGAGTACTCCCTCTGTATGACAACCTATGTAGGTACATTCCAGCATCGTTTGCCAAATGCGCAAAAGCTCGTGGTGTATCTCTTCTTCTGTGCGCAAAGCCTTCTCATTTTCATACACAATTTCAGATATTTTTCTACCTCTTTCTCTACAATAGCTCAACAATTCTTCAGCTTTGTCTATAGGATAAGGAAACTTTTGAGGGTCTTCCTTCTTCTGAGGGCAACTCTCCTCTCCTTCTTTTACAATAAACCCACCTCCTACCGAATAAAAGGTTGAAGTATAACTAAAATCATCACCTTCTGCTGTAAAAGTAAGTCCATTAGCGTGAAAGGGCAAGAAATTTTTATTGAATACAATATCTTCTTTGGGATTAAACTTAATAATGCGTTCATTGCCCAAGTAGAGCTCTTGATTGTTGGTAATAGCGGTAATAGTTACGTCTAAGCTCTCAATAGGTACATATTCGGGGTCTGCACCACTAAGGCCTAACATTACGGCTAAGTCAGTAGCATGTCCTTTGCCAGTAAGCGACAACGAGCCGTAAAGATCTACCCTTATGTGTTGAGTAGTATCTAAATAGGCGTTCTCTCGCAACTCTTTGAGAAACGCTTCTGCTGCGCGCCAAGGGCCTAAGGTATGAGAACTAGAGGGACCTACTCCTATTTTCAACATATCAAAAACACTTATCTGTTCCATTCTTTTTTATTACATAATTTTGATGCTGCAAAGGTACAAATAATTTGCTAATTTGCCAATGAGTCAATTTAGCGATTTGTCAATTTAGCGAGCAAATTAGGATAAACGTAGAAAATAAGGAACGTAATATCACAAATTTACAGAAACAGTAAAATCAAGAAGAAGATTTTCTTTGTTACTCAAATAGGAGCAATAGATATTTTTTCTTGCGATAAGCCATCAAAAAACAGCGAAGACAAAGTGAAGACAAAGTGAAGACAAAGTGAAGACAAAGTGAAGACATAGTGAAGACATAGTGAAGACAAAGTGAAGACGAAGTGAAAACACACCGAAGGAGGAATAAAAGGACTTCTACGCACGGCGTTCGCATTTAAAAGCCTAACCCCCGTTCCCCTCACATACTCCGCTCTT
>CAUQNY010000044.1:0-17215 GCA_963519425.1 uncultured Capnocytophaga sp.
TTTTTGTAGTTTATTAATAAAGTATAAACCTATTATCTTAAATGCGAATGCCGTGGGTTTGGGAGGTGTAATTGTTCGTCTTTCATTTTTTTTATTACCTTTGCCAAAATAATCATTGCCCGCGTGGCGTTTCCGAATGAAACTCGCTATTTATCTCCGACAGTATTCTGAAGAAAACGAGGCTATCCTGAGCGACCTCTTCTCTCTTCTCTGGCCTACCGATGAGGTGTTTGTAGAGCAAGAAGTTCTTGCTGAGCTGCAACAGCATTCAGCTGCTTTTGCCAGCACAAAGGCTTTTGGGGAGGACAGTCCGTTGGATTCTTCATTTGATATGATGCTTACCATTGGTGGCGATGGCACTTTGCTGAAAGGTATCAGCTACTTACGCCATATTTCGATTCCTGTTTTAGGAATCAATGCTGGGCGTTTGGGATTTTTGGCTACTGCCTCTAAAAATGAGCTTCCTATGGTGCTGGAACAGCTTCGCAAGGGGCGGTATCAGATAGAAGAGCGTTCGCTTATTGAGGCTGTTTTTGCCGATACGGGTGCACCTGTAGACCCTGTAAACTTTGCTCTGAATGAGATTACGGTTACCCGAAAAAACACGGCTTCGATGATTACTATTGACACGGAGCTCGACGGTCATTTTTTGAGTTCGTATTGGGCTGATGGTCTTATTATCTCTACTCCTACGGGTTCTACGGGGTACTCGCTCAGTTGTGGAGGGCCTGTGATACTACCTACGGCCAAGAATTTTGTTCTCACCCCTATTGCGCCTCATAACCTGAATGCTCGACCTTTGGTGATTCCTGAAGATACGGAGGTAAAAATCAGTATTTCGGGCAGGGAGAAGAAGTTTTTGATGTCCTTAGACTCGCATATCAAGTCGGTTTCTCAAGAGCAGACCTTGCTTATCAGGAAAGCGCCCTTTGTGGTGAAGATGATACAGCTGGAGGGTGGCAGTTTTATCAAAACGCTTCGTTATAAACTTTTATGGGGTGAAGACCGCAGAAATAAGTTGTAACACTACTCAAAATAATCTTATTTTTTAACTTAAAAAAATTGTAATATCATATATTATGAACCGTTCAATACATTTTTCTAAAACATTTTTGCGTCCTACAAGTTGGCTATTTGTAGTATTGACTAATTTGATAATATTTGCTGCTTGTTCTAAAGATAAGGGCACGGATGAGCTATCTCCTACTCCTGATGATTCTGTATCGAATGTAGAAAATACAGATTCCGTTTATAAGGATTGGCCTGTGCCACCTGTTCTTAAAAAGGATGAGATAAACTATATTACTTTTTACACTGAAACAACTCAAGAACAGGAAATTAATATTGGAGTTGGAGGTGAGGGTTGGATAGATTTAAATAATAATGGATTGCAAGACACTGATGAAAAAAAGCAAACATTTAATAGCACTTATAAAAAATATAAGCTGAATGGATCTGTTATCACTCTTTATGGGGATATTACCACTTTTGCAGTATATGGTGCCAATGTAAAAGCTATTGAAGTCTCTCATTGTTCTACTTTGAGAGTATTGTATGTGCAACAAAATAAGCTTTCTCATTTAAATCTCACTAAAAATACTTCTCTTATAGAACTGAGTCTATATAACAACCAGTTTACCGCAGATGCAATGCTTGCAATGGTGAAAACACTACCTCAGAGACAGAAAGCAGAGGAAGCTAGTATCTATCTAGAAACTCGTGAAAATGTTGAAGGTAATGTTGTTTCTAAAGAAGTGTTAGATATATTAGCTGCTAAAAATTGGAATGCGAAATATCTTGATAAGGAAGGTAAACCACATCTGTACAATGGAAACCCTAAGGCTCCAGACCTTCAAACGATTGATTTAGGTTGGCCTGTAAATCCTGTTATTAATGACAGTGAGGCCAGCTACATTAGTCTTTTTCTTGATAAAAGTAAAAAGGAAGAGCTTTATGTATTAGGGGAGGGTTTAAATTGGGTAGATCTTAACAACAATGCCAGAGAAGATATTGATGATAAAATTGTACAGATTTTTGGAGAGAAAGGGATTGTGCCACAAAGTCAGTGTGTAACTTTTTATGGTACTATTAAGAGTTTTACCCTTGGTGCGGCAAATCTTCCTGAGGCCACAGTTAAGTACATTGATCTATCTCATTGTTCTACTCTTGAAACATTAAAACTGTCTCGACATACCTTAAAGGCTATTGACTTTAGTAATAACCTGCAAATAAGTACAATAGACATTTCGATGAATCAGCTTAACTCTGAAGCAATGCTCGCAATGGTTAAAAGTATTCCAAATAGGAAAGGGAAAACAGCAGGAACTATCATTTTATATAGTCAAGATGATCCTGATGAAGGTAATGTTCTTGTTGAAGAGGCTTTGAATATTTTAGGGATTAAGAATTGGGTTCCAAAATATATTGATGAACACGACAATATCCAAGATTTACCGTTAGGAGATTATGGTATATTTATTGGTGAGCACAAAATTACTTCTGCTAATTTCTTTGATATTAACAGCAAAAAATTTCCTGCCTTAGAGAGTGGGAAAGTAACTTATGATCCTATCAATAATGTACTTACTCTGGACGGAGCTACTTTTAGGAGTAGTATTCCAAGACTAGATGTTATTCGTCAACTTGAAAGGCAAGGAAAGACATCAGATATTTTGACTATCAAACTGATAGGAGAGAATCAGATTATCTCTAATAAAAAGTGTATCGTCTCTTACAATGTTCCTATCCGTATTACAGGACAAGGGAAACTTATAGCAAATGCTAATGACTATGCTATTGTTTCAGGAGGAAAAGATCTTATTATTGATGGAGGCTGTACTATTGAAGCTTTTCATAGTGTGAGAGCTGCTAATTACAAAGGTATGGGAGGGACTCTTTATATTAACGGAGCTAATGTATACGCTCAAGAAGAATATCCTAATCCTGTTTTTGCAGCTCCGAAAGGTATTGTTCTTTCAGGAGGTAGTCAGTTAGTATATCCTGTAGATGCTACTATTGAATATTATTATGATGAAAATGCTTATGTTTATAAGGAAAAAGGTTTAAATTGCTCAGAGGTGAGGATAGAGGTTAGGTAGTTTTAATAAAAGCTCTAATTGAAAAGATTTTAAACTAAAATATTAGAAGATGAAAAGGCATCTCTTTCTTACACTTTTTACGTTCCTATGGCTGAGTGTTCACGCTCAGCTGGACACCTATGGTTTTAAACAAGAACTCAAAGGTGTCAGGGGGCACACTTGGCATAACCTCACGCTACCCGATGAGGTATTTGAGCAGCTGGAAAGCGGTTATACTGATATTCGGATTTATGGTGTTTCGGCTATTGACACTATTGAAGTGCCTTATGTAGTGGCTGCGCCAGCTGAGGACAAGAAGCAACGCCACTTAGTGCCTTTTACCATTGAAAACAACAAAGAAGAGAAGCGCACTTATGTGAGTTTCAGTTTGCCTCACGCAGTGCGCGTGAGTCAGTTATCGGTAGTACCTGATGCTTCGTACAACTACTTGCGGAAGTTGCGTTTGCGGGCTTGTGATACTTTTGAGGAAAAGGCGTGTATAGGCAAGCGCACTTTGCTTTCGGCTGAGTTGCGCTCTAAAACTTCAAACACTTATACAATAGCCACTACCCTACTGAAACACGCTCAGTTTCTGATAGAAAATGACGACAATGCTCCTCTGCCTATCGCTGAGCTTTGGGTATGTACTGAACCTTATACCCTGACAGCGCGCTTTTTGGACGAGAACCGCACTTACTATTTGGCTTACGGGAAACCTTATGACTACCCTCCTACTTACGACATTAGCTATTTTAAAAACGATATTCCTAAGACTGCTCCAGAAGTAGAGTTCGGGGCCCTTAGCCGTGTGGCACCTCTCCCCGCCCCTACTGCAGTAGCTACAGAGACTCGGTCGCACTCGACTATACAGAGCAATGACCTGCTGTGGTGGATAATGGGGATAGTAGTGGCTCTGATTTTTATTTTTTCGGTAAAGATGCTGAAAAGCAAAAGAGAGGATTCATAGATGAGCCGCACGCGTTATTTTTGGACAATAGCTCTCCTGCTGACAATAGCTGCTGCGGTGGTTTTTTTCCCTATAGAGGCATTTGAAAAGGGTGGCGTGTACTATGCTTTGGTGATGGGGGTGCTGGTAGGTTTTCAGTCTTTTTTGGTTATTGCTGAAGTGAGAAGTTTTAGTGCTCTTCGCACGGCTATGTTTGACAAAGATGCTCCTACTAATACGCCCCTGAATGCTTTTATACCGGTGATGGTATTTATTGTTTCTGGTTTTGTTATCTATCAGCTGATAAATTATCGGATAGACTACTTGCTGAAAACTGAAGGGGTGTATGCCGAGGCTACCGTTGAGCAAGGTCAGAAAGAATTTGTAAAGCAGATAGGGAGTTGGTCAGAAAGCTATAGTGTGCAGGTGTCGTTTGCTGATGCGAAGACTGCTAAGGACTACACTTTTAGCTCTTCTATCTCGAGAGCGCTCTACAGTATGATTTACAAAGGGGAAAGTGTTAGGGTGCTGTACTTGCCTGAACAACCTACTATTTTCAGGCTTATGGTGGGGGAAAACATAGAGCGATACGAACAAAAGCAAAACCGAAAGCTGCGACTGCAAGACTTGGAAGGGCTATTTGCTTGTGCCTCGCCTGCTGAGGTGTTGGCAGCACTGAAGCGTATTAGTCCGACGTGGGTAGAAGGGAATGCTGATGAGCTTCCAGACCGCCCCATAGTAGTAGAGGGGAGGGTTTTCTACAACGACCAGCTACAAGAGCGTTTGCTGCTCTCGGCACATGGCATTGCTCTTTACGAAAGTGCTTATACTTATGATTTTCTGCAGCGAGCAGCTCTGCTGGAGGAGCCAGAAACTATTTCTTCGTCTTCTGAAGAGGGGAAATCGGAGAAAATAACTGTTTACAAAACGGCTGCTTATACAGTGAAGCGGGTGGAAGTAATAACCTTTCGGCGTATGCCAGTTTCGATAGCTGCGTATTATTTGGCGATGAGAAACGACTAATGAGGAGGCAAAAGGCATTTCGCACCTATAATATAAAAGGCTATAAAGCAATACATTAAGAAAAGATGCGAAATAAAAATTGCGAAAAAGATAGGAAATTCAATTATTATGATTACTTTTGTACTTTCAAAACATAGAAATTTTAGTTATACCCTTATTTAATATTATAAATGAGAACGATACAATTTAGAGAAGCCGTTTGCGAAGCGATGAGCGAAGAAATGCGTCGCGACGAGTCCGTTTATTTAATGGGAGAAGAGGTAGCCGAATACAACGGTGCCTATAAAGCCTCAAAAGGAATGCTCGACGAATTTGGTCCTAAACGTATATTAGATACCCCTATTGCCGAAGGAGGTTTTGCAGGTATCTCGGTAGGAGCAGCTATGAATGGGAACCGTCCTATTGTAGAGTTTATGACTTTTAACTTTTCGTTGGTAGCTATTGACCAGATTATCAATAACGCTGCTAAAATGCGCCAAATGTCTGGTGGGCAGTTTAATATTCCTATAGTATTCCGTGGTCCTACCGCTTCGGCAGGACAGTTGGGAGCAACACACTCTCAAGCTTTTGAGAACTGGTATGCTAACTGCCCAGGGTTAAAAGTAGTAGTACCTTCTACACCTTACGATGCTAAAGGGTTGCTCAAATCGGCTATTCGCGACAATGACCCTGTTATCTTTATGGAGTCAGAACAAATGTACGGGGATAAAGGAGAAGTGCCCGAAGAGGAATACACAATTCCATTGGGAGTAGCAGATATTAAACGAGCAGGAAAAGATGTTACCATAGTTTCTTTTGGTAAAATCATCAAAGAAGCTCATAAAGCTGCTGATATGTTAGCTCAAGAAGGTATTGAGTGTGAAATTATCGACCTGCGCACAATTCGCCCATTGGATTTCAATACTGTTTTTGAATCGGTGAAGAAGACAAATCGCTTGGTTATCTTAGAAGAGGCTTGGCCTTTCAGCAGTGTTTCTTCAGAGATTACCTTCCAAGTTCAAGAGAATATCTTTGACTATCTAGATGCTCCTGTACAGCGCGTTACTACAGCAGATACACCTGCCCCTTTCTCTTCAGAACTTTTGAAAGAATGGTTGCCTAACGCAAATGATGTAGTGAAAGCCGTTAAGAAGGTACTTTACAAGTAAAGTAATAAGATATCTATTTTTGTTCATAGATATTATTTGGTTTTGTTTATAAGTCTTCACAAAAGTATTTTTTGTGAAGACTTTTTTGTTTGAGGCGTTAATTTTTTGTTAAAGAAGCTTTTTTGTGCTGTTAATGTAAAAAGAGGCTTTATAACATATTTTAATCTTTGCAAAGAAGTTTTGGCAGCCAAAATATATTAAAATTTTAACGGAATAGGTCTTTTTTATTAACAAAATGTTATGTTAATAACAATAGAGGGGCTGTAATAAACTATTAGTTTCTATTGTGTAGAACTGAAAAATGTAGTACTTTTGCAGTGAGAAATTAGATGAAAGAAATATTAATATGGCATTAATTAAAACATTCGATACCGATTTAAGGACAAAGCTTTACCTCTGGGAGGTAACAGAGTCGCTTGCAGAGTTGCAAGAGGCGGTAGCTTTGACCGCTCAGCAATCGGTACAATTAGACAATATCCACAACGAAAAGGGAAAGAAGAACTTTCTCGCTACGCGCCTACTGCTCAAGAAAATTGGCTATGCGCCTACTGCACTGTTCTATGACCCTCACGGCAAGCCTTTTCTTACCGATGGCAAACAGATTTCTATTAGCCATTCGTTTGACAAAGTAGCCGTAATTATTAGCAATCGGGGGGTGGGAGTAGATATTGAGAAGAAAAGAGAGAAAATAGTAAGGGTAGCTCCTAAATTTACCCAATGGAACTACCATACTGCTGCTTTCTCGCTACAGAATATTATTCAAAAGCTCACGATGGTGTGGTGTGCCAAGGAAGTAGGCTTCAAGGTACACGGCAATCCTACAATTACGCTGAACGATATAAAAGTACGCGACTTTTTCCCTACCGACAGTAGCACTGAAATTAAGATAGAGAATAGTGTCTACGAGGTCTTCTTTCTATTTATAGAAGACTTTGTATTAAGCTATTGCTACGATATAAAATAGAAATAGAAAACTTTTGAATGAAACGAAAAGCTGCCTTAAGTAGGCAGCTTTTTTTGTTACTTGCTATTTACTTTTTAGTATGGTTAAAAATAAAAATAGCATTATTTTTGGTTAATCTAAAAAATATTGTACCTTTGCCCCCGAAATTTTAATTAAACCATACACATATGAAATTATATTTTGCAGCTATCGCATTAGCTATTAGCACTTTAGCAATGGCGCAGAACGGTACTCTTAAAGGGACTATCAGTGTAGGCGATATGCCTTTGGAAGCAGTTTCCATTCAGTTGGAAAACCAAACACACAAAAAATGGACGGTCTCTGACCGCAATGGTTACTACGAGCTTTCGCTTCCTGCAGGCGAATACCGACTTAAAGTACAATCGTTAGGATATATTCCTTACAACGACAAAGTCTACATAGGCAACGAAAGTACTGTTGTACGCGACATTAGCCTCAAAGAGGACATTTTGGGGATAGACGAAGTAGTGATTACAGCTACTAAAACCAAAGAAAATCGGAAGGAGGCTCCTGTATTGGTGAGCGTTACTACAAACCGCGAACTGGTTACGGCTAAAGCTCATACCCTAATGGAAGGCTTGGTTTTCCAACCAGGGTTGCGTACCGAAGTAAACTGCCAAAACTGTGGAACCTCGCAAGTGCGCATCAATGGGCTAGAAGGTCCTTACTCCCAAATCCTTATTGATGGCCGCCCTATCTTTGGTTCGCTCAATGGTGTTTACGGATTGGAGCAGATTCCTGCCAATATGATTGAGCGCGTAGAGGTGATTCGCGGAGGAGGTTCTGCTCTTTTTGGCTCGAATGCTATTGGAGGAACTATCAATGTCATTACGAAGAACCCTACTAAAGATGAAGTCCAAGCAGGCATTGTAAGCAGCCTTATAGGAGGAAAAGCAGCTGACGTGGTAAGCTCTTTCAACAGTTCCTTAGTAAGCGATAACTATATGCGAGGCATCTCTTTCCACGCTTTGCACCGCACCCGTCAGAGCTATGATGCCAATGGCGATGATTTTACTGAAATCACTCGCTTGCAAAACCTAAATGCAGGTGCAAAACTTTTCAATGACTTTACTGACCGCCATAAGTTTACTGCAGAACTAAACGTAAGCCACGAAAATCGCCGCGGAGGTAACAAGCTGGACGAGCCTGAACACTTGGCCGACATCGCAGAGAGTATCCGCACCCAAATGCTCGGAGGGAATGCTAGCTACGACTACTTCACCCCTGCCTATAACCACAAGTTTACAGCCTACGCCAGTGGCGAACGCACTCGTGCTGACAACTACTACGGTGGTTTAGAAGGAACCGATATAGAGGCTTCTACCGGAAACTACGGTCTTACAAAAGAAAATATTTGGCTGATGGGTGGCCAACACACTGCCTACATTCCTACCGCTCACGGCAATTTGCAATGGACATCTGGAACTGAATTTCAATACGATAAGATTTCAGAAAAACGTCAAAATCCCAACATCCTAGCTGTAAACCAAAAAAGCAATACTTTTGGTCTCTTTACCCAAGCTGACTGGCGTATTTCAGCTAAGTTTAAAGTACTAGGAGGTTTGCGCTTAGACAATGTTGCTTCTGATGTTCTTAAGAAAAGCATTACAGTACTGAATCCTCGTGCTAGTGTGCTGTACAATATCAATGATGATTTTATCGCTCGTGCATCGTATGCTCGTGGATTTAGAGCTCCTTTCTTCTATTCAGAAGATGTACACAGCGAACTACCCAGTGGCGAGGTGCGTCGCGTAAAACTATCTGACAACCTTAAGAAAGAAACTTCAGACAGCTTTACAGCTTCCTTTGAGTACAATCACGCACACGAAACACATCAGTTTGTAGCAATGATTGAAGGATTTTACACTGCACTACACGACCGTTTCATCTATAACGATGCAGGAGAGGAAAATGGATTGAAAATAAAAGAAAAAGTAAATACCGATGGTGCTGTAGTGAAAGGAATTAACCTCGAACTCAAGTATAGCCCTAATCCACAATGGATAGCGCAACTCTCTACAACTTTCCAAAGTGCAAAATACAACAGCACTCAAAATCCTGAAGATAATATTTACACTGATGAAATCTTGCGTACCCCTAGCGTTTATGGGAACTTGATGGCTACCTACAAGCCTCGTCCTAATTGGGATATCAACCTTGTAGCAGTCTATACAGGAAAAATGAAAGCTCCTCACTTAAAAGGTTATCTTCCTTCCAATCGCCTTGAAACTACCCCAGCAATGGTAGACTTAGGTTTGAACACTTCTTACGAGTTCAAATGGACAAACTTCTTCCCCTTGGAAGTAAGTTGCGGTATCAAGAACCTACTCAACCACTACCAAGACGACTTTGACAAAGGAGCTAAACGCGATGCGGATTACATCTACGGCCCTGCCCTACCCCGCACTGTCTTCGCAGGTCTTAAGTTAAAATTTTAGGCAAAGGCTTTTCATTTCATTCATACTCAATTTACAGAAAAGGCTGCCCTCCCAACTGGGAGGGCAGCCTTTTTTTTAAACAAATTAGCAGCAACAAATTTTATGGACTCTCTTTTCGTGCCGTCCGCCTTCAAACGTGGAGTTCAGAAATGTTCTGACAATCTCTACCGCTTGTTCGATGGCTGTGAAACGCGCAGGAATGCTGATAACATTCGCATCGTTATGCTGGCGAGCCAAAGCAGCAAGCTCTTTAGTCCAGCAGACAGCACAGCGTATTTTAGCGTGCTTGTTGGCTGTCATAGCGATACCGTTGCCGCTACCGCAAATTACGATGCCCAGAGAAGCCCTCCCCTGCTCTACCGCTTGGGCTACTGCGTGCCCTAAGTCAGGATAATCTACACTCTCAGGAGTGTCGGTGCCAAAGTTGAGCACTTCTATGCCATTGCTTTCTAAAGCAGCTACAATGGCATTTTTGTAGGCCACGCCTGCGTGGTCGTTTCCAATAGCTATGATCATATTATTTAGTTTTTGTTTTTCGTTTAGATTTGCCACAGAGACAGTTTTCTATAAATCAAGGCCATTTGGCAGCATTGAAATTTTAAAGAACTTGTCTTCTGGATACGTCTGCCACAAAAGCAGTGTACGCTCGTCCGTCCAATACATTTTGTGTTCTTCCAATAAACCACAATTGTTCTTTAAGAATACCGAGCACAAGTCAGTGAGGTAGCGGTAGGAACCGTCTGGCAGCTGCGCTTCTATGAGGCACCTATAAGCTCCTTGCCCCCCATTGATAGCAAACGAACAAGCGCGGTATTTCTTTTCTGGGCTGTAGGCTATCTGTTCTAAGTCGCCTCTGTACAGCTGTTTAGAACCAAGCGCGTACGTTTGCAAATTGGTAACTACAAATTGCTCTTCGGGGTAATAACCTTTAAAATAGAAGCGCCCATAAGTGTCTAGGGTATCTTTCTGAATAGAATCCTTGTAAGATAGTATTTCTTGGGGGAAATCGTCAGTAGATGAGATTATTTTTGGAGAATAGTGGTAAGAAGTATCTACCGAAGCAAAGAATGTTTGAGCTTGGATAATTTCAAGGGGAAGGGGTAGAGTAGTGGAGTCTTGGCAGAGCTCATACAACTCAAAATCAGAGCTATTGGTATCTCGCTGTTGGGTAGGTTGCTGACAAGAGAAAAGACAGCAGCAGAGGACAAAACAAAAGGGTACACTTTTCATTTTTTGGATGTTGTGTTTAACTGACGGCAAAAGTATATATAATTTGCTAAGGAAGCAAATTTGACAAAGAGAAAATAGGTCAAATCACAAATTTCTCACTCGTACAGAAAAACAATCGCTTACCTCAAAGTCTCCTTAATTGATTACTTTTTTCAATACGACAAAACATTCATTAAAAACAAACCCTACTCTTGAACCTTGCTTTCTTGCTACTTTTTCTGTACCTTTGCCAAAAAATAACTATTATCTTTATGATTCGCATCACCAAGAAATTCGATTTCGAGGCAGGCCACGCCCTCTATGGCTACGACGGGAAGTGCAAAAATCTGCACGGGCATAGCTATAAACTCTACGTAACAGTGATAGGGGAGCCAATAAACGACCCCACTAATGTAAAACACGGTATGGTAATTGACTTTGGCGACCTCAAACGCATTGTGAACGAACAAATTATATCAATATTCGACCATGCAATGGTTTTCAATGCCAACAGTCCACACAAGGCTTTAGCCGATGAGTTGCGCGAAAAAGGGCATCATATCATCGCTCTTCCTTATCAGCCTACTAGCGAGAACCTTGTAACAGACTTTGCCCAGCGCATCCAAGCGCAGCTACCTCCAGAGGTACGACTCTTCTCGGTGCGTTTGTGTGAGACTGAAAGCTCTTATGCAGAATGGGTAGCAACTGATAATTAGCTAATTACTAATAAGTAAAAGCTAATGTTGAATTTGTTTGTTAGATAGTTTCGTCATTTATACAAAAAGTCGTTTTTTGTTACCAATGTAATAATAGGGCTTTCCCTTATATTTATTATCTGTTATCTGAAGAAATGTTGCAAATAGAATTAGCTGAAAACAAGAAAATTTACTTTGCCTCCGACAATCATTTGGGAGCCCCTACACCGCAGCAAAGCCGACCTCGCGAAGCCAAATTCGTACAGTGGTTAGACACCGTTAAAACCGATGCTGCCGCTATCTTCCTCCTTGGCGACCTCTTCGACTTTTGGTTTGAGTACCAAACGGTAGTCCCGAAGGGCTTTGTACGCACTTTGGGCAAACTTGCAGAGCTTCGCGATAGCGGGATTCCTATTTACTTTTTTGTCGGGAACCACGATTTGTGGATGAACAATTATTTTCAAACAGAGCTTGACATCCCTGTATTTCACCGTCCTGTAGAGATGGAATGTGCGGGCAAGCGCTTTCTCATAGGTCACGGCGATGGATTAGGCCCTGGCGACAAAGGCTATAAGCGGATGAAGAAAGTATTTACGAATCCTTTCTGCCAGTGGCTTTTTCGCTGGTTGCATCCCGACATAGGGGTACGTTTAGCTCAGTACCTATCAGTGAAAAACAAGCTGATTTCTGGAGACGAAGATGTTCATTTCTTAGGCGAAGACAACGAGTGGTTAGTACAGTATTGCAAACGCAAGCTTCAGCTGCGCCACTACGACTATTTTGTGTTCGGACACCGACACCTTCCTATGACCATTAGGGTAGGCGAGGGGAGTACCTACTTGAACACAGGCGATTGGATACACTATTTCACCTATGGCATATTTGACGGCAAAACTTTAACACTCGCCACAGCCGACGAGCCGTAGCATCCTATTTGCTAATTTGCTAATAATTCTATACCTTTGCCCCCGAAACAAAGTAAAAGCATTCACCTTTTACCTCTTACCTAAAAAATTATGGATCAAAGAAAAAAAGAAGAGGCATTGCACTATCACGAGTTTCCACAACCAGGGAAGATAGCTATTGTGCCTACTAAAAAGCATTCTACACAACACGACCTTTCTTTGGCCTACTCCCCAGGGGTGGCCGAGCCTTGCTTGGCAATTGCCGAAGATAAAAGCAATGCCTATAAGTACACTGCCAAAAGCAACTTAGTAGCCGTTATTTCTAATGGTACCGCAGTGCTTGGCTTGGGCGACATAGGGGCAGACGCTTCTAAACCTGTGATGGAAGGCAAAGGGTTGCTTTTCAAAATCTTTGCTGGTATTGACGTTTTTGACATAGAAGTAGATGCTACCGATGTAGATAAGTTTGTAGAAACAGTAAAAGCCATTGCTCCTACTTTTGGAGGCATCAACTTAGAAGACATCAAGGCGCCTGAAGCCTTTGAAATAGAACGACGCTTGAAAGAAGAGCTCGACATTCCTGTAATGCACGACGACCAGCACGGTACTGCTATTATCTCAGCAGCAGCACTTGTCAATGCCTTAGAGATTGTAGGCAAGGACATCGCTCACGCTCAGATAGTAGTGAATGGGGCAGGAGCTGCCGCTATCTCTTGCACTCGCCTATATGTAGCTTTAGGAGCTAACCCTAAGAACATCGTGATGTGTGACAGCAAAGGCGTTATTCGCAAAGATGCTCCGAACCTCACTACCCAAAAGGAAGAGTTCGCTACCGAACGCGACCTGCGTACCTTAGAAGAAGCTGTAAAAGGCTCTGACGTATTCATAGGCCTCTCTAAAGGCAATGTGCTTACCCCAGAGATGCTTCTTTCTATGAACAAAGATGCTATCGTATTTGCGATGGCAAACCCTACGCCGGAGATTGATTACGACTTGGCACTGAAAACACGCCAAGACATCATTATGGCTACAGGTCGTTCAGACTATCCTAACCAAGTGAACAATGTTTTAGGCTTCCCTTACATCTTCCGTGGAGCTTTAGACGTGCGCGCTACCAAAATTAACGAAGAGATGAAGCTCGCTGCGGTACGTGCTATCGCAGAACTGGCCAAAAAACCAGTTCCTCAGCAAGTAAGTCTTGTTTATGGAGGTGAAAACTTGACCTTTGGTCGTCATTATATTATTCCTAAACCTTTCGACCCTCGTCTTATCTACGAAGTACCACCTGCTATTGCCAAAGCAGCGATCGAATCGGGGGTTGCCCAAAAGCCTATTACCGACTGGGAAGCCTACAAAGGTGAGCTGATGGACCGCATAGGAGTAGGAAGCAAAGAAATACGCCTCTTGCAAGACCGCGCCAAACGCAGTCCTAAGCGCGTAGTATTTGCCGAAGCCGACCAATTGGAAGTTCTCAAAGCCGCACAGCGTATCTACGAAGATGGCATAGGCATTCCTGTACTCTTAGGGAACAAAGAAGTTATCAAAGCACTTAAGCACGAAATAGGTTTTGCTGCTCGTGTAGATGTGATAGACCCTAAGAGCGATGCCGAAAAAGCTCGTAGAGAAAGTTTCGTTAAGCATTATTGGAAACTGCGCGAGCGCCGTGGTATTACCTACGAAGTAGCGCAACGCCTAATGCGCGAGCGCAACTACTTCGGAACTATGCTCGTAGAAACAGGGCAAGCCGATGCAATGATTACCGGCTACTCTCACGCTTATCCTAACGCTATCCGCCCAGTGTTGGAGATTGTCAAAAAAGACGAAGGGGTAGACCGCATTGCAGCAGCCAGCATTATGCTTACCAAACAAGGCCCTATCTTCCTATCTGATGCTACTATCAACATAGACCCTACTGCAGCCGATTTGGCAAACATAGCTTTGCTAACCGCTCGTGCTGTGAAGTTCTTTGGGTTAGAACCCTCAGTAGCAATGCTTTCGTACTCAAATTTTGGCTCAGCAGTTTCTGAGAGCTCTCTGAAAGTACGCGAAGCAGTAGCCTACCTCCATAAGCATCACCCAGAGCTGGTAGTAGATGGCGAAATACAAGCAGACTTTGCTCTAAACCCTGAGAAGATAGCTAAAACCTATCCGTTCTCTAAGTTAAACAATGGCAAAGGAGCTAATGTGTTAGTATTCCCTAACCTTGAAGCTGCCAACATCAGCTACAAGCTCCTCAAAGAAACCCAGCATCTTGACACTATAGGCCCTGTTATTTTAGGACTTACCAAACCTATACACATCACTACCATCGGTTCTACTGTAGACGAGATGGTCAATTTGGCTACCCTTGCAGTGATTGATGCTCAGTCAAAAAATTAGTCTATTTGACCGATGAGCTAATTTGTAATCCTTTAAAGGCTGTCTGAAAAACTTTATAATAGAGTTTTCAGGCAGCCTATTTTTTAGTTAAAAATCAAATCTCGATACGTTATTAAATATGTTTTGGTTAGAAAGAACAGAACTTCTTGTAAAACCTGAAGGGCTTGCTAAGCTCCAGAAAGCACACATCTTGATAGTAGGCTTAGGAGGCGTAGGCTCTTATGCTGCCGAGTTTGTAGCTCGTGCAGGGGTAGGCTCCCTGACCATAGTAGATGCCGACACCGTCTCCCTTACCAACATCAATAGGCAGCTTCCAGCCCTACACAGCACCATAGGTCAAGAAAAAACAGCTGTAATGGCCGCCCGTCTGCGCGACATCAATCCCGACTTAAACCTTACAGTCCTCACTGAATTTCTCTCGCCCGAACGCGCTTGGGAGCTCATCACACCAGCATACGACTATGTTATTGATTGTATCGATAGCTTAACCCCAAAACTAAAACTCATCTTGGCAGCCAAACGCAAAAAGGTCAAACTGGTCAGTTGTATGGGGGCAGGAGGTGCCTTAGACCCTTCGCAGATTAAAGTCGCTGACTTGATGAAAACCTACAACTGTCCCTTAGCTAAGTCCATTCGCAAACGCCTTAAAAACGAACGTATCCATTCTGGTATCAAAGCTGTTTTCTCAGCTGAGATAGTCTCTAAAGAAACAATGCAGCGCACCGAAGGGCTTGACTACAAGAAATCCTTTTATGGAACAATCAGCTTTATGCCTGCTGCTTTCGGGCTTCACGCTGCTGCTACGGTTATCAACTATCTTCTCAAAAATTAACCCTTTACAGCCCTCGTTCCTACACTAATTACTTTTGATTATCTTTATATAAATTCTTTCAATCAAACAAGTATTTTTAATAGACATAATCTTTATACTTTTGCACCCGTAAAACTAAACAATCAAGATTATGTCATTTGTAGGAAAACAATTCCCCAATATTGAAGTAAACGCTATGAGCGATCTTGGCGATACTTTTAAAATCAATGTGCTCTCTGAAGCTGTAAACAACAAGAAAAAAGTACTTCTTTTCTGGTATCCTAAAGATTTCACTTTCGTATGCCCTACCGAGCTTCACGCTTTCCAAGAAGCTTTGGCAGAATTTGAAAAACGCAACGTGAAAGTGATAGGTGCTTCTTGCGACACTGCCGAAGTACACTTTGCTTGGCTTAACACTCCTAAAGACAACGGTGGTATAGAAGGTGTTACATACCCTATCTTGGCCGACACTAATCGCAACTTGGCTCGTACTTTAGGCATCCTCGACTCTCGCGAAGTATTCGACGAAACTGCTGATGCTTACGTATTAGAAGGCGACGATGTAACTTTCCGTGCTACTTACCTTATCGATGAAACTGGTAAAGTATTCCACGAAAGTGTCAACGATATGCCTCTTGGCCGTAACGTAAAAGAATACTTGCGCCTTGTAGATGCCTATACACACGTACAACAACACGGCGAAGTTTGCCCAGCCAACTGGGAAGAAGGTAAAGACGCTATGCACGCTGACCGCAAAGGAGTAGCTGACTATCTAGCATCTCACTAAAACAATCTTTATAAACTCAATCAAACAAGGGGGGAGTACCCCTTAGGTATCTCCCCCCTCACTATCTAAAAAACTCAATTCTTATTATCATTATGACTGAATTAAACCAAGACAACTTAGCAGAAGTAATTGCACAACACCCCATCGTATTTGTACAGTTTGGAGCAGGATGGTGTGGCAACTGCAAAATAATGAAACCTAAATTTAAAAAATACGCTTCAGAAACTACCAACGCTACCTTTGTGTACGTAGATGCAGAAGCCTACCCAGAATCTCGGAAGCTTGCCAAAGTAGACAATTTACCTACTTTCGCTGCTTACAAGAACGGAACTATAGTAAACCAAATCCAAACGAACAAAGCAGAACTCCTAAAACAATTCATCGATGAGATTACCGGTAATTAAACACATCGTTCAGTTTATTGAGGCAAACGACCAAGATTACGTAAACGAAACAGTTGAAACCCTTGAAAACCTCATCGAATGTGAACAACTGAAAGACGAAGAGCTGGACGTCATTGGTGAACTTCTCTCCAATTTCTACGGAGCCTTAGAGGTAGATAACCTCATCAAACAAGGAACTCCACAAAAAGAAGCCCTGAACACCTTTATGAAGCGCGTGGTGGGCTCCATTGACAAGTAAATTATTATTATTTCTTTCACTAACTAAAAACGAAAAAAGCCGTCAGAATATTATTCTTGACGGCTTTTTTTATGGAATACAATCATCACTATACTGCAAAAAAAAAGTGGCAAGCGACCTACATCGCACCGCTACAACCGAATACCTTTGCTGTGTTCCCACCCTGGAGG
>CAUQNY010000045.1:0-17110 GCA_963519425.1 uncultured Capnocytophaga sp.
AGGGCGTACGCTCATCGGGGGTTGAGTGAAAATAGTTGTGGGCAAGCCAATAGGCGTACCATTTTTGTTCTAAATCAGTGGGATTGTATTTTTTGGGTTCTGTCATAGATATCTATTTGCTAATTTTATGATTAGTTATCAAGATTTGTCAAGTCAAAGAACATCTGGCGAATGTCTTCATTGTTGTCTTTTTCAGTTAGAAATTCAAAACCTAACTTTTGGTAGAAAGTCAAGGCTCCTTTATAGGCATCTACTGTGATAAGTCTGCAAGCTATTTTCTTGTTAAAATCAATACATTCATCCATAAGGCTCTGCATTATCATCTTTCCTAATCCTTTCCCTTTACAAGTTTTATCAATAGCTAAACGACCTATTTTAACGGCAGGAACACTTTTCAAATGTCGTTTAGGGTGAGGAATTAGGTAGCTTAAAAATTTCTTGTATTTACTTTTTGATGGGAAATCTTCTTCCTTCAGTTGCAAGCTGTCATTCAGTACGCTATAGTAGCCTAAAGTACGCTCTTCATTTTCTATTACGAAAGTGGTAGCGAGAAGTTCTTTTTGGTACAATAAGGCTTTATTGAACAGAAAATCATTCAAATCATTATCTTCACAGTCAAAAGGTTTGATAGGGTGGTTTTCTTTCAATAATTCAACGGTAATTTTTGAATTATTTAGGGAGGACATCTTCTTTTTCTTCTTTCTTAAACAAAGCTTTAAATTGTTTTGCACCTTCACGAATACTTTCTCGTGTAATGCCCTTTTTCTTTAAGTTCTCTTTAAAGTTTGCCAACTTGTTGTAGAACTCTATAACTTCTTCCCCCTCAAGTATCGGAGTGGGTAATATATCTCTTGCCATAATATTAACTTGCTAATGTGTTGATTGTGGGTGCAAAGGTAGTAATTTTTCGGCAATCACCAATTCTTAAAAGGCTTTTTGCTGAGCATAGCATTGTAGTAGCGCGTATCGTTCGTTACTTCTTCTCCTAACCATTCAGGACGCTCAAAAGGAGTATCTTCAGTAGGCAGTTCTATCTCAGCGATTACAAGGCCTTCGTTGTCCCCGTGAAATTCATCTACCTCAAAACACAGATTGCCAGAGGGTACAAGGTAGCGGGTTTTGTCGATAACGCCTTTTTCACAAAGAGCTAATAGTTGCTCTGCTTCAGCTATGGCTATAGCTTTCTCCCACTCAAAACGGGTGGTGCCACTCTCATTGCTACTGCCTTTTATAGTGATGAAAGCTTCGTCTCCTTTTAGGCGTACTCTCACGGTGCGTTCTGGCACAGAGCTCAAATACCCCTGTGTAAGGCGCACTCTCTGAGTAGCATAAGCTTTGTAAGCCGCGCTTTTCACTTTGAATTTGCGTTCTATCTCTTGCATACTGATTACTTATAACAAAACTGAAAATAGTACCTACAAAAGGCTTCACCCCTCTCAAATGCAGCCTGTGCTTTCAGTGTAACTTCAGGCTTTCATCAGTTACAGCCATCGTCTTTTTGCTTCCCTCATACATTTTGAACTGCAACAGTCGGCTCTCTAACTTACCGTTGTAGAGCTTTATTTTGCGCGATGGACGCAATCCTACATACTTCATCCCTTCCAAATTAGAGGTGATAAACCAAGCCTCACTATTGGGGTAGTGATGTTTCAATGTATTGCCTATCTGTCCGTAGAGCTGCTCAACATCAGCTTGCAAGCGCTCGTTGTAAGGCGGGTTGAACACTATGTGTAGTGGCTTCTGCTTGTCTTCTTTTTCAGTACTAAAAAAGTCTTTCTGAAAGACAGAAATGTAATCAGCGAGGTTGGCGTTCTTCAAATTGTCCTTTGCCTTAGCTACAGCCGAAGGAGCTTTGTCGTAACCCGTAATCTGATAGTGGAATTCTTTAACTTTCTTAATCGCACTGCTGAAAATGAGGTTGAACAGATTTTCATCAAAGTCAGGCCAACGTTCAAAAGCAAACTCTTTTCGCTGAATGTTAGCGGGAATATTGCACGCTATCATTGCCGCTTCTATTAGGAAAGTCCCACTCCCACACATAGGGTCTAAAAAATCCGACTGCCCCTGCCAACCGCTCATCAGCAAGATTCCTGCCGCCAAAACTTCGTTGATAGGAGCTATGTTTGTTGCCGTACGGTAACCGCGTTGGTGCAAAGAAGCCCCCGAAGTGTCCAACGAGACGATTACCTCATTGCGCTGAATGTGTATATGTAAGGCTATGTCAGGGTGGGCAGGGTCTACATTAGGACGCCGTCCCGTGTTATTTCTAAAAGCATCTACGATAGCATCTTTCGCCTTCAGAGCTACGTACTGGCTGTGGCTAAAGAGCTCCGTTTGGAGCGTAGCTGTAATAGCAAAGGTTTGATCCACGCGCAAATAGTCTTGCCAATGAAAGTTGTAGAGTTTTTGGTAATACTCTTTTTCACTCCTGACATAGAAAGAGTGAATTGGCTTGAGAATTTTCAATGCCGTGCGCAAACACAAGTTAGCCTTGTACATAAAGCCCTTATCGCCCTCAAACTGTACGCTGCGCACCCCTTTAGTTACGTGCATTGCACCTAAGCTGCGCAACTCATCAGCCAAAATATCCTCAAATCCGAAGAACGTTTTAGCTATCATTTTAAAATTCTTTTCCATAACATATCATCTTTCAAAAATACCGTGCAAATGTACTATTTTTTTCTGAAACTAACAAAAAGAGACGAAACTAAAAAAAACGCCCTTCTCCTTACTCAAAAATTCCGAACCTCCCACAAAATCTGCAGAAGTTCCAAAAAAGAAAATTTTTCTGCCGAAACCATAGCGAAGCTACCGCGGAGGAATAGTGGAGACGAAGTGAAGAAAAGCCCCACTTTTGAGCCCGCACCGAGTTTCTACAAAAAGAACTAAAAACAGAAAAAACAATCGTTTTGTAAAGAGATAGCAGTCTGTCCTTCTTCTTCAGTGTAGTCTCCGATTTTGCTTGCAACTTCTAAGTCTTTTTTGTACCTTTGCCTGCTATTTTTTCGCTTTCTACAATGAACTTTCTCCATACAGCAGATTGGCACTTAGGCCAATCGTTTTACCAATACGACCGCTACGAGGAACACGCTTTCTTCTTGAACGAACTGTTGCAGATTCTTGAGAGAGAGAAGACCGATGTACTGCTCATCAGTGGCGATGTGTTTGATACTGCACAGCCTACAGCATCTTCTATCAGGCAGTTCTACCAGTTTCTGCAACAGGCCACACAGCGCTTCCCCTCCTTGCAAATCATCGCGATTGCAGGAAACCACGATTCACCCGTCCGCTTAGAAATGCCTACCCCCTTGCTGGAGGATACTTCTATCCACTTGGTGGGCTATGTAAAACACTTAGGCAACCGGCAGATAGATTATCAGCGCCTCATCATTCCTCTCTACGAGAACGAAGAGGTAGTCGCCTACTGCCTCGCTGTGCCTTTCTTGCGTTTGGGCGACACCCCAAAAACAGAAGAGGGCAACAACGATTACGGACAAGGGGTAGCTGCTTTTTACAAAGCCTTAACAGCAGAGGCCGTAACCATCGCCAACGGGAAACCCCTAATAGCTATGGGACACCTACACGCCGCTGGTGCTGCAACAAACGAGGAAGACACAGCCGAACGCCCCATCATAGGCGGAATAGAAAGCGTACAAGCAAGCCACTTCCCAGAAGCCTTGCAGTACGTCGCCTTAGGACATATCCACAAGGCTCAAGCCGTAGCAGACAAGCAACATATCCGCTACTCAGGGAGTCCTCTCCCCTTGTCATTTGCAGAGAGGCAATACCCGCATCAGGTAGTTTGCTTTTCCTTAGTAGCGGGCAATGTGCAAGACATCCGTCCTGTCGCCCTTCCTCTACATACATCGCTATTAAGCATTCCCGACCATTACGGCACCCCCGAAGAAGCCCTAAACGCTCTTAGCGAGCTTGCCGATGTTCAGCCTTCTCTCCCTGCGCCTTTCTTAGAAGTCAAAATAGCATTAGACTCCCCACAACCGCAGCTGAAGAACCGCATACAAGAAGCCGTAGCACAAAAACACGTACGGCTGGCGCGTATAGACGTGCGCTACAAGCAGGCAAATAGTTCCTCTGACGAAAGTCAATGGCTACCAGAGCTTGCGCTACAGCATCTGCAACCTTTAGAGGTACTAAAGCGGGTGTACGAACAGCAGTTTGCAGCCCCCCTCCCCACACGCTACGTACAGCTTTTCGAAGAAGCCCAACGAGCTTGCGAAATGGCAGACAAGACATAGGCAAGCAGGCGTTTCTCCCAATTTGCCACTTTGCCAATTATTTCGTACCTTTGTACCCTAAAAGCATTTTGAACCCAAAACAGAATCCCAATGTATCGCATCCGTCTCTTTTTTAAGGACAGTCGCACCCTTACTTTCTTAGTATGCTTATTGTTATCTCTCTTTCTATGGACTCCTATGCGCCTTTCTAAGAATCTGATTCGAGAAGTTTCGGTGCCCGTAATAATAAGCCATCCTCCTGCCGATAAAGTGATTGTTCCTCCTTTTGACTACTCCGTCAAACTGCAAATAGAGGGAAATGGTTTCTCTCTGCTGAAAGCCTACAGCCAGAACCCTATCTTGTCCTTAGACTTTGCTGACCTCCAAGAGGTCGGCGAATCTCGCTATTGCCTTTCTAAAAGCAGCAAAATAAAACTGAGCAACACCTATCTCTCAAACTTCAGAATACGCGGGGTCGTGTCGGACACCTTGCAAGTGTACTTGGCAGCCAAACACACCAAAAAAGTACCCGTAGAGGTACAACTGAATGTAGAATACCCCAAAGAATACCAGCTCACCGAGCTGCGCATCACCCCCGACTCTGTTTTGGCATCAGGCTGTGCCCAAGTAATAGACACGCTCAGCCAAGTGCGCTTTCAGTACTCCCAGAAAAGAGTGGCCAAGGACAACTTCGGCAAAGTATTCACTCTGAAGAACACCCCCTATGTACAATACAACGAACGCCACATCAAGGTAGAAGCCTTTGTAGATAAAGTCAGTGAGCAAGTGCTTAAAATACCCATTCAGGTAATAGGCGTTCCAAAAAACAGCCAAGTGAAGATTTTCCCCAACGAAGTGAGCGTGCTGTGTAGAGGAGAACTGAACATTCTAAAAACACTAACCACCGACGACATCCTCATCACTGCCAACTTAGCCGAAGCCAACGGAGGCACAACCCTCCCGCTGCACCTAAGCACCCGAAAAAAGCGACTAAAGGTAGCTTTCTTTGCCGAAGACAGTGTCGATTTTCTAATACGCAACGAATGAAAGTAGTAGGACTAACAGGGGGCATAGGCAGTGGCAAAAGCACCGTCGCACGGGAATTTGCTAATCTGGGCATCGCTGTTTTCAATTCAGACGAACAAGCAAAGAAGCTTATCGCTACCAATGAGGAAGTGAAGAGGCGCATCGTTCAGCTTTTTGGAGAACAAGCTTATGCCGGTGGCGAATACAACCGCAGCTACATTGCTCAGATAGTCTTCTCTGACCCCGACAAGCTCGCACAGCTGAACGCCATAGTACACCCTGCACTCGCTCTTTTTTTCAAAGAGTGGGCAGCACAGCAGCAATCGCCTTACGTACTGAAAGAAGCTGCGATCCTCTTTGAAAGTGGCAGCTTTAAGGACTGCGACTTTGTCATTACTGTTACTGCCCCCGAAGCAGTACGCATAGCGCGCACCATTGCACGCGACCATTGTTCAGAAGCGCAAGTGCGCGCCCGTATGGCACAACAGTGGACTGATGACCAACGAATAGCCCTTTCAGATGCCGTAATACCCAATGTAGATTGGGAAGAAACAAAAAAAGAAGTAAGAAAAATAGATCTCCTATTGCGAAGCGCAAACCAGAGAAACAATAACACAATTCATTGAAAAAGATTCTTATCATCATAGCAATACTCTTTGCCTTTCTCGGCAGCACCTACGCCCTTTACACCTACCTAATGCAGATAGGAGTAGACGAAGGCTATGAGCCTATCCAGCCCATTCACTTCTCGCACAAAATCCACGCAGGCGACAACCAAATTGACTGCAAATACTGTCATTCAGGAGCGCGAAGTGCTTCTATGGCAGGCATCCCTTCATTAGATGTCTGTATGGGCTGCCATAAAACTATCTCAGAATACGAAGGTGAAGAAGACACCGCGAACGGCTACACGAAAGAGTTTTATACAAAAGAAATCAAAAAACTCTATCAGGCAGTAGGTTGGGACGAACGGCACTTCAAATACACAGGAAACTCTCAGCCCGTAGAATGGATACGCATACACAAGCTCCCTGACTTTACCTATTTCAATCACGCCCAACACGTAACCGTAGCAAACCTAAATTGCTATGCCTGCCACGGCGATGTAGACAAGATGGAGGTAGTGCGCCAACACGCCCCTCTTACGATGGGCTGGTGCGTAGAGTGCCACCGAAAGAGCAATCTAAACACCGAAAGCCCTTACGAACAGCACTACGAAGAGGTTCATAAGGCTTTGGCTAAAAAACTGAAAGTAGATAAACTTACTGTTGCCGAAATGGGAGGGTTAGAGTGTGCAAAATGCCACTACTAAGTGCAAAATACCCCCACACCCTCTGCTAAGGCAGATTTTGAACTAATTGCAAAATGACTAACAACTCTATACATAATACAACTACATCGCGGCGTGATTTCCTGAAGTTTCTAGGATTTTCTACAGCAGCAGCGGCTTTGGCAGGTTGCGAAGGAGCGGTACACAAAACCATTCCGTATGTAATACAGCCCGAAAATATCGTAGCAGGAGAAGCCAACTACTACGCTACCTGCATAGCCGATGGCTTTGACTTTGCCAGCGTATTGGTCAAGACTCGCGAAGGCCGTCCCATAGCAGTATTGCGCAACCCCGAAGCAAAAGCAGGAGCCTCTGCGAACGCGAGAGTATTAGCATCGGTTTTAAGCCTTTACGACCAGCACAGAGCTAAGGAAGTAGATTGGAAGAAGTTAGACGCTCAAACTATGGCTGCCTTAGAAAAAGCAAAAGCCGAAGGCAAAGCAATCGTACTGCTGAGCCAGACACTCGCAAGTCCGTCAGCTTATGCCCTAATCGATTTGCTAAAAGAGAAGTTTCCTACCTTTAAGTTAGTCGAATACGATACAATATCTGAAGCGGCAACCCTCAACGCCTTTGAAGAGTGCTACGGACTACGCGCAATGCCCGATTACGATTTCAGCAAGGCCAAACTGATTGTATCGTTTGGAGCAGACTTTTTAGGCGATTGGAACGGAGGTGGCTATGAGGCAGGCTATGCCAAAGGGCGTATCCCAAGCAAAGCTAATGGAATGTCGCGACATATTCAGTTAGAAGCCAATGCCTCTTTAACAGGGGCAAAAGCCGATGAGCGCATAGCACTCACTCCTCAGCAGCTAAAAGCAGCTTTCGCGTATTTCTATCAGTATACCATTAGGAATGAGGAGCTTCCTGCCCCTCTTCTTTCCTCTTCTGTCAAAGAAAAGATAAAAGCTATCGCTGCCGAAGTGAAAAAGGCAGGTAGTCAGGCTTTGGTGCTAACTGGCATAGAAAGCTACGGCGCCCCTATACTCGCTTTTGGCCTGAACGAACACCTTAAAAGTGCGGCTTTCTCACCCCAAACACCTGTACTTACTCGCAAAGGGAGCCCAGAAGCCTTGGAAATGCTCATTGCCCAAATGCACAAGGGAGAAGTAGGAGTATTGTTTCTGAACAACCTCAACCCCTTGTACTCATTGCCCAATGCTGAGGAATTTGCCTCAGGCTTAAAAAAAGTCCCTTTCTCAGTAGCATTTGCAATGCGTGCTGATGAGACTGCCGCGCAAACCTCCTATTTAGCACCTCAGCCCCACTATTTAGAGTCGTGGGGAGATGTAGTTTTCAAGCAGAACCACTACGGACTGATGCAACCTTGCATACGTCCGCTTTTCAATACCCGACAATGGCAAGACTGCTTCCTGCAATGGGCAGGTAGTAACCAAAGTTATTACGATTTTATCAAAGCGCATTGGGAAGTGAATATTTTAAAAGAGATTTCTTGGGAGCAAGCTCTTCACGACGGGACTTTTGTAGATAGTTCACCCCTTTCTAACTCGGCTATTACCCACAAGCCTGAAGAAAAAGCCTTTATAAAAGTAGGTTATTATGACGAAATAGCCAAGCAACTCAGCAAATCGGCTGTAGGCCTTCCCTTTGAACTGACCCTCTACTCCAGCACCGCCTTAGGCGATGGGCAACAGGCCAACAACCCTTGGCTGCAAGAGTTGCCCGACCCGCTTACGCGTGCTACGTGGGACAACTACCTAACGATGCACCCCTCCGATGCCCAAAAATTAGGCATTGAAAATTGGCATACCGCAGGGGGAGCTTTAGAAGGTCATTTGGCAAAAATCTCTGTAAAAGGCAAGAGCCTTAACTTGCCCGTATATCTACAGCCCTTACAAGCACAAGGAAGCGTAGGGCTCGCCTTTGGCTATGGCAGAAAGGCTAGCATACAACCTGAAATGCAAGTAGGCGTAAATGCATATGCTTTGTATTTCAATTTTAAAAACACTCAAGAGGTAACCATAGAAAAAGTAGAAGGCTCCCATTCATTTGCTTGCGCACAGTTGCAAAACAGTTTGGCAGGGCGCGACAATGTTCTAAAAGAGCTTTCTCTAAATGAATTTATGGCTCTTGAAAAGCCTACAAACCAAAAAGCAAAAGATGTTACCCGCGCCCAGCACTTCAAACTTTCTATAGACCTGAATGCATGCACGGGGTGTGCTGCTTGCGTCATCGCGTGCCACGCCGAGAACAATGTGCCAGTAGTAGGAAAAGAAGAAGTGAGTCGCTCTCGCGATATGCATTGGTTGCGCATAGACCGATACTATACCTCCAGAAACACAGCCAACTTCCAACCCGTAATGTGCCAACATTGCGAGGAAGCACCTTGCGAGACGGTTTGCCCCGTAGGAGCTACCGTACACGGAGGACAAGGTCAAAATCAAATGGCGTACAATCGATGTGTCGGAACGCGCTATTGTGCCAACAACTGCCCCTACAAAGTACGCAGATTCAACTGGTTCCAGTACAGCGAAAACGAGGCTTTCAACTACAATATGAACAACGATTTAGGTCGAATGGTACTCAACCCCGACATTACAGTGCGCTCTAGAGGGGTGATGGAGAAATGCTCTCTTTGTATCCAAAACTCCCAAGCCGTTATACTGAAAGCCAAGAAAGAAGGAAGACCCATCGCCGCGGGTGAGTTCGACAACATCACCGCTTGTGCTGCGGCTTGTAGCACAGGAGCCATTAGGTTTGGCGATGCCAACGAAGAGGGCAGCGAGATAGCCCAACTGAGTGCCAGCGAGCGAATGTACCACCTATTGGAGCAGCTTGGCACCCAACCCAATGTATTCTATCAATCTAACGTTATAAATACCGAAACATAAGATGCTACGCCTATTGCTTTCACTCTTTTTGTGCAGCTTCCCTTTACGTCTTTTAGCAGGGATAGGAGAGCTATTGCCTATGCCCAAGCAAGTGATACCCAATGGGGAATGCTACACCGTAGTTTCTGCCGAAGAGCCTCCCAACATCATTGTAGAAAAGGTAACCGATTTACCTCAGGTGCCTATTAACAAGGAAGAAGGCTATACGTTAGAAGTTACCAAAAAGTATATTTTCATTCAAGCAATCAGCGAGAAAGGAGTGTATTGGGCTAAACAGACCCTAAAACAGCTATTGGTAAACAAAGGAGGTAAAATGTATTACGAAGGCTGTTCCATTACCGACTATCCTGCCTTTAGGGTGCGTGGTTTTATGCACGACACAGGGCGGTCTTTCTTCTCTGTGGAAGAGCTGAAGAAAGAAATAGCACTGCTTTCTCAGTACAAAATCAATGTATTTCATTGGCACCTCACCGAGAACGAAGGCTGGCGATTGGAGAGCAAACGCTTCCCACAGCTCAACAGTGCCAATGCCTACGAGCGTTTACCTGAGCAATACTACACACTGCAACAAGCTAAAGAGCTCGTAGCTTTCTGCAAAGCACACCAAGTACTACTGATTCCTGAAATAGATATGCCAGGACACAGCCGTGCTTTTGAAAAAGCTTTAGGTACCCCTATGCAGTCAGAAAAAGGAATCAGTATCTTAAAGGAAATATTAGAGGAAGTAGTAGATACTTTTGATGTTCCCTACATACACATTGGCACAGACGAAGTGGCGTTCACCCACCCTACTTTTGTGTCTGAAATGGTAGCCTACTTGCGTGCCAAAGGCAAAAAGGTAATTTCGTGGACCCCCGGTTGGCCGTATAAAGCGGGCGAAATAGATATGACCCAACTGTGGAGCTACCGCGGCAAGAAACAAAAGGGCATCCCCGCCATCGACTGCAGATTCCACTATCTAAATCATTACGATGCTTTTGCCGATTTAGTAGCCCTCTACCAAAGTCGTATTCTAAATGTCCCCCAAGGCGATGAGGAGCACGCGGGAGCTATCCTTGCTCTCTGGAACGACCGCTACATTGCCGATGAGAAAGCCAATCTGCTGCAAAACAACTTCTACCCTGCCCTACTTGCCTTGGCCGAACGCGCTTGGCAAGGTGGTGGTACCGAATACTTCGACGGCAACGGTACTATGCTCCCTACCGATCCCGAATCTCCTACTTTTAAAACCTTTGCAGACTTTGAGCGACGTTTGTGCTGGCACAAAGCGCATCATTTTGCTAACGAGCCTTTTGCCTATGTCCCTCAAACAGCTATTGAGTGGAACATCACCGATGCTTTCCCGAATGATGGTCAGCTCTCTAAAGTCTTTCCACCTGAAAAAGCTATCAAAGAAAAATACTTGTACAATGGCAAGACCTATAGCTGTCGAAAAGCCATAGGGGCAAGCATCTATCTTCGGCACACTTGGGGCACTTTGGTACCTGCTTTTTACCCCAACCCTCAGCCTAATCACACTGCCTACGCATACACCTATGTCTACTCTCCACGAACACAAGCCGTAGGTTTGTGGGTAAATTTTCAGAACTACAGCCGTTCTGAAAAAGACCTCCCACCGCACCAAGGCAAATGGGACTACAAAGAGAGTCAAATCTGGCTGAATGGCACCCCTCTCGCTCCTCCGCTATGGGAATCGCAACACAGCCAACTATCTAATGAAATACCCCTTACCAACGAGAATTTCGAGGTACGCCCTCCGTTGCAAGTATCTCTGAAAAAAGGTTGGAACCTCCTCTTGCTCAAGCTCCCTGTAGGGGCTTTCAGCACTCCCGAAGTACGCTTGGTAAAATGGCATTTCACTTGTGCTGTTGTTACTCCCGACGGGCGAGAGGTACCCAAAGGAATCAAGTACAGCGTTAGTCGTAAAAAACAAAAGTAAAAATGACGAACAAAACCTATCATAGCATCAGCGATGATGTTGCACGCCCTGTAGAAAGTCGTGTGCCCCGCAGTTGGTGGCTTGCTTTTGCTCTTGCTCTCCTTGCCTCACTCTGGGGAGGATGGGCTATATGGGTAACCCTTCGCGACGGCATCGGCACGTGGGGGCTCAACAAAACTGTAGGATGGGCTTGGGATATTACTAACTTTGTATGGTGGATAGGCATTGGCCACGCAGGCACCCTCATCTCGGCAGTACTACTGCTTTTTCGGCAGCAATGGCGCGTGGCTATCAACCGCTCTGCCGAGGCGATGACTATCTTTGCAGTTGTTCAAGCGGGTCTTTTCCCTATCATCCATATGGGTAGACCTTGGCTTGCACACTTCACCCTTCCTATCCCCAACCAATATGGTTCTTTGTGGGACAACTTTAACTCTCCTCTACTGTGGGATGTCTTTGCCATAGCCACCTATTTTTCTGTTTCCTTAGTCTTTTGGTGGGTAGGACTCTTACCCGACTTTGCGATGCTTCGCGACCGCGCCTTGAAACCTTTCCAACAGAAAATTTACAACCTCCTCAGTTTTGGTTGGAGCGGACGAGCAAAGGATTGGCAACGAATGGAAGAAACGATGCTCCTTTTGGCGGGGATAGCTACCCCATTGGTAGTCTCGGTACACACTATTGTCTCTTTTGATTTTGCCACCTCAGTTATCCCAGGTTGGCACACCACTATCTTTCCTCCTTACTTTGTAGCAGGGGCTATCTTCTCTGGTTTTGCTATGGTCAGTCTTTTGCTCATCATCTTGCGAAAGGTGTGCGCATTACAAGCCTACATCACTCTCAAACATATTGATTTGATGAATACGGTGATGCTCGTAGCAGGCTCTCTGGTAGGTGTTGCCTATCTTACCGAATGGCTAATGGCTGCCCAATCGCATTCTCCTTACGAGACTTTTGTATTTCAGAACCGTAGTACAGGCCCCTATGCGTGGGCTTTCTGGACGATGCTTGTTTGCAATGTGGGACTTCCACAGTTGTTGTGGATTAAAAAACTGCGCCGCAGTATTGCCTTCTCGGTAATTATCGCTTTGATAGTGAGTGTTGGAATGTGGTTTGAACGCTTTGTTATCATAGTAACCTCGTTGCACAGAGACTACCTTCCGTCTTCGTGGACAATGTTCAGTCCTACGTGGGTAGACATAGGGGTATTTGTAGGGACTCTCGGGTTCTTCTTCTTGCTCTTTCTGCTCTACGCCCGTACTTTCCCAATGATAGCACAAGCGGAAGTGAAAAGCCAAATCTCAAATCCTGAAAAACAAGAAGCTAATAACAGTCTGGACTCCAAAGTCATTGTGTTAAACAGTGCCGAAGAACTTTTGAACACTGTTAAACAATTAAAACAAGATAAGATAGCTATTCAAGAAGTCTATACACCTTTTGCCGTACACGGTTTGCCAGAAGCCTTAGGACTTTCCCGCTCGCGTTTGGGCAAAGCTACCTTTGTTTATGGCCTCATTGGGCTTCTTTTGGGCTGTTGGCTCACCTATTTCACAATGATTGAGGACTGGCCTCAGAATTTCGGCGGAAAGCCCAACGAAACTTTCTGGGCAAACTTACCAGCTTTTGTCCCTGTGATATTTGAGTTGGTAGTTTACTTTGCTGCTCACCTATTAGTCTTGAGTTTCTTTTTACGAAGCAAACTCTATCCTACCCAACAAGCCTCCCAGCCTATCAAGAGGAGTACAGATGACAAATTCGTTATTCAGTTGTAAAGCAAACAGCTTTTTGTTTTACCTATTCTCATCATAGTTATGAACTACTTAAAAAACATTCTCTTAATACTTTTCTTGTTGCTCACTGCCTGTCGCAACAAGCAAGAGCGCAATGTAGAATTTGCTCCTGATATGTACGAAAGTCCTGCATACAAGCCCTACGAGGTGTATCCGCGGCTTCCCCCCGAACATACTGTGCAGCGCGGCTCTTTGCCCTATGCCTACCCCAACTCTCTTGAAGGCTATGAACAAGCCAAAGCTCAGTTGAGAAATCCTTTGACTTCCGACACACTAGAATACCCCAAACACCTTGCCAAAGGGAAAGAGCTTTACAACATCTATTGTGCTTTGTGCCACGGAGAAAAAGGAGATGGAAAAGGAATTTTAGTAAAACGTGAGAAAATCTTTGGTGTTCCCAACTACCGAAGCCGAGAGCTTACCGAAGGGAGTATCTACCACGTGCTGTACTACGGGCGCAACGCTATGGGAGCTTTTGCTCATCAGCTATCTGAAAAAGAACGCTGGCAAGTAAGTATGTATGTTCAGAAAATGCAAGGCAATAACTAAAAAACAAGAAGAATGACAGTGCTATTCACCCTCTATGCAAGCCTATTGTTTGTAGCCCTCACACTGATAGGTGTATTGGTTTTCTTTGCTATCAATAAAGTATCGCACGCCCAATGGGCTAACAGCCTGTACCCTATTATGCAGTCTGTAACTGCGCCTTTGGGAGTTGTGCTTTTAGCTCTATTAGGACTGTTGCTTGCCATACACCAAGAGGCCTATTTTCTGCTTCGCTCTGCTGCTTATATGGCTCTCCCGATAGGGTTTCGTTATCTTCCCGTTCTGAAAGACAAAAGAGCGCTGAATGTAGTTTTCCTTCTGCTTTTCTTCCTAGCTGAAACACCAATGTCTTGGGACTGGCTACTGAGTTTGACCCCTCATTGGCACAGCACTCTATTTGCTTGGTACGTTTTGAGCAGCTTTTTGCTATCGGGCATTGCGCTCACAACCCTCTTCTGCAAAAAAGAGCATTATAGCGATGTAGGCAAATACCTCTTTGGGTTCTCCCTTTTCTGGGCTTACTTGTGGTATTCGCAGTATATGCTGATTTGGTACGCTAACATTCCAGAAGAAACGATTTACTATCAGACGCTTTTGAGCAAAGGGTACGGGAGTGTTGTTATAGCAATGCTGATACTGAGTTTTGCTATTCCTTTTGTTACACTGCTATCTTCAAGGGCTAAACGCAAGAAAGGGCTGCTTTTTGGGGCAGCAGCTCTCGTACTAATAGGCCAATACCTCAACTTTCTACTAATGGTACTCCCCTTCAGCAAATAGCCAAAGAGAGGCCGCTTGAAAAGAATTTTCAAGCGGCCTCTTATTTTATTATCCATTTGTCTAAGGAATTCTATGTTAAAATCTAACATTCACTCCCAAAAGCTGATAGCCTTCCCAAGTGTTCCCCACACAAAAGTCCCAATGATATTTCTTAGGCAAAGAAGTTGTACTGTCTGTTCTTAACTTAGTAATTCGGCGGTTAGCAATCGTTTTTCCTGTCAGATAGCCTACAAAAAGCGCTATGGGATAGTCTGATGCCCAATGCACTTTGCTTTGCATCATCTCAAAGCACATAAGCCCTAAAGCTGTGTAGCCCACAGGTTTAATCCACTTGTAGTCAGGATAGTTTTCAGCGATTACTGTAAGTGCTGACATTGCTGTAGTTAGGTGTCCTGAAGGCATTGCGTCGTACATAGGGGTATCCTCTTGATAGGATTTGAAGCTCGGGGCGAACGTCCAATGGCTATGCCAACGCCCTTGTCCTGCGGTTATAAATGGGCTTTCACGGCCTGTGAGTCGTTTGAAAGGTTGCACAAAAGCTCCTGATACAAGAATGCTTTCCAGAATCTGCATTGCAGTACTTTTTGCCCGGTCATCTTTTGCTACAAGCCCATAGGCTGCCATTCCTCCACTGATGATAATGAAAGTAGTGCCATTGCCTATGAAATACAAAGCAGAGTTTACATCGGCGGGAACAATCTTCAAGAAGCCCAACTTTTTGTAGGTATGCGCTTCATTAAGCCCTAAGTGGTTACCCAAACTTCTACTTTCTCTAATCAGCCAAGGGTCGGCAGGAATAAGTGCAAGTGTAGCCCCAAGAGCTGCTAATCCGTAAGGATAATTAGGCTTAGAAACCATCTCGACTGCCGATTTGCCTATGTTGCGCGGAATCTTATTGAAAATATCTACAAAGCGCGGCTTTTGGTACAGATAGGTCAAATGCTCATTGATTTTGTATTGCCTGCCTGACAAGGCTATTTCAGAGGGTGTTCCCCCTTGCAAAGCCTTAGCAATGCTATCTAACAACGGTTGTGGAATAGAGTCGTTTTCCTGTGCCACAGCAGGAGAAAGTACAAAGAGGAGGTTGAGTAATAAGAGGTATTTCATTATTGAATCAAATCATTCAAAAAACTATCGGTATCTTTGTTGTTGTAAAAAGCTTTTATCTCCTCGGCATTCTCTTTCAACAAGCGACGAATGAAGGCATCGTAAGATGTTTTCCTATCTTCTAAAAAACCGTTGAAATAGCGCTCGCTCACCTCTAAACCATTGGCCTTTTCAATCTTCAAAAGGCGCTCGTACAAAGGGGCAATATGCTGGCTAATAAGTGCCTTGGGCAACGCCTTTCGGTGCGACACAAAGGCCGTAATCTCATCGCGCTGATTTCGGACTATCTCAAAATTGGTAATCACCCAATAGTAGCGTCCACTCTTTGAAAGGTTCTTAATGATAGCGTGAAAGTTATTGCGCCCTTTGAGGTTCTCCCAGAGTATTTTGAACACTACCTTAGGCATATCGGGGTGGCGGATAAGGCTGTGAGGCTGATCGTATAGCTCAGCCCCACTGTATCCTGATACCTCTTGAAATGCTTGGTTTGTTTCGATTATATGCCCGAAGGAATTTGTCCTACTCATCAGGGTTGTGGTTTTGTCCCACTGTACTTCCTCATCAATAGGTATTGGGCGTTTTATCGTTGGCGTTTCTGTCATTACTTTAAATGTCTATTTTCTAAAAACTAAGACTTAACAGCTAACTTTTTCAGCCAATGGCGCATATCTACCTCTTTGCCTATTACTTCGCGCAACTGGGAAATAGGAATGCGCACTTGCTCCATTGTGTCGCGATGGCGCAAAGTAACGGTATTGTCTTCCAAAGTTTGGTGGTCTACTGTTACGCAGAAAGGTGTTCCGACTGCATCCTGACGGCGGTAGCGACGCCCCACAGCATCTTTCTCGTCGTAGGCTACATTGAAATCGTATTTCAAATCATTTACAATCTGCTCTGCGACCTCTGGCAGGCCGTCCTTTTTCAACAATGGCAATACGGCTACTTTAGTAGGTGCTAAAATAAAAGGCAGGCGCAACACTGTACGAGTCTCTCCTCCTTCGAGCGCTTCTTCTTGCAACGAATTGGAGAACACGGCCAAGAACATACGGTCTAAGCCGATAGAGGTTTCGAGCACATAAGGGGTATAACTTTGGTTTTCTTCAGGATCGAAGTATTGCATTTTCTTGCTTGAGTACTTTTCGTGGTTGCCCAAGTCAAAATTAGTACGAGAGTGAATTCCTTCTAATTCTTTAAATCCAAAAGGAAAGCGGAATTCAATATCGCAAGCGGCATCGGCATAGTGTGCTAACTTTTCGTGTGGATGATAGCGGTAGTTCTCTTCGCCCATTCCTAATGACAAGTGCCATTTGAGGCGGGTTTCTTTCCAATATTCATACCAGTGTTGTTGTGTAGCAGGTTTGATAAAGAACTGCATTTCCATTTGCTCAAACTCGCGCATACGGAAGATGAACTGACGAGCTACTATCTCGTTGCGGAATGCTTTTCCGGTTTGGGCGATACCAAAAGGAATCTTCATACGTCCTGACTTTTGTACGTTGAGGAAGTTT
>CAUQNY010000046.1:0-16922 GCA_963519425.1 uncultured Capnocytophaga sp.
CTGATACGCTTTTTATTTTGTAGAAATGCTCTGACTCTGCTTCTATCTCAAAAAGGGCTCCAAAGGAGTTTAGTTCCTTTTTAGCTTGAGCCAGCATATTAGGTTTTGTATATTCCATAGCTGTATGAGTAATTACATACAGTTCCTTTTCTACAGGCACAAATACTTCTTCTGGTTTTGCCTCTGTAGTTACACTTTCCTCGTCTTGCTGTTGGCTTTGAAAAAGCTCACAGCTTGTAGATAGAAACATTAAAATTATCAGGAAGTGTTTCATCAATACTTTGCCTTTTATAGAGTTTTCGGGCAAAGATAAGTATTTCTTTTTAAATTAGCAAGAGCGGAAAGGGAGTATCTTTTTGCTCAAAATTGCCGTAAAGAGGGATAATAAGGTTTTAAATAGTACAAAATACTACTAAACTTACTCAAAGCGGTATTATTGCATTTTTTGTTTCTTCGCTTGCCTTCCACTATTCCTTCGCTTCTTCTTCACTTGTGCTCTTGTTTGCGAGTGAAGTAAATTTTTCTGTTTCTTTTTAGATAACATCTCATTTGCGGAGAGTAAATATTTTCGGAAGAAAGGCACGGCGTTCGCATTTAAAAGCCTAACCCCGTTCCCCTCACATACTCCGCTCTCGCGGACTTTCCGAAAGGAAGGGGCAATCCTCAAAAGTGACTTTTTAAAGAGAAAATATCTAATATTTCCTACTATTTTTTGTGGTTTATTAATAAAGTATAAACCTATTATCTTAAATGCGAATGCCGTGGAAGAAAGGCGATGAGGCGACTACAATGAACATCGTTGGGTATTGGCAAATTAACTTTGGTATATTTATTGTAGTTGCCATTAGAAAAGTAACGAACAATGACTCTCTTGCAAAAAATTCTTTTAGTGCTGTGTTTAGTAGTACTCAACAGCTGTGGACTAATAAAACGTCCTTTTGAATACCAAGAAATACCTTTCGATATTCCTATTCCATACGGTGCTACAGAAGAAGATGCTATATTTGAAGCCTGTCAAGAGGTTGCTAAAGACAAACAAAATGAATGTTTTAATGAACAATTAGAGCAACACGTGAAGACACACCTTAAATATCCTCGTAAAGCTCTTGCTAAGAGGATAGAAGGGGTAGTGAATGTTCATTTTCGTCTCAACACCGATGGCAGTGTTAGTATAATGGAAGTGCACGGCAGTAACAAAATACTTGAAGAAGAAGCCGCTTTCATCATCAATAGTCTTCCTTGTCTTATCCCCGCGAAAATAAATGGTCAAGCGGTGCCATTTTTCTTTACCTATCCGATTACTTTCAAACTACCTGACTCAAGAAAATAGCAAATTATCACTATGAAAATTATCATCTCTCCGGCTAAAACTATTAACGAAACTTCTCCCCTACCAACAGCGCACCATTCATTGGCTATTTTCCCCGAGGAAATTGCAGAGGTACACAAGGCTCTCAAGCCACTATCGCCCCAAAAGCTCTCTGCCCTAATGAGCATTTCGGCTAAATTAGCGGAACTGAATTGGCAGCGCAACCAAGCTTTTGAAATGCCTCTCAGTCCTGAAAAGGCACGCCCTGCGCTCTTTGCCTATGATGGTGATGTATATGAGGGATTGGATGCTTATTCGCTTTCTGAAATGCAAATTGACAAGCTACAAGGGAGTTTGCGCATTCTCTCTGGGCTCTATGGTGTGCTGAAACCGTTAGACCTTATAGCGCCCTATCGGTTGGAAATGGGGATCAAGTTAGCCGTAGGAAAGGCACCTAACCTTTACGCTTTTTGGAAAGAGAAAATCACTCAGGCACTGAATGAGGAGCTAGAAGAAGGGGAACTGTTTATCAATCTGGCTAGCGAAGAATATTTTAAGGCGATTGATACCACAAAGCTAAAAGTGCCTGTGATAACTCCTGTTTTCAAGGACTACAAAGGCGATAGCCTAAAAATAGTAAGCTTTTACGCCAAGAAGGCTCGAGGCCGTATGGTGCGCTATCTAGCAGAAAATGACATTCGCTCGGCAGAGGATTTGAAGGGTTTTAATGCTGACGGGTATGCCTTTGCAGAACAATTTTCAAGCGGGAACACTCTTGTCTTCATCAGATAATTGACAAATTAACTACCGTCCCCTCATTGCCTCGCACATTGAAGACAGTATTATCATCGAAGATGAGATATTGCCCTTTGATACCCACTAGTTTACCGGTGTAGGTAGGCGTTTGCGACAGCTGCAAAGAGCGCACTTGGGAGGGGTATTTTTCTACGGGGAAGTGTATTTGCCAAATAGGGGTCTCGGCAGTGAGATAAGGTTGTACTTCAGCAGGGACAAAGGGCTGCATTTGGTTTCTTACGGCCAACAAATCTATAGAAGTGATTTGGTTAGTAAGCATCTTTCGCCAGTTTGTTTTGTCGGCCATATGAGCTTTGAGGGCGACCTCGGCGATGCCAGCCAAATACCTGTTAGGCACTTCGGCCAGCACAAGAGCTTCGTGTGCTCCTTGGTCTATCCAACGAGTGGGTGCTTGTGTTTTGCGGGTTACCCCTACTTTTACATCGCTTGAATTGGCGAGATAGACATAGTGAGGTTGCAACTGCACCTGCTGCTCATAGGCTAAATCTCGTTCTTCAATATTGAGATGAGCCTTGCTGAGTTCGGGGTGCATCACCCAATCGGCTGTTTGAGGGACTTCAAAAAAGCACTCTTTGCAATACCCCTGACGGAAGATGGGCTTGTTCAGTCCGCAGTTCATACAATGGTAGCCCACCAACTGGAGTGTTATATCCTTGCCAATGAGTTGGTTCATCAGCACAAAATCGTTTTCCATTGGCAAGTAATAGCGAATGGGGTTTGCCCACTCTGTAAGCATTTTTTGTAGTACTCCTTGAAACATATCTTTCTTTAAATTATTAGATGGGGACAGTTTTCGTCTATGATTTTCGGCAAAATTATAAAAAAAAGACCGTTCGGCAAAAAGCTGAACGGTCTTTTTCGGTATAGTTGTGTTAGGTGGCATCAAGATTAAATCACTTCGTTTAGATAGGCTTTGAGCATCCAAACGTTCTTTTCTTGTTCTGAGATGAAGCCGCTAATCAAAGAGTTAGTTCCTTCGTCGCCTATTTCGTCTGATAGGTTAAGCAATTCTCTTTCTAAAGGCAAGAGGGCGCTGATGCTATCGATAACCAAGCGGACAGTTTTTTCGTCGTCGAAGATGTTTTCGCCCACTGGTACAGTAGCGTGTTTCACGTAGCTTTCCAAAGTGTGGAAAGGTACTCCACCAAGGGTAAGGATGCGCTCGGCAATCTCATCAACTTGCTCTTGAGCAGCGTTGTAAAGAGCTTCAAACTTAACGTGCAGTTCAAAGAAACGTTTCCCTTTGATGTTCCAATGCACCCCACGTAGGTTTTGATAATAGGTTTGGTAATTGGCGAGCAATATGTTTAGCAAGCTCACTTCTTTTTCTACACGGGCTTTGTCAAGCCCCAAGGTATTTAAATTCATAATGTTGCTGTTTTTAATTTTACGGTGCAAAGGTAGTGCTTTTCTGAGCTATAAATCGGGGGGAGGTAATAGATTTTGCAAATTTAAGAATAATAGAGGGCTATTATTCTAGGAAAAGGAATTGAGTTTTGGTATTTTAAAAATTATTCATACCTTTGCCATCGGTTTAAATGCAATTACACTATGAGCGAATTAAGTGTCAATCATCTATTGGGCATTAAGTATATCACAGAGAAAGATATACAGTTAATTTTTGAAACCGCCGACCACTTTAAAGAGGTGATTAATCGTCCTATCAAAAAAGTTCCCTCGTTGCGGGACATTACCATTGCTAATTTGTTTTTTGAAAATAGTACGCGTACCCGTCTATCGTTTGAATTGGCTGAAAAGCGACTTTCTGCCGATGTAATCAACTTCTCGGCTTCGCAATCATCGGTAAGCAAAGGGGAGACTCTTGTAGATACGGTGAACAATATTCTATCAATGAAAGTAGATATGGTAGTAATGCGCCACCCTAACCCTGGGGCTGGCGTTTTTTTGTCGCAACACGTAAAGGCAGCTATTGTAAATGCGGGTGATGGGGCGCACGAGCACCCTACACAAGCCTTGTTAGACTCTTATTCTATACGGGAACGCCTAGGAGAAGTTGGAGGAAAGAAAGTAGTAATCGTGGGAGACATTCTGCATTCGCGCGTGGCACTATCGAATATTTTTGCGCTCCACAAGCTAGGAGCGGAAGTAATGGTATGCGGGCCTAAAACACTGATTCCGCCTTATATTCATCATTTAGACGTAAAAGTAGAGACCAACCTTAGGAAAGCTTTAGAATGGTGTGATGTAGCTAATATGCTACGCATTCAAAACGAGCGTTTGGACATCAGCTATTTTCCTTCGACTCGCGAGTACGTACAACAATACGGGCTGACGAAAGAGATATTGGACTCGTTAGGAAAAGAAATTGTAATTATGCACCCAGGCCCCATCAACCGAGGAGTAGAAATAACAAGCGAGGTGGCCGACAGCAAACAATCGGTAATTCTGCAACAGGTAGAGAATGGAGTGGCTATCCGTATGGCCGTCATTTACTTGTTGGCAAGCAAATTGTAAGACAACTTCACAGAAAATAAGAAGGGTGATTCTCGGAAAGAAAATCACCCTTTTTTTATTTTTTAAGCCTGATAGTAATGAGTGCAAAGAGCAATGTGGTGAAGAAAGAGAACATTGCATAAACGAGTGCTGGTTTGGTCATCTCAGTACTGTGGAGCAGGGTGCCTGCCACCAAAATAGCTAAAGCGGTGTTCTGCAAGCCTACTTCTATGCCAATGGTGGTAGCTTGTACGCCTGATAGTTTAAAGGGTTTCAGGGCGATAAGGTAGCTAAGTATCATTGCGCTGAGGTGCATCAAGAGGGTGGCAGGGAGCAGACTGAAAATCTCGCTAAGAGAGATACCACTTCCGCCGGATTGTTCATCGCCAAAGAACTTAATGAAGAATACCACGCCAAGCAAGAGTGTGTTAAGCACTTTCAGTGGGAAACGGATTTTAAGAGAGAAGTCGTGAAAGAATCGGTTGAATAGTAAGCCTAGCAAGGCTGGAACAATAAGCACTTTTGCCACCTCTTCTACCATATTGAGCACTGGCAGAGAGACTTGGGTATGCCCTCCCATAAAAATTTCGACTGCCCAGTTGGACAATACTGGAATGGTGAGCAAGATGAGCAAGCTATTGACCGCCGTGAGAGCTACTGCTAAGGCGGTATCGGCTTTGACCAAGTAGCTGATGAAGTTGGAAGTGGTTCCGCCAGGACAGATGGAAACAATGACCAATCCTACTTTTGCTTCAGGCGAGAGTTGGAACAAATGGGCTATAAGGAAAGCACAAATGGGCAAGAAGACCATTTGCAAGAAGAGCCCTAAATACAAAGGTTTTGATTTTTTAAAGATACTCTGAAAGTCGGCAAAGCGCAAGGAGCTTCCTATTGCAAAGGTAACGAGCATCAAGACGGTTGTAAGTAGATAATCAATAAAATTCATTTCAAGTTTTCAAATAAGGTGCAAAGATATAATAATTAAACTACCTAACTAAAATTTCAATTGTTTTTTCTTCTCCCTTCTCGTTGAGAATGCGCAAGTAGTGTGTTCCTTTAGTGGCATAGACATTCATATCGTGGAAGTTTTCAGTTTCTCCTAAATAGGCATCATCTAAATACCAAAACACTTTCCCGTAGCGGTTGGCTGCCTTGGCCACAAAAGGTTGTTGTTCTCCCCCGAAGGTTTTAGTGGTATACAAGATGCTTTTGTGCTTGGGGTAAACGAAGTCTAAGCCGCGCTGTGGGGCATTCTGCTGACAATCGTCGCGGAAAGGAGGCAAAGAGCGGTAGTGGATATGCTGCTGCTTGTAGTACCACTCCATCACAGGAGGCAAGACAAACCAAGGCTTGTGCACCATTGCATCAGCGGGCTGGCAGCTGACATTCACCTGATAGCGTTCTTCGGGGTCTAAGTGTACCACACGGTGGTAAGGGCACTGCCCTATTTCCTTAGGGGCAAGAGTGGAACGTATTTTTTTGGAAGGGCACTCAGGACGTGCCAAATAGCCTGAAAGCTCGCAGACTGTTAGCTCGCGCTGGTCGTCTAACGGAGACTTAAACCAAGTGGTATGCGGCAACAGATTAAAAATGCTAAACATAGGTGGGGCAGCATAGCTAGCTCCTGTGAGGGTAGGTCGTCCTTCGCCTGTGGCATTGCCTACCCACACTGCAACTACGTATTCTGGGGTGGCTCCTATTGCCCAAGCATCTTTGTTGCCAAAGCTGGTGCCTGTTTTCCACGCTATTTTCCTTGCTGACTCGTAGTAACGCCAAGCTACATCGTCGGTAGGACGGTTTACCTCTTTCATTGCGTTAAACATCTCGTACAAAGCCCCTGCACGCAAAGGTGGCAGAGTGCGAGTAGGTTCTCCAAAGTCTAAAGGTTCCTCGGCTATGTAGCGCAAGGGTTGGAATTCTTTGGAGCGATACTGTTGGGTATTGGCAAACACAGTGAGTTCAGAAGCCAAATTGGTGTAGGCTTGTGCCAAGTCCCACAGATTGCTCTCTGCCCCGCCCAAGATGATAGAAAGCCCATAATGGTCGGGGTGTTTGCGGATGTTCTTGAGCTTGAGGTGCTGAATCACATCGTAAAAGCGATAGGTGGTAAACTGTTTGAGCAGCCACACAAAAGGCACATTCAGCGATTTGGCCAAAGCAGCATCGGCAGGCACCGCTCCCTCGAAAGTATTGCTAAAATTCTGCGGTGAATATCCTGCTATCTGCGTAGGAATATCAGGGATTAGTTGTGCGGGTAGCAGTTCGCCTTCGTGTAGCATAGCGGCATACAAAAAAGGTTTGAGCACACTGCCTGTACTGCGCGGTGCGTGGATAATGTCTACATCTTTCTGGTGCTCGGCATCGGTAGGGGTATTGCCTACATAGGCTAATATTTTTCTAGATTTCACCTCAACCACTAAGGCGGCAATGTTGTAAATTTCGGACTGCGAATAGTGGGAGTAGTAGCCTGCTACTAACTGATTTACTTTTTCTTGTAGGCTAAGAGGCACCGTAGAACGGATACGCTCGCCTTCGTGCGCTTTGCTGACATAGGTAAGCAAGTGGGGTGCTATCTGAGGAATGGGGTGGGGTTCGGCAGGTAGGGGTTCAAGCAATGCTAATTGGTAGGTTTCTTCGTCCATCAGGTGGGCAAGGTAGAGTTTGTATAGAAGAGCATTGCGCTTTTGCAAGAGGCGCTGTTGGTTTTTACCAGGGAAGATAAGGCTGGGAGCATTGGGCAAAACGGCCAAGGTAGCTGACTGTGCCCAAGAGAGTTGGTAGGGAGCGACCCCAAAATAGCGCCAAGCAGCCATTTCAAGACCTACTACATTACCCCCAAAAGGAGCGTGGGAGGCATAGAGTCTCAAGATGTGATCTTTAGAATATCTAAATTCTAAGCGGGTAGCCCAAATCATCTCTATAAGTTTTTCGCCATAGGTACGAGAAGGGTTTTGGCGTGCTATGCGGATGAGCTGTTGGGTGAGAGTACTACCACCGCGCTGTACCTTTCCGCTTTTTACATTTCGGTAGAGAGCTTTGGCTACCGACACAGGGTTTACCCCCCAATGACGGTAGAAATGAGCGTCTTCAAACTGCAAAACGGCCATTTTAAACCTATAAGGGACACTATCTACTTCGGGGAACCGCCATTGGCCATCGGGGGCTATCTTGGCAGAAAGGAGTTTACCTTCGGCACTTTCCAGCACTGTGGCATAGGGCTGCGGGAAAAGCTGCTTAGGCAAGCAAAGAAGATACCAAAAGAAGCACACTGCTATGACAGCAGAGAGGTAAGGATGTTGGCGCACTTTTTGGGCTGTGCTGTTGATGAAATGTAAGAACCTTGTTTTCATATGGCAAAGGTATGCAAAAAGTTTCAAGGAGGCAAATGCTAAACGTTAAGTTTCAAGCTGATGGACAATGACGCCCAAGAGCAAAAAAGCCGTGCTGTAGGGCACGGCTTTTTCAAAAGTAACAAACGAGAAATCTATCTAATTATCTTTAGGGCCTTTGTGATATTTGCCTGAGAAGATACATTCTTCGCCATAAAGTTTTCGAGTAGCAACACTCAATTCTCTGGCTGTACGTCCGCTTTTAATGCTATTTCCATTGATGTTGAAAATCATCACAAGTCCATAGCAACCTTCCAAGTTATAATCAGCAGAGTAAGTTGTGTAGGAAGTACCATAGTTAGCTTCTATTGAGTACTGTCCGTACTTTTCGTTAGGAAGCCCTACAGAAGAGCCGTGAACTTCCCAATAGTTAGCCCAACTATAATCTAAGTAGTCTTTAGCTCCTTTTCCTTTTTCATCGATATCTTGAGAAGACAAATTGTGGCCAAAGTCGTATAGGGTAAGAAGTTTATCAGGCATTACCTCTTTCATTGCTCGCATAAACCACAATACAGATTCATTTCCTTTGATAGGTTTATTGTCTAATTTGCCATAACCTGCGTATTCTTCATCAATATCAAAACCATCAATACCTAACTTATCGGCATGTTTCTTGCAATCGCGAGCGAAATCAAGAGCTTCCTCATAATTTTGGAAGTTGTAATAACCTACGCCTTGGTGGTTAGGCAAAATGTCTACAATTACCTTAATACCTCTATCCTTAAGTGGTTTGATGTATTTTTCAGGATCGTTCACGATAGGTTGTAGTTTATCGTTGAAGAAGAGATAACGTTTCCCTTTTTTGAGGTCGTAGTTCATATTGGCTGCAAAGAGCACAACAATATCAAAAATAGGTTTTTTGCTATCTTTCAAGATAAATTGCCCCATATTGCGGATGTCCCAATCGTTGGTTTCTACATAGGCTACCATTTTCATAGGTTCTTTGCGATCGGGGCAGTTGTAAGAACCTGAAGGCATAGGTTTCTTAGAAGTTTCGGAAAGAGGAGAAAACTCGGCATCTTTATGGAGTTTTACCATATGGAACACTTGATTGCCAGCCATTTCTATTTTCAAAGGGAGCAAATAATCACCATACTCCAAAGTGCTAAAATTCTTAATAGTAAGTTTTGCTTCGGTTTCTGTGGCTCCTTGCGCATAGGCACCTCCTTGGAAAGTGTAGTTGGCAGCGGGCAGTAGCATATAGTCCTTTGCCCCTTTAAAAACATTGTAATCTTTTACAATCTTATCCATTGTTCCAGAAATGAGTGTAGCATTGCCTGCTTCGGCAGCCCCTTTTCCTATCTTCACCACAAAAGTATAATCCCCGTCGGCAGTAAGAGTAGTAACTTCTTGTTGAGGAGCATTTTTGTAGTACAAAGCATTGGCTTGCGCTACCGTAGTATTGCTTTCAGGTTGCGCCAATTCTATTTTGTCCTTATCGCAAGCGTACAGCACTGCTGCACCTACTAAAATACTTGCTATAATATTAAGTTTTGTTTTCATCTTATTCTTCATTTATTTTTACCCCTTTGTCTTCGTCGTGAAGTTTGATGTTTTGTCTACCAGCTTTTTTGGCTTGACCTTGCATTATAAGATCACGTCCATTGCCTGAAACATCAGGGATTTTGTTATTTTTCACTTCGTTCATTTTCCAATAAGCGAATAGGCCGCTATCTCTAGGACTCACCTCGTACATTGCGTCTTTAATCTGTGCAGCTGTACGAGCTGTTTTCCACAAGCGCAATTCGCTGAAACGCGCTACGATACCACGACCGCCACTATAGCTTCGACCTACGAAAAACTCTCCAAGAGCTCCTGACTTGTTAAACTCACTTACTTTTTTACCATTTACGTAAGCGGTAGTTTTGCCATTGTCAATTACCAAAGCGATGTGATACCATTGGTTAAGTTTGAACTTCACGCCTATGTCTTGGCCATTGGCTTGCATATGGTCAGGGTCTACCCCATTGTCGCCAAAACGCATAAGTGCTTTTCCTTCAGTTCCCATAAAAGTAGAGATACCTGCTTCGCCTCTGTCGTCAGGGCCTCTGAATTTTTGAACATTGATAAGACCTTCCATCGTAAAGGTGTCTCCAATATCGCTTGCATCGGAGGTTCCGTTATCTATTTTCAAATACTCATCGCGTGTTACAGCCAAAGTATTTTTGATTTGACCTTTGACTTTTTCAAAGGTTACCATTAGCAGCTGGGTGTTAGGAGTAATTACTGCTCCGCTCACTGAATTGAGGCGCAATGCGAACATATAAGGGGTATTGTCCTTAAGTTCTGAAGAGATATTCAGTTTGGCAGTACCTTCTTCTGAGAGAACATTTCCTGCTTTGATATTCAACACTTTGCTGTAGCTAAGATACTTTTCTGGCAACAGAGTGTATTGGGTACCATACAACGCATTGTACTTAGCCACCTGAGTTTCATCTAAAGCTACAGTAGCTACCAAATTGGTATTGTTTTCTTTGAACAACTGCACTTGGTAGGAAGCTACCGTTTTTTGGGTACCTTCGTCGGTAGCTTGTGCAGAAACAGCAATAGGAGAGGCAAAATCGGCTGTTTTATTTCCGTCTTTTTGGAGCAGCACGGCTGCTTGACTTCCTAATTTAGCTCCTCCGGCTACGTCTTCCTTAGGGGCGCAAGCCGCAAAGGCGAGGAACAATCCTATGATTAAATTACTTTTTTTCATTACGCTCGTTTTTATCGTTGTTGTACTTTATGAATAATTCCTCTCAAGTTTTTGAAAGTAGTTCTGCCAGAAAGGTTGTAGTAGTCCTTTTCTATGTGATAGAGGGCTACTCCTGCTCCTTTTTTCCAGTTTACAATGTCTACTGTACGAGGATACTTGCCATTTTTTCCATCGGGGTTGAAGGCGGTACTATCAGCAAAACCATCTTCGAGACTTTCTTCGGAAAAATCAGTAGAACATAGGAAAGGAAGACGCTCGAATTTTCCTTTTAGTTCGTCAAAGCTACTAAAACGCTCGTTGTCTTTTTTCCTATACACTATCCAGTTGGCACTGTCAATAGGTTTTACCTCTTGACTCAAACCACGTTCGCCATACATATTTTCAACTGCCAAAAGTAAGTTTCCTTTGTTATCGACTATTTCTTTAATAACGGCATCAAAAGCTTCGGCTGAAAAATAATCGTTTGTTTCTTGAGGGAACTCAATACTTACCCCATCGAAACCATTGCTTTTTGCGATATCTACTGCCTCTTTGGCTTGCTGAGAGAGCTGGGTAGTGTTTGTTGTTGTGATTGCCGAAAAGTCAATTCCAACTAACACCTTGGTAGCTTTCTTTTGCTGCACCTCTTTGAGGTCAGTTTTTTGTTCTTCGGTAATTGTTGTGTAGTTATTCTTCACTACTATCACGTCCAAACTATCGGGGGTTCTCATCAAGATAGCTCCAGCTTCTTTTCCCCAATTGTAAAGCATTCCCATCGTAATAGGGCGTTTGCTAAGGTCGGCTTTGTACTGTGTCAAAGCCTGAGTGTTTATGGCACGTGTAGGAGCAACTACATCTATAGGTTCTATTTCATTGCAAGCTACTACTGCCAGCAATGATGCGATGATCATTATTTTTTTCATTGCAAATACGTTTTAAAAAGTTTGGTTATTTTTTCACCCACCAAAGGTCGGTAGCCCCATTATCGGCACCTCCTAAGAAGCCTACAGCTTCATTTCGGTTAGCAGCGTTATTGGTAATTTCCTTGCTTGAGAAAGGCAAACGGCGCATACCTCCTTTGTCTTTTCCTGATACGTTAGTGATATTGTTTATCACTCCTGCACTGCGGTTTTGTAGTGGCGACATTAGGTTAGGATAACCAGTTCTGCGCCATTCAGCCCACGCTTCGTGTGAGTTGTAAGGATACATAGCAATCCATTTTTGGGTGATGATTTTAGACAACTTCACTTCGTTATCTGCACTTTCGTCCCATTTAACTGTAATACGAGAGGCGAAAGGCGTGTTGTAGGTGCGTTCTTTGTCGTCTTCAAAATCTCCACGAGTATCGGTATTATTCAAATAATTGCCTATGTCTACTTTGTGTTGAGCAAAAGAGAGTTCGACTCCTTTTTTGTACAAGTTTGCAGGGGTATCGCCTACAAAGTTCCAACCTTTCAAAGCCATTTCGGCTTTGATAAAGGCTACCTCGGCTGCGGTAATCCATACCATTGGCGATTCGGCAGTGATGTTAGGCAAAGAGTACAAGGCAGGTGTAGGAGTTACACTAGGCTCCCCAGAGCGGAGGCCAAAGAAAGCATTTCCGCGAGCGGCTACTTTGGTAAAATAAGCTTCGCGTCGTGGGTCGGAAAAGGCATTCATATAGCTAACAATATCAGCCCCTGCGCGAGAGTCGCCCCAAGTAGCAGCTATTTTGAAAGCAGCATTGTCCTTGGTTTCGAGCATTGCATTGTCGGCATTGTCTGTAATAACCCCATTGGTGATAGCAAACTGAGCGTATTCCTTAGCTGTAGCTTCGTCTACATCGCTCATACGGATAGACAAGCGCAAGAGCAAAGAACCTGCGTATTTAACCCATTTGGTCATATCGCCTTTGTAAACGAGGTCGTAATCGGCATATTGGCGGTCGGTAGCATCTACTCCTTTAAGGGTGTTGATAGCTTTTTTAAGGTCTTCGGCCATATACTTGTACAAATCGGATTGCTTGTCGTAAGCCGTTTTGGTTTGACCAGCTTCCATTTTGGAGTAAGGCAGTGGCCCATAGGTATCGGTAAGCCAATGTGTTACAGCTACCCTAAGCACAGTTCCCCAAGCGAAATAGTACTTGCTCATATCGCCTTTGGAATAGCTTTTCAGTGCATAGAAAGCAGGGTAAAGGTAATTTGTATAGGTATCGTCAAACACATAGTCTGTCCAACCTGTACGAGGACTAAACACGGGATAGTCTGCTTGGAATTTAGGTTGAGAGGCATAGCCTGCATAAGGGGTAGCAGGAAGGTCAAAACACATTTGGTAGGAGTTTTCTTGCTGAGGCACTACCAATTTTTGCAGGGCGACTAACTCGTTACCACCTTGAGGGACGCGTTCCAACTCGTGTTCCGTGATGCCATAAGGGTTCTTGTTAAAAGTTTCAAAATCTTTTGTACAGCCTACAGCGAGTAGTGCTAGTACGGGAATGATATATTTTTTCATCTTGTTTTCAATGGTTAAAAGTTAGCTTTAATACTGAAACCGTAACTTCTCAAGCTTGGTGTCATAAAATAGTCTAAGCCTTGAGCGTAGTTGCCGGTAGACGAAATAGCCTCAGGGTCAAAAGGAGCTTTGCTGTAAAGCATAAGCAAGTTTCTTCCGATAACGGACAAGGTTACATCTACTTGGTCGTTCACCAATTTTCGAGGCAAGTGGTAGGAAACATAGGCCTCTTGCAAACGGAAGTTGGTAGCGGAATAGGTGTAGTACTGAGCGACTCTTGCTTTTCCACGTTCTTCAAAATATCCTTGTGCAGCTACTTTTAGTCCATTGAGGTTCACGCCTCCTGCATCGCGTGCGTCGGCAGAAGCTTTTGACACTCCGTAGTGGTCTAAGGCGGCTTGTGTCATAGAAACAGCTACCCCACCTACACGTCCGGCTAACATTGCGCCAAAGCCAACATTGCCAACGGTAAAGTCGTTGCGCCAACCTAAGTTGTATTTAGGCAATACGGAACCTAATTTTTGGTATTGATCGCGGCTGCTAAAATCGGTTACACTTACTCTACCATTGCTATCAACCAAGACGTTGCCATCGGCATCGCGTTTGAAATCGTTGGTAGCATAGATATCTCCTAAAGTACCTCCTTTTTTGAGGATGTATTTCAGACCTCCTAAACCAGCTTTATCTAAGTAATCTACGCTCTTGCGTTCGCCAGTTACGGGGTCGATATAGCTATCGGCCAATTCTATGATTTTGTTTTCGTTGTAGCTCATAGTGAAATAGCTGCTCCAGCTGATTTTGTTTTTAAGTTTCAAATCGTAGCCCAAGCCTATTTCTACCCCACGGTTGCGCACATCGCCAGTTTGCACATAGGCTCCATTGTAACCAGAAGAAGGAGAAGCTCCTACTTTGATAGTTTGATTGTAGGTATTAGTTTGGTAGAAAGTAGCATCTAAGCTAAGAGCTCCTTTAAGCCATTTGGTAGCTAAACCTACTTCATAAGAATCGGTGCGTTCTGGGAAGAGTTTGCCTACAGGGAAGTGCGATACTGCTTTCCAAGTTTTAGTATCTTCGTTAAAAGTAAAGGTAGGAGTGGTAAGCTCTCTAGCAAAAGGAGAAGCTACCGAACTGAAAGCTACGCGCATTTTAGCAAATGACAAGTACTTGTACCATTGTTCTTTTTTCTCAGGTGAAAGTAAATCGGTCAGTACGCCAGAAAGCCCTACTGAAGGGTAGAAGAAAGAAGCCTGTGGAGAGTTGGCTAACTGAGAAGCCCAGTCGTTACGACCTGTAAGGGTAAGGTACAACCAACTGTTGTATCCTACTTCCAAGCTACCAAAAATAGATTGGGTTTGTTCTGTATATCCTGTTTGGGTAGGTTTGGTTTTGGCAGCCCCTTGGTCGATATTAAAGGCGTTGAACAAGTTAGGGATTCCATCTTTGCGCAAAGGCCCTTTGTAGCCCAACTCGTCGTAACGGGTATCTTGCAAGGAAGCTCCTATGTTTGCCATTAGAGAGAAGTTGCCTACTCCTTCCCAAGCGAAATTTCTATTCAAGTTAGTCAAAACATCTAAATAGGTTTGTTTTTCATAACCACGTCCGATACCGAAATAACCTGTTTTGCTCACGTCGGTTCCTGAAGAAAGCGTAGAAGCATAACGTTTGTCGGTACTAGTAAAGTTGGTATTATCGGTACGCACACGAGCAGCAATATCCCATTTTTCGGTACGGCTCCACTGTTTAAGGTCTAGAGAAACTCCTAAAGAAAGCATATTGCGTTCGCGTTTCATTTCGCGCAAGTTGCGGTAAGCTGTCCAATAAGGGTTTTGCAAGCTATAAAGTCCTGCAAAGCTACCGTTGAAAGTTCCGTCGGAGCCTGCTGCCAAATCGCCCCATACTTGCTCGTAGATGTGAGTAGTAGGGTTATAACGCTCAAACTGACGTGCACGTTCTAAGCCATAGCCACGAGGCATCATATAGGCAGATACTAGAGGGTTCATATATTCTCCTTGGTTAATCATATTGAGGTGATTTTGGAGAATGTAGCTTGCAGAAGCATCGATGCGCAACCTATCTCCTAATAAATGGGTAGTGTTGCGCACCGTAAAGTTGTAACGATTGTAATTGTTGTTTGGTACAATTCCTTCGGCATTGGTAGAAGCAGCAGAGAAATAAGTTTGGTTTTTCTGAGTTCCTCCTGAAAGGGCTACTGAATTGGTAAGAGTATTGGCTGTTTTGAAGAAGTCTCTTACATTGTACCGGGTAGCTTCGTCTGGCAATTTGGCTCCCCAAGAAGCTATTTTGCCGTCATTGCCATAGGTATTTTGGAACTCTGGCAAGATGAAAGGATTGGCGAACTCAGTATTAGAAGACAGCTGAATATTCATCTTTCCTTCTGTTCCTTTTTTAGTAGTGATGAGGATAGCTCCATTGGCAGCTGCAGAACCATAAAGCGCTGCTGCAGAAGCCCCAGTAAGCACTGTCATACTCTCGATATCATCGGGGTTGATATCGGCTACACTTTCGGTAGAACCTTGAGAAGAAAAGCGGTCGCCACCTTCGCCTCCTTGCTTAGAAGTAGTAGAAAGCATTGGCACCCCATCGATTACATAAAGGGCATTGTTGCTCTTGTCAATAGATTTAGCTCCACGCATTACTACGCGAGTAGCACCCCCTACGCCTGAAGAACTGCGGTTGATAGTTACCCCCGCTACTTTACCTGCAAGTGCATTGATAAAGTTTACGTCTTTCACTTTGGTTAGCTCTTCGGCTTTTACCTGTTGCACATTGTAGCTCAAGGCTTTTTGCTCGCGCTTAATACCCAAAGCGGTAACCACTACTTCGCCCAACTGTTGGGCTTCTTCTTTAAGAACGATGTCTAACTTCAACGTTCCCTTTTTTCCGTCAACCTTTCTTAACTGAGAAGCGTAGCCTATAGAACTAAATTCAAGCTGCTCATTGGCAGAGACTTGAATTTGATACTTCCCATCAAAATCGGTCGAAACGCCATGGGTTGTTCCTTTTACAACCACACTCACCCCTGGTAGGGGGAGACCGTCAGCACCTGAAACTGTACCAGTTACAGACACTTTTGTTTGCGCCATTACTGCACTACAGCATAGCAGCAAAAACATTAGCATTGATACTTTAATTTTCATTACTTTGTTGGAATAATTAATTTGCCACAAAAGTACAAAGTTGTTAATAAACTGCAAAATTTTAAGTAAGTTTTTTGTTAATTATTTTTTTACTCTACTATTTCTTCATTTTTATCTCACTAAAAATCAATCGAAAGCAACTTAATAGCAAAACAATAATTTTTAGAAAAATACCGAAAAATCTCTTAAAAAGAAGGCAAAAAAGGTCAAAAGAGAGTAATGGTTGTAATACTGCGGCTTCGCTAAGCCTTCCCTCTTCCTTCGAAGAAAAGGCAGAAATGTAAGACGGGAGAGAGGGAGCTACACGGGCGATTATGGAACAAATGGGACAGATAAGACACAAGAGAGCATGAAATGGGCGGAGCTATAAACCTAAATTCAAGTAATAAAAGTAACTTTTTAATGAGGGTTTGTTTTTCTGCTTTTAGGCCGTTTTGCAGAAAGATGGGGGTAGGCTGCAAGTGTACCTTTTCTTCGCTATGTCTCCACTATGTGTTCACTATGTCTCCGAGATGGTTCTAACAGGATTTTTTTCTTTGGCAAAGCAGGGAAAATAGTTTGGTGAAGAGAAGATCCTAAATTCAAGTAATAAAAGTAACTTTTTAATAAGGGTTTGTTTTTAAATTTTG
>CAUQNY010000047.1:0-16484 GCA_963519425.1 uncultured Capnocytophaga sp.
GTAAGTCCTCTAAAGTAGTAAATGCGAGCACGTCGTACTTTACCTTTTTTGTTTACTTCAATTTTTTGAAGGGCAGGCATATTGATAGGGAAGATACGTTCTACACCTACGGTTCCTGACATTTTACGAATAGTAAATGTAGCGGTTACGCCGTGACCTTTGCGTTGGATAACAACGCCTTTAAAAAACTGAGTACGCTTCTTGTCTCCCTCTTTGATTTCGTAGTACACAGTGATAGTATCACCAGCAGAGAAGTCAGGAAAATCTTTCTTTTCGATAAAGTTGTCTTGTACGTACTTTAATAGTGGTTCCATAAAAATTAAATATATTATGTTATCAATGGGCAACATTCACGACTCTCGCCAGAGGTTGCTCCAAATCGGGGGCAAAATTACTACTATTTTTTGGAATAGCAAATATTTTTCTTACTTTTGTCGCCTAAAATTATTTTTTATGTCTACTGACCTTTTAACATCGTCCGAAAAATATGATACTATTGTCGCTCTTGCCACTGCAGCAGGTGTAGGGGCTATTGGGGTAGTACGTCTTTCAGGAGTTGATGCTATTTCCCTCTCCGATCGCATATTTAAGAGCTATAAGGGCATTCCTCTTGCCGATGTTCCATCTCACACGGTGCACTTAGGGCGTTTAGGGACTCAGGAAAGCCTCATCGATGAATGTTTGGCTACAGTATTCAAAGGAAAACAATCATACACGGGCGAACCTGTAGTAGAATTTTCTTGCCACGGAAGTCCATACATTCTTAGGGAAGTTATTAAGTTGTGTTTGGCCAATGGGGCACGCCTTGCCCAAGCAGGTGAATTTACCCAACGAGCTTTTCTCAATGGCAAGTTAGCACTTAATCAAGCTGAAGCGGTTGCCGACCTTATAGCTTCTGATAGCCAAGCTGCTCATCAGGTAGCTATTCAACAGATGCGTGGAGGTTTTACTTCTGAAATTGAAACCTTACGACAAGAGTTGCTCAATTTTACTTCGCTAATAGAACTTGAGTTAGACTTCTCGGAAGAAGATGTTGAATTTGCTGACAAAAGTGCTTTTGAAACGCTTTTAAAGACAGTTAAAGAACGTATTAAATTCCTTTTACAGTCGTTTTCTGTTGGCAATGTCCTTAAAAACGGGCTACCAGTAGCTATCGTAGGCAAACCTAATGCAGGAAAATCTACCTTACTGAACGCTTTGCTTAACGAGGAACGTGCCATTGTATCAGCTATTGCAGGCACTACTCGCGACACTATCGAAGAAACAATTCACATAGGGGGTATCGCTTTTCGTTTTATCGATACTGCCGGTATACGAGACACCGAAGACCAAATAGAAGCTATTGGGGTACAAAAGGCCAAAGAGAAAATAGCTAAAGCGGCTATGGTATTTTACTTATTTGATGAACGAGAAAGTACGCCTGAAGAAATCATCCACTTTGTAGAAGAAAACTACCAAAAAGACAGCCATTGGGTACTGCTTCACAACAAGGTAGATTTGCCTACAGAGGCTAATAGTCTTTTTGATGAGAGCATCCTACAAGCGGTAGCCCCTTACACTCAAACCCTTCTAAAAATATCAGCTAAAGAAGGCACTCATCTTGCTGCCTTAAAGGACTTCCTAAGCACTTATGCTCAAAAACTTCAGCATACAGCTGATGCTACTATGATCAGCAATATACGACATTACGAGGCTCTTAAAAATGCTTTAGGAGCCCTTGAAAAGGTTGGTGAAGGCCTTGCTCTACACCTTTCAGGCGACTTACTATCTATTGATCTACGAGAAGCCTTGTATCATTTGGGAAGTATCACAGGAGCGGTGAGCAACGACGAGGTGTTAGGAAACATATTTTCAAAATTTTGTATAGGAAAGTAAAGCAATTTGCTGATTGTGTGCTAATTTACTTTTTTCATAGATTAGGGAGAAATCTGGTAGTCAAAATATATTGTTTTCCCATATTAAAGGTAAGTAATTATTTTGCTTTTCTATAATAGTTCAAACCTCTTTTTCCTTAGTCTGCCCTGTAAAGTTACCTTTATGGCTTGAATCTGCCGAATCTGCCAAATCTGTTGCTTTTTTCTATTTTTTGTTTGTTTTATAGAATCTTGCTTTCTACTTCAAGTTCGGTTATTCTCCACTATGTCTTCACTATGTCTTCACTATAGCTCTAAGATGCTTCCAACAGATTTTTTTTCTTTTTCTTAGGTTTTAAGTTAGGAGCTAGGATTTTTCTCAAGTACTTTGCTTTGCCTTATTGTTTTTTAGACAAGTAATGTATTACATAGTGAGTGTATGGTAGCAACTCTATATGAATCAACAATTTTCTATACCCAACTAACATTATATTATTGTAGAAATTGAAAGCTTTTTGAATTATCTACTTCGCTCTTTGCTAACTATGTTTAAATTTCACTTTTATTACAGTCTTCTTTCATTTCATTTGAGAGAGTTTTGTGATTATTTATTCTGAGCTTTGACTTATCTTTTCTATTCCTAAGGCTTGTTACTTGGTAGTTTTTTACTATCTTTGCCCCAAAAATTAGAACTCAACTATGGAAGTAAGCAAACGCTATGCACAACGCGGAGTATCGTCTGCAAAAGAAGAAGTGCATAAGGCTATCAAAAATATTGATAAAGGTCTGTTTCCTAAGGCTTTTTGTAAGATTGTTCCTGACTATCTAACTGGTGATAAGGACTATTGTTTGGTGATGCATGCTGATGGTGCTGGCACCAAGTCGTCTTTGGCGTATATGTATTGGAAAGAGACAGGCGACTTGAGCGTGTGGAAAGGTATCGCTCAAGATGCATTGATTATGAACATAGACGACCTACTATGTGTAGGAGCTGTGGATAATATTATGCTTTCTTCGACTATCGGACGTAACAAGAATTTGATTCCTGCTGAGGTAATTTCAGCTATCATTAATGGAACACAGGAGTTAATCGCTGAGTTAGCTACCTTTGGGGTACACATCCATTCTACAGGAGGAGAAACAGCAGATGTAGGTGATTTGGTACGCACCATTATTGTTGACTCTACTGTTACAGCGCGCATTGCAAAAAACAAAGTGATTGACAATGCTAATATCAAAGCTGGTAATGTGATAGTAGGATTGGCTTCTTATGGACAAGCTACCTACGAAACTACTTATAATGGAGGAATGGGAAGCAATGGTCTTACTTCGGCACGCCACGATGTATTTGCAAAAGTATTGGCTAAGCAATACCCTGAGAGTTTTGATGCTGCTCTTCCTGATGATTTAGTCTATTCGGGCACTAAACTCCTCACTGATAAAGTAGTAGAAAGTCCATTGGATGCAGGAAAACTTGTCCTCTCTCCTACCCGTACCTATGCTCCAATTATCAAAAAAATCTTAGAAAGATACGATAATAGCCAGATACACGGGATGGTACACTGCAGTGGCGGCGCGCAAACTAAGATACTGCACTTCATAGACAATTTGCACGTTGTAAAAGATAATCTATTTGATGTACCACCTCTCTTTCAGCTCATTCAGCAAGAATCAAAAACTGATTGGAAAGAGATGTACCAAGTGTTCAACTGTGGACACCGTATGGAACTGTATGTAGATGAGACTATTGCTCAAGACATAATCACTATTTCAGAATCGTTTGGGGTTCCTGCAAAAATTATAGGGCACATATCCCCTTCGGATAAGAAACGTTTGACAATAAAAAGCGAATATGGAACCTTTGAATACTAAAATAGACATACGGAAAGATATTCGTTGGGCTTTTTCCTACTTCTTAATTGTAGTATTATTAGGCATTTTTTTGCGTTCAGAAGGATTTTTAGACTATCCGTTTAGTTTCCATTACCGGTACATTGTGCACACCCATTCGCATTTAGCACTATTAGGCTTTGTTTACGGTCTGCTCTCGGCTATTTTGGTAAGGACTTACCTTCCTAATACAACAAAAGTACTAAAAGAATATCGAAGAATATTCTACCTTACACAGTTTTCGGTTTTAGGGATGCTTTTTAGCTTTCCTTTTCAGGGGTATGGCGTAGTTTCTATCAGCTTTTCTTCTCTATTCGTGATTTGTAGCTATTGGTTTGCCAGATTTTTCTTAAAGAATGCTATCCATACCTCGTCTTGCTCTTACAAATTTATAAAGATGGGTATTTTTTACCTTATCTTATCAAGTATAGGTATTTGGTCAATGCCCATAGCCATCGCTAAGTTTGGAAAGTTCTCAGAAGTGTATATGTGTGCCATTGCTTTTTTTCTACACTTTCAGTACAACGGATGGATGCTTAGCAGTTTAATGGGACTTTTTACCCAAAAGCTATCTTGGGAAGATAAGTATCCTATTTTATCAAAACGCATTTTCATTACTTTTCAAGCAGGAATTATAGGCAGTTTGTTCATTTCTTGGGTAGGCTATTTTTCTTATCCTTTATACTATATAGTAGGCGGTCTTTCTGTGCTTCTCTGGTTGATTGCAGTAGGTGCAATAGCTATTGCTTACCTAAAGAAGAAATCAGCTACATTTTTACAAAGTGTTTTTATAGGATTGTTTCTGCTAAAGATAGTAATGATGTTTACAGGAGCATTTCCTATTCTTACTCCGCTTCTATTCAAAAACACTGATTTGCTGATAGCCTATCTGCATTTCAATTTTTTAGGAATCGTAACAGTGGGTTTGGTATTATTTTTGGAAGAGGTATATCGCCCAAATCAATGGTACATTTATGTGTTTTTGGTTACCTTTGTACTTACTGAGATTCTTATAGCCTATCGAGGTTTTTCTTTCTGGTTTCAATACCCTATTTTTATTGGATTTCAGAAAGTCTTGGCCGCTACTACAGTGTTATTCCTTTTGCCTGCAGTAGGATGGCTAATAGGTAGCTTTAAAACTAAACAGCATTGATTGTACGACAAAAGGAGTATGATTTGCAATAACAAACAAGTTTTTAACTAATAACGAATTTATGATTAAAACAAAGATTGGGACTTTTCTCGCTATGTTGCTGCTAAGTACAGCAGTCTTTGCCCAAGCTAACCGCAAAAAAGTGGACGGAGTTGCTGCCGTAGTAGGTGATTATCTGATTTTGGAATCGGATATTGACAAGGCATACATTGACTTGAAACAACAAGAGGTGGATACTAGGGACATCAACCGTTGCCAGATGTTAGGCAAGTTAATGGAAGATAAACTCTACGCCCACCAAGCAGTGCAAGATAGTGTAAAACTAACAGATGCCGAAGTGCGCGACCAAGTAAATCAAAGAATTGAGTTTTTGACTGCACAGCTGGGAGGAGATGTAAAAAAATTATTGGAGTTCTATAAAAAAGACGATGAGCAATCAATGCGTGATGAACTATTCAATCTACTAAAAGTAAGTATGTTGGCTCAACGTATGAAATCGCAAATAGTGAAAGATGTAGAGGTTACCCCCGAGGAAATCCGTACTTTCTTCAACGCTATTCCTGCCAGTGAACGTCCTCATTTCGGCACTGAGTTGGAAATTGCTCAAATTGTTATAAACCCAGTAGCACCTAAAGCGTCTGTACAAAAGGTAATTGACCAACTGAATGACATCAAAAAAGATGTAGAAGAAAACGGAATGAGTTTTGCAACCAAAGCAATACTCTACTCTCATGACCGTGCTACTGGAGGACAAGTACTCACTTTTAACCGTAATTCAGCGTTTGACAAAGCTTTTAAGGATGTTGCATTCACACTACAAGAGGGGGAAATATCCAAACCTTTTGAGTCAAGCTTTGGGTGGCATATTATTCAAATGGACAAAATACGCGGTAAAGAAGTAAGTGTACGCCACATTCTGCTAATGCCTGATATTCCTCAAGAAGCCCTAAACGAGGCTAGAGAAAAACTTATTAAAATACGCGACCGTATTGTAAACAAAGAATTTACATTTGACGAAGCCGCCCGAAACTTCTCTGACGAAAAAGAAACGCGAAATGATGGTGGACAGCTTATTAACCCTGAAGATCTTTCAACACGTTTTGAACTGACCCGCATAGAACCTTCTCTTTATGCACGCATTTCTGACTTGACTGACAACGAAGTATCTGTACCTTTCCTAGATGAGGACAGAACTGGTAAGAAAAGCTATCGCATCTATCAAATTACTAACCGCATAGACGAGCACGAAGCAGACTTTGTAAAAGACTATGTAAAAATTCAAGATTTAGCTCTGAAAGAAAAACAACTGAAAGTGGTGAGTAAATGGATGAAAGAACATATTGAAAAGACTTACATTTCAGTAAATGGTGAATACAAAAAATGTCAATTCAACAATAATTGGCTGAAAAAGTGATTTTTAAAATTTAACGGTTGCAAAAGAATATTTTTTCTGAGAAATATTTGGCAGTTTCAAAAAAAGATTATACTTTTGCAGCCGAAATAAAAAATCGGGATGTGGCGCAGTTGGTAGCGTACACGTATGGGGTGCGTGTGGTCGCTGGTTCGAGTCCAGTCATCCCGACTTTTCTTTTTAAGGAAATTACTTCGGCGGAGGCCCGCCCCTTATGATACCGGATAGTAATGCACTTGCAACTTGCAAAGGGGCTGTTACCATCGGGTATTTTACTTTAAGGACAATCCTGTTTTAATCAGAATATTATGAAACTTTCAAACTTCAACTTTGATCTTCCCAAAGAATTATTAGCGGAATATCCCAGCGAAAACCGAGACGAAGCACGCCTAATGGTCGTCCATAGAAAAACAGGCGAAATAGAACACAAGTTGTTTAAAGATGTCATTGATTACTTTGATGAGGGAGATGTCTTTGTGTTGAACAACACGAAGGTTTTCCCTGCCCGCTTATATGGCAACAAAGAAAAAACCAAAGCTAAAATAGAGGTTTTCTTGCTGAGAGAGCTTAGTGCGGAACAACGCCTATGGGATGTGCTTGTTGATCCTGCTCGCAAAATACGTATTGGCAATAAATTATATTTTGGCACTACAGGCGATTTGGTGGCTGAAGTGATAGACAACACTACCTCTCGTGGACGCACCTTGCGCTTTTTGTTTGACGGAAGCTACGAGGAGTTTCGCCAACGTTTGCTTGAATTAGGGCAAACTCCACTACCTAAATACATTTCACGTCCTGTAGAGCCTGAAGATGAAGAACGCTATCAGACCATCTATGCCAAACACGAAGGAGCTGTGGCAGCTCCGACTGCGGGATTACACTTCTCTAAGCACCTAATGAAACGTTTAGAAATAAAAGGTATTAATTTTGCTGAAGTAACCCTACACGTAGGTTTAGGAACTTTCAACCCTGTGGAAGTAGAAGACCTTTCTAAACACAAAATGGACAGCGAAGAGATTCACATTCCAGAAGATCAAACAAAAATTATCAACCACGGCAAAGAAAATAGAAAACGTATTTGCGCTGTAGGCACTACTGTGATGCGCGTATTGGAAAGTTCGGTATCAGCTGATGGGATGGTAAATCCTTTTGATGGATGGACCAATAAGTTCATTTTTCCTCCTTATGATTTTAGTGTTGCCAATGCTATGATCACCAATTTTCATACCCCTAAATCAACCCTATTGATGATGGTATCGGCCTTTGCTGGTCATGACCTCATTATGCGTGCGTATCGTGAAGCAGTAGAGCAAAAATACAAATTCTATTCCTATGGAGATGCAATGCTAATCTTATAAAATAAGCTACAAAAGCTTCTAAGTGGAAAATTAGAAGCTTTTGCTAAGACCTATGCAAGAAAATTGTATAGAACAGCTTCTAGAGAAGCTACTTAAAAGTATATAAAAGGCAACTTATTAGAATCCTTTTTAAAAACTTTTTAAGTAGCTTTTTTTGTTTTTAAAAAAAACTTTCGTACCTTTGGGGCTTAGTTTAAAGAAAAAATATCATATAATGACACAAATATTAAATCACTCTGATATTGAGCACAAAATAAAACGTATAGCCTATCAGATTTATGAAACACATCTCGATGAAGATGAAATAGTCCTAGCTGGGATTAATGGAAATGGCTTTATTTTTGCTGAAAAACTTAATGAGGTATTGGCCACTATTGCTCCTCTGAAAGTAACTCTATGTCAAGTATTGCTAGACAAGAAACACCCTTTGAAAGGTACTAGCACAAGCATTACTCCTGAAAAATATACAGGTAAAGCTGTAATAGTAGTTGATGATGTATTAAACTCAGGACTTACACTCATCTACGGAGTAAAACATTTCTTAGAAGTACCTTTAAAACGAATGACTACAGCTGTTTTAGTTAACAGAAACCACAAAAACTTTCCTATCAAGGCAGATTTCAAAGGAATTTCATTATTTACCTCCTTACAAGAGCACATTTCTGTGAGTTTTGATGAAGGAAATTATCAAGTAAATTTGTCGATTAATCAATCAAAAAGTTAAAAATTCTGTATGTATCCAACGCTTATCATTCTATTGGTATCCTCTCTCTTGTTTATGAGTGGAAAAGTCCGTTCAGACTTGGTAGCAATGTGTGCCTTAGTATTCTTAGTACTACTTGGAATTTTGTCGCCAGAAGAAGCCTTGTCAGGTTTTTCAGACAAAGTAGTAGTAATGATGATAGGACTGTTTGTAGTGGGAGGTGCCATCTTCCAAACAGGATTAGCCAAGATGATGAGTAGCAAAATTTTGCGTTTGGCAGGCGACAGCGAGGTTAAACTGCTCATTCTGGTGATGTTGGTAACAGCCTTCATTGGAGCTTTTGTAAGTAATACAGGCACTGTAGCCCTAATGATGCCTATAGTGGTAAGTATGGCTATGAGTGGTAATATCAATAGTAGTCGTTTGCTAATGCCAATGGCCTTTGCTAGCAGCATGGGTGGGATGATGACCCTCATTGGCACCCCTCCTAACTTGGTGATTGACGGGGAATTGGTAAAAAATGGTTATGACAAACTCTCTTTTTTCTCTTTCACCCCTATAGGGTTAGTTTGTTTATCGGTTGGCTTAGTAGTCCTCATTCCTACTACAAAGTTCTTTTTGAGCAAAAAAGGAGAGAACAAATCTGACAAGAACAAAGGAGGAAAATCATTGAATGATTTGGTTGGAGAGTATCAACTATCAAAGAACCTATACCGTGTACTAGTAGGCGAAAACTCCTTATTCAAAGGAAAGACGCTGAAAGAAATTAACTTGTCGCAACGCTACCACATTTCTGTTTTAGAAATCAGACGCAAACCTACTTCAAACAATCCTTTCTTCAAGACAGGTAATCAAGAGGTAGTAAGTGCTAATACCGTAATTTATGAGGGAGATATTTTGTATTTGAGAGGAAAGTTTGAAGCCATTGAGCAAATGAACAATGAGAACTACACTCTATTTTTAGACACTCATCACCCTGAAGAGAAAAACTCTAATGAGCTCCATTTCCACGATATTGGCATTGCAGAAGTACTGATAATGCCAGCTTCAAAATTGGTAAATACCCCTATCAGCGAAAGTAAATTACGAGAGCACTACGGTCTCAATATTTTAGGTATTCAGCGCAAGGATACTTACATTTTACAGCATCTGAAAGACGAAAAAATGCACGCAGGCGACATCCTATTAGTACAAGGGAAATGGGAAGACATTAGCAAAATGGGTGCTGAACGCAGCCAACTAGTAGTATTAGGACAACCTCTTGCTGAAGCCTCTAAAGTTACGCTTACCCACAAAGCTCCTATTGCTGCCCTAATAATGATAGCGATGGTAGTGGCAATGATGTTTGACTTTATACCAATAGCCCCTGTTACAGCCGTGCTTATAGCGTCTCTTTTAATGGTTATAACAGGAGCTTTGCGCAACATTGAGGCTGCTTATAAAACTATCAACTGGGAGAGTATTGTACTTATAGCAGGAATGCTACCTATGGCATTGGCATTAGAAAAAACAGGAGTTTCAACTTTAGTATCTAATGCTTTGGTAGGCAGTTTAGGAGAGAGGAGCCCTTATATACTTTTAGCAGGAGTCTATTTCACAACTTCCTTAATGACAATGTTCATCAGCAATACTGCTACTGCAGTACTACTGGCTCCTATAGCAATGAAAACAGCCTTATCATTAGGTTTACAACCTCACGCTTTTTTGTTTGCAGTAGCAGTAGGAGCAAGTATGTGTTTTGCTTCTCCTTTCTCTACTCCCCCTAATGCACTAGTAATGTCGGCAGGGCGTTACACTTTTATGGATTACGTAAAAGTAGGTCTACCACTACAAATCATTATGGGTATTGTAATGATATTTGTTTTACCATTGTTATTCCCATTCCAATAAAAAGTTGTATCTTTGCCGAAATTTTAAAAGTAAAGAATGAAAAAAAGAATTTCAGATTTTCTGTTAGACGTATCAAAATACGTATTAGCAGGGCTACTAATAGCCCCCCTATTTAATGTTACAGCTTGTGAGAATGCCTCTTATTGGTACATTTTTGTAATAGCAATACTAGCATTTGTGATAGGTCTTTTCCTTTCTCGTCAGAAAAAAGGGATAGCAAATAAGAATAATAACAACCGCAATAAGAACTATCGAAACAAAAACAATAACAACAAGAACAATGCTATAGCTGCTACCAACAGTAGCAAAGCATAACTAACTTGATAGCTCTTACTCTCTTCTTAATAGTATTGAGTAATGAAAATCTATTTTGACAATGCAGCTACCACTCCTATCTATCCAGAAGTGCTAAAAAGAATGACTGAGGTTTTAGAAAATACTTTAGGGAATCCCTCGTCTACACATGCTGCAGGGCGAAAAGCCAAATCAGTTATCGAAAATAGTCGAAAACAAATAGCTAAAGTCTTAAATGTTTCACCCTCTGAAATTATTTTTACTTCAGGGGGTACTGAAGCTAATAATTTTATTCTCCGGAGCGCCATACGAGACTTGGGAATAGAGGTTGTTATTAGTAGTGCTATAGAACATCACGCTGTATTGCACACCCTAGAAGCATTAAAGAATGAATATCCTATAGAGTTAGTTTACGTGCCACTTACTGAAAAAGGTGCCATAACACTTCCAGCTCTTGAATTTTTATTAGAAAAATACATAGGCAGAAAAGTATTAGTAAGCCTAATGCACATTAACAATGAGATAGGAAACCTCTTACCTTTAAAAGAGGTAGCCCTCTTGTGTAAAGGAAAAGGAGCTTTTTTTCATTCTGACACAGTACAATCAGTAGGACACTATCCTATTGATTTGCAAGACATCCCTGTAGACTTCATTACAGCATCTGCACATAAATTTCACGGTCCAAAAGGAATAGGCTTTGCTTTTGTTAGAAAAGGAATTGCCTTGCATTCACTCCTTTTTGGAGGTGAACAAGAGAAAGGGTTGCGTGCAGGTACAGAATCAGTTCACAATATTGCAGGAATGGAAGAAGCTTTCCGTTTATCGTGTGAACGACTTATTGAAAACTCTTCCTATCTTATTCATCTCAAAGAATATTTTATTAAAAAAATACGAGATGCCTTTCCTAGTGTGTTATTCAATGGGGAATGCGAAAGTTTGGATAGCAGTAGCTTCACCATACTGAACATAGGGATTCCAGAATTAGAAGAAAAGAATGATACTCTACTATTTGCATTAGATTTAAAAGGTGTAGCATGTTCTAAAGGGAGTGCTTGCCAAAGTGGTAGCTTAGAAAACTCTCATGTATTATCCGCTTTTCTTCCCCCCGAAAAACTAAAAATCCCATCCTTACGGTGTTCCTTTTCTGCTTTTAACACAAAAGAAGAAGTAGATATTTTTATAAATATTTTAAGAGGAATGACTACCTACTCATAAAAAACAGATCTTTTTTAGAAACTGATTTATAATTAGTTACAACTTTTAAGTGCAAAAGAATGAAAAATAAATCAGTAAAATAGTAGGAGATTTAAAATATTGTTGTAATTTAGTAGCGTTATTTTAATAATAGTTGCATTAAATCTTAGCTATGTTAGAGGAAAAAAATATGTCATCTTTAGAAGACAATGGATTAGACGAAGCTTCATTGATAAACTATGAAGCAATGTCCTTAACTGAATTGACCAATGAACTAAAGAGAATTGTTCAGAATGATAAAATTCAAAACATCAAAAGACAGGCTGAAGCCATTCGTGATGAATTTTATAAAAAATATAATGCTTTGGTAGAAGAAGCTAAAGAAGAGTTTTTGGCTGAAGGAGGTTTGCCTTATGAGTTCAAATATGAGAATGCCAACTACAAGGCATTTCATTCGGTATGGAGCTCCTATCGCGATAAACGCAATCTATACTACAAAGAGATTGAAAAATCGCATAAGGAAAATCTTGAAAAACGCAAAGAAATTATCGAAGAGCTTAAGAATCTTATCAATGCCGAAGAACATATAGGTTCTACTTTCAAACAATTTCAGCAATTACAAGACCGTTGGCGCAAGGCTGGTGCTGTATCAAATTCCGATTATGAAGACTTGTGGAATACCTACCACCACCACGTAGAGAACTTCTATGACTATATTCAACTAAGCAAAGATTTGCGAGACATTGATTTCAAGCGCAACTTAGAAGAAAAACAAAAAATCATTCAACGTGCTGAGAAGCTCTTGAAAGACGATGTAGATGCCCTCGTAGCCTCTCGCGAGCTACAAGTACTACACCGTATCTGGAAAGAAGAAATAGGCCCTGTTGAAAAGGAATATAGGGAAGTCATTTGGCAGCAATTTAGTGAACTTAGCCATCAAATACATGACAAAAGACAACACTACCTCAAAAACTTGGATAAAATATTTGAGGAAAATGCGGTCAAAAAGCAAACTATTATAAAAAATATTCAAGCTCTTAGTGAAAAAGAAGCTTCATCTCATAATGCTTGGAATCAACTTTCTAAAGAGGCAGAAGCGTTACGCCTATCTTTCTTGAGTGCCGGAAAAGTACCTTTAAAACAAGCTGATGAATTATGGAAAGCTTTCAATACTGCTATGCGTTCTTTTAACAAAAAGAAAAATCATTTCTACAAATCTATCAAAAAAGAACAACAGGAAAATCTCACCAAAAAATTAGCTCTAATAGAAATTGCACGGGCAAATCAGGAAAGTACTGAATGGGAAACAACTACCGAGCTAATGAAAAAGATTCAGAAAGAATGGAAAGAAATTGGTAGTGTACCTTTGAGAGACACTGAAAAGATTTGGAAAGAGTTCAAAAAAGCTTGTGACACTTATTTTGCACGCTATTCAGAAAGCTTAAAACATCATAAAAACAAAGAAAATGACATCTTTGAACAAAAAAGAGCTTTCTTAGAAGAATTGAAAAAATACGAATTAGGCTCTGACCGAGAAAAAGAGATTGAAACTCTTCAAAATTTCGTAAATCAATGGAATGACTTAGGGAAATTTAGTTCTTCTAAAAAATCTATTGACCTCAAATTCCAAAAGATTATTGATGCACTTTACAAAAAACTCAATTTCGACAAACAAGAAATTGAAATTATTAAATACAACAATAAGTTGGAGCGTCTCATTGGTGATGAGAATGAGAACTCCTTGAACAACGAGGTTGTTTTCGTCAAACGCCGTATTGAAGAAAGTAAAGCTGAAGTATTACAGTTAGAAAATAACTTGGCTTTCTTTGGAAAAATTGATGAGAAGAACCCTATCATACGCGATGTTATCAAAAAAATCAATAATCAAAAAGAAGCTCTTGCAACGTGGGAACATAAACTTCGTGAACTGAAAAACTTGCAAAAAGCACAACTTTTAGAAATCTCTTCAGAAGAAAACATTGAGGAAAGAGAATAATTTGATTATACTTACGCAAAAAGAGGTTATGAGCTATGCTATTGTAACCTCTTTTTAATTTTTTAGTTATTATGAAATTAGTATTTGCAACCCATAACTTACACAAATTAAAAGAAATACAGAAGCTCCTCCCAAAAAACATACAATTGCTTAGTCTTACAGATATAGACTGTTTTGAAGATATTGCTGAAACAGCTACTACTATTCAAGGAAATGCTTTACTAAAAGCCTCTTACATCCAAGAACACTATCATTTTAATGTTTTTGCTGATGACACAGGCCTAGAGGTGGAAGCATTAAACAATGCACCTGGGGTCTTCTCTGCTCGCTACGCAGGGGAACATAAAAATGACGCTGACAATGTACAGCTTCTTCTAAAAAATATGGATGGAAAAGTTAATAGAAATGCTCAGTTTAGGACTGTCATTGCTTTATGCTTAGAAGGAACCACTTACACTTTCGAAGGGATCGCTAAGGGTACTATTACTCAAACTCCTGCTGGCTGCAATGGTTTTGGTTACGACCCTATTTTTATTCCTGAAGGCTATACTTCAACTTTTGCGGAACTTAGTAGTGATGAGAAAAACCGCATCAGCCACCGAGGAAAAGCTTTTAAAAAACTATTGCACTTTTTAGTAAAAAAGAAAATAATAAAAGAATGAGTCTATTAGAGATTAGAAATATCAAACGGGATTTTAAATTAGGTTCTGAAATACTACACGTACTAAAGGGCATTAACCTATCTATTGAAAAAGGTGAATACGTAGCTTTGATGGGACCTTCTGGCTCTGGAAAGTCTACATTAATGAATATTTTAGGATGTTTAGACACCCCTACTTCTGGTCAATATATTCTAAATGGTAAAGATGTAAGCAAGTTGAAAGATGCTGAGTTGGCCAATATCCGCAACAAGGAGATAGGCTTTGTTTTTCAAACTTTTAACCTAATGCCTCGGACTACAGCTTTGGATAATGTAGCTCTTCCTATGGTGTATGCGGGGATAAAAAAAGAAAAGCGCCGTGAACGTGCTAAGGAAGTTCTAAAATTAGTCAATTTAGACGACCGTATGCTTCATAAGCCCAACGAGCTATCTGGAGGACAACGCCAACGAGTAGCCATAGCTCGTGCCTTGGTAAACCATCCTTCTATCATATTAGCTGATGAACCTACAGGGAATCTTGATTCTAAAACATCTTATGAAATTATGAGACTCTTCGATGAAATATACCAAAATGGCAATACTGTGATATTAGTAACCCACGAAGAGGACATTGCCCAATATGCCAAACGTATTATTCGCCTGAAAGATGGCCTTATTGAAACAGATCATACCCAACAATGAATATAGGAATCATTATCCCTGCATTTAACGAAGAAGAAAGTATTGCCCTTACGCTACAATCACTTCTGAACCAAACTTTTTTACCAACCCAAATCATTGTTGTCGACGATGCTTCTACCGATACCACCTCTCAAATTGTAGCCAAAATCTGTACAGAATCCCCTATAGTTCAGTTGCTTCAACGTACTGAGAAAGGAGCTCATCTACCTGGAGCTAAAGTAGTGCAAACATTTAATTTCGGTTTGCCTTGTCTGCAAAACAATATTGACATCATCTGTAAATTTGATGCCGATCTTATCTTTCCCCCCTTCTACCTCGAAACAATGGTTAACCAATATATTCAAAATTCTCAATTAGGAATGTTCGGTGGTTTTTGCTACATTTTGAAAAATGACCATTGGATATTAGAAAATCTAACAAATACTGACCACCTTCGAGGAGCTGTAAAATCATACCGGAAAGAGTGTTTCAAGGCTATCGGAGGACTCAAAACAGCAATGGGATGGGATACAGCCGATGAGCTTTTAGCGCGCTATCACGGATGGAAGGTGCAAACCGATGCTACCCTTCACGTAAAACACCTCCGGCCTACAGGAGCAGGTTATAAAAGTAATGCACATAGACTACAAGGAAGTGTTTTTTATCGTCTTCGTTATGGTTGGGTACTCACTCTATTGGCAAGTGCTAAATTGGCTTTCAAAAAACGTAGCTTAAAACGATTTATAGACTATTATAGCGGTTTTTTAGAAGCTAAGAGACAAAAACAACCTTATCTACTATCTCCTGCTGAAGGAAAATGGGCAAGAAAATACCGCTGGAAAAGCATCTTCAAAAAAATTATTTCTTAAATTATTTGGTTAAATCAGGAAGTATGATTACCTTTGCAAAAAATGAAAAGAAAATTAGTTACCATAATACTCTCTGCACTCATTCTGTACTCTAATTCAGGATGGGCTATTTCTTTTCATTATTGTAAAGATAGTTTGTCGTCTGTGTCTTTAGAGTATATCACTTCTTTTATAAGTGAAGAAGATGATGATAGCTGTGCCTGTATGGGTTCTTGCTGTGCTTCAGAAGACGATGAAGACGAAAACGAAACAGACACTTCACATAAAAAATGCTGTGACAATACAGCTATATCATCTTCTATTTCTGATAGTACTTCAGTAGTAAAAGCGTTGGAACTGCAACTACAACCTTTTGTAGTAAGTTCTTTGGTTTTTCCTACTTTGGAAGTGGTAAGTATTCCTCAGACTGTAAAGAAAGCCATCACGAGAGATTTCTTTTTGCAGTTGAATGCGCCTCCTCTGTATGAATTGTACTGCCAGAGGGTGTTTTATTCAGGTAAGAGATAAGAGGTAAGAAATATACCTCTGTTTTCCAATCCTTAAATTCTAATT